>JAFGNP010000108.1 GCA_016926975.1 Coriobacteriia bacterium | reverse complement strand
GCGAGCGTTCGGGCCGTTAGCTCAGCTGGTAGAGCAGGGGACTCTTAATCCCAAGGTCATAGGTTCGATCCCTATACGGCCCACCATCGCTATACTCCAAGAGCCGATCTCATGAGAAGTCGGCTTTTGTGTGTTGTGGGCAGCTCAGCGGCCCTTGAGGCGCGGCCTCGCGGAACAACCACGCTGTCGTGTCATGAGTTGCACCTGCTACATTTGGCGAGGGGTGTCCATGAAGCAGCACGATGCGGAGCCATCGAGGGGGCAGTCGGGGATCAATGCGGTCATCGCGCTGATCCTGGTGGCAGTGGCTGTCGCGCTGATGGTGGCCGCATTCCAGCTCGATTCGTGTGCCACGCGAGCAGAGGTGCTCGATGCCCGGCTCGAGGCTGCTCGGGCAATCCTTGATGCCGAGGTGGGGTCGTTCGTGTCCGTGAGCAGCGCCCATGATCCGACCGCGGAGTTCTCAGCCGATCTAGCGGCCGTGTACGAGAGCGTGAACTCACTCAAGGCGTTGCGCAACAGACTCGCGGTCATCCGTTCCGACGTTACCGAACTCACGATGCCGACGATCGTTCCGTCAGGTCGAGCAGGGGAGATGCGCCAGGTGCTAGTAGAGCGGGCGGACGCGCTCGCCGAGTACAACGATATGCTTCTGGCTTCTGCCGAGTTCGCAGTGGATCGTACCGAGGCGTTCGAGGCTGTGGCGAACACGCTGGACACGCTCCAGAGACTCGCGGATGAGGGCGTGACGATCGAACAGGCCGAGCAACTGGTGAGGGATGTCCGAGCAGACTACGATGCCTCGCTGGGGCGGATGCGCGCCGGTTCGTCCGCGGCGCCTGTCTTGTACTCGAACACCCAAGTCCTGCAGCGTCTCGAGGAGATCTCGGCCGCCCTAGGGGAGATCGAGGCTGCGATCGTGGCTCGGGACCAAGGTCGCATCGACGCCGCGTTCCAGTCGTACGTGGCTCTGGTGGAGACGGACTGGCTGGCACGACTCGCCCTCAACAGCGATGAAGGCCTCCAGGCGATCGATCGGGCTGCGCTTGTTGCCGACGATGCTGTCGAGACGTACCAGCAGGCTCGAGAGGACGTCGATCAGGCCCGTCAGCTCCTCTTCCTCGGAGGGCTTGTCACGTTGATCGCCGCGCTGGTGTTCGGGGTTCGCGCCGTGCTGATGTGGGAGGCTGCGCCGGGGCGCTGACCGCTTGATGCGTGCTGTCCCGCAATCACATCGCCTACGGCCGAGAATATGTGCCGAGGCCCGCTCGTTTGCCTTCTGAGGCAGGCAGGGTTGCGCTCGGTAATTGCGAAGAAGTACTGTGATGAGCGTCACATTGTGGGGGCGATTGGGTACAGAGTCTGGACGGCTTCAACATTGGGGTGGCCGACCAACAGTGTGGGGGAGGATTCGTGTACGGTGTTGCTTTCCGCTTCGACGCGTGTGCGGGTAGCGTTGCGCGCCCAGGGATCGGGCCGTTGTCAGATCCCGGCGATCATGCACCGTCCGGGGGCGGCTTCACCTGCGACAGCCTAACCATCGACTTCAGCCTGAGCCTTTTACGGGGTTCTTTCTGTTGCTGTCTGCGAACGTGTACGTCGGAGATCGGGAGGTGAGGGCCGTGGGTTCATCGGCAGTAGCGCCGATTTTCACGCAACCCATTGTCGGCTCGCATGTCCGCCACTGGTCACCCGGCCAGACGTCGTCTGGGGATCGACGACGAATCTCCGTACACGCTCCGAGCCGTGGGCTCGAGGCGCTCGTCTTCCTGGTAGCGCTCACTGCCGTGAGCGCGCTTGTGTTTGGCGTATATCCGCAGTCTGCAGCGGCGCAGGAGGCTACCACTTCGGCCGTTGCGACAGACCCCGGTCTAATCGGTGTCACCGAACAGACCGACCAGGGTGCTGCGCCCTCTACAGAATCCACGCCACCCGCAGACCCTGCTGTGATGGCGGAGATGCTCGGTGAACCGTCATCGTCCGTCGCCTCATACGACGAGGTCGTCGGTACGCTGACGTTCACAGGTACCGTGGATGGCGATATCGTTGAGATTGCCGACGACGGTATCGATGGCGACGGGTGGATGGCTGCTATCGGCGCGTCAGCAGTCAACGGGCAGCCGATAGCCGATCCCTATCTGCCGTTCACATTCCGCGTGCCGACCATGTCGATCGCCGTCGATCTCGGCGGCGGCACCGACCTGTTGACGGTGCGGAGTCTTGATAGTTCATTCGCCGGTGGCGTCCGTGCGGCCGGCGGTGAAGGGCACGACTGTCTCACTATAACCTTGCCCGGAGACTTGACATGGGCGATCGACGGACCAGGCAGCGGCACGGCCGGTCCTGTGGGATTCGTTGGGTTCGAGAATCTGTCAGGTGCGCCTGACAATGAGGACCTGTTCTTGTTCGGCCCCGGCGCTTCGTTGTCCGGCCTTGTCGACGGCGGGCCGCGCGGCTTCGACACGCTGGCGCTGGCTGGCGGACCTTATGAGTCCGTCACCTACCTGCCGAGTGGACCTGACTCAGGGACGTTCATCGCTGGCGATGACGTGTTCCGGTTCGTCGGGCTGGAGCCCACGTGGAGCGTCGGGCCGACACCGTTCGTGGTCGTGGACTTGACGGGCTCGCTGGTGGACCCTGTCGACAACACGGTCCTCGTGGAGAGCGTCGGTGGCGTCACGACGGTCTCAGGAGACACGCTGGAGTCGTATGCCTTCGCTAACCCCACGTCGCTGCAGATCCTGCTCGGGGCGGGTAACGATCGGCTGACCTTCGGTGCGCTC
>JAFGNP010000107.1 GCA_016926975.1 Coriobacteriia bacterium | reverse complement strand
CGGCGTCGGTGAGCGCCACGATCTCGTCGGTGAGCTCGTCTACCACATAGCGGGTGGTGACGCCGCCTGCGGTCGCGACCTGCCGCATCCCGTCGGCGTCGTAGGCGTAGGAGACATCGTTGGCGAGAAGCTGCGGCATGCGCTGCGCGTGCCGCGCCCGAGGTGGTGGCGCTACGGGGGCGCTCCGCTGAGGCTTATTGGGTGCGCACAATCGGCGCGTCGCCCCTGCCTAACTATCCGCAGCACCCTCCAGCGGTACCCGCCCCAGCGCCGCCCTAACTCTGTCGATGATCATGTCATAGCCGGCGAGAAGGAACACACCGCATGGCTCGCAATCAGACTTGACCTCGGCCCCAGTCTGATCAACCACAATCGGCCGATTCTTGTCCCAGTATGCGAAGTTGTGGACCGGCAAGAGGTCGACTGCTGTCAGGGGTACTCGGCATACGGTCTTGAAGGCACCCCTCTTCCAACCCATCAGATTGGTTATCTGTACTGGTATGAGCAGACACTGCGGCGACAGATGAGACATACCGGGGGTCGTCTGAGTGCTCACAAGATCGTAGACGTACGCAAGTACGAGACCGGGGACTTTGCCCAGCCTGAAGTTCGCGTCGACCACACGGCCGAAGACGGCATCCCCTTCGTCTAGCTGGATGCGGAACACATCTCCGTCTTGAACTTGAAGGCGCCCGGTTCCCGCATCGCCAGTCGTCGTTTCAGACGCTCCTCCCGAGAGCCGCACATCGAAATCGGCGTTCCGACCCGCAGGACGCGATCTAAGCATCTCCGCGATTACTGCCTTCGCATCGCGCTCGGAGACTCCCCCCAGGAACAGCCGAAGTCCGCCAGTCTGCAGGTCAAGCCCATGACCATCGAATACGTCAGTCCCCAGCGCGGCAAGCCTTTGCTCGAAATCGGCCTCAAGCCCCATGATGTCCCCCCAGCCGTCTGGAGCAGGGGATAGCAACAGTCGTGCTGACGTCGCGGGGATTTCAACCACCAAATGCTCCCCAGTGGAGAACGTCATAGCCATCCTCTCCAATCCTGCATGGGGCCTACTCTGCAAACTTCAAGCTATTAGCGCCCCTGCCCGCCCTCTCACTCAACGCATCCGGCTACTCGCGCCACATCTCCGGCGAATCGAGAGGAGGCGCCACCTTCAACGCGCCGGATGGCCCGAGGAGGCCGGGCTCGAGCTCCAGTACCTGCCAGCCCCACTCGGGCTGAACGGGGTGGGGCGCACGCACGCCTGACTCGGCCGCGCCAACGAAACCGAACCGCCCGTAGAAGGCAGGATCGCCGAAGACGAATACCGCAATCTCCCCCGACTCGCGCGCGAGTGCTATGGCCGCCTCCACCAACGAGGTCCCCACACCCTCGCGCTGCGATTCCGGAACGACCGCCAACGGAGCAAGCAGCGGCGGCGGAAACCCGGGCTTGCCGTCGTCTCGCTCCAGCCACACGCGCGTGAAGAGGACGTGGCCGAGGAGCTTCCCGCCGTCCTCGGCCGCGAAGGACAGGGCCGGGACGAAGGCGTCGTCTCGCATGAGCGCGAACGCCAGGTCCGCTTCCACGTCACTGCCGAACGCAAGGCGGTGGACCTCGGCTGCAGCCGAGGTCTCCCCGGGCTCGACGGGTCTGATCACCATGGACTGGCCTCCGTTCTGCGGAAGCGCTCTACGGCATATCCACAGGCAGCGTGAGAATGAACGTCGATCCCTCTCCGGGGGTGCTGTCGACGGTGAGTGACGCGCCCATCAACTCGGCCAACCTCGAGGATATCGAGAGCCCCAGTCCCGCGCCTCCGATACTCAGACGCCCCGTATCCGTTCCCTGCCAGTAGGGGGTGAAGACATGCTGCAAGTGCTCGGGGTCGATGCCGGGGCCTGTGTCGCGGACCTTCAGTACCACCTTGTCCTCGGCCTCTTCCATCGTCACCGTCACACGGCCAGCGTCCGTGAACTTGAGCGCGTTGCCCACGAGGTTCAGGAGGATCTGCCGCACGAAGTGCTCGTCGGAATCAACGGTTACTTCCCCCTCGGGTAGCTCCTCCACGAGCTCGAGTTCCTGCTCCGCAGCCTGCACTTCAAGCGTGCCGACGACATCGTGCACAAGCGAGGAGAGCTCGAAGGGGGCGCGTATCGCCTCCACGCTGCCCGACTCGATCTTGGCGAGATCGAGAGCATCGTTGATCAGCCGCAGGAGGCTCTTGCCTGCGTGGTTGATCATGGTCATCTGATGCCTCTGATCGTCGTTCAGCACGCCCGGCAGTCCCATGAGCATCATCTCGGAGAAGCCGATCACCGAGTTGAGTTCTGTGCGCAGCTCGTGGCTCATGAACGCCAGGAACTCGCTCTTGGCCTCGCTGATCGACGCGAGCTCACTGTTGGCTTCCTCGAGCTGCCGCGTGCGCTCCTCGACCAGCTCCTCAAGGTGCTCGCGATGCTTCTCGAGTTCGGCCTGGGCCTCCAGCAGGTGTCGCGTCCGGACGTTCACCTGCCAACGCAGCAGGGCTATGAGAGCCGTCGAGAGGACCAGCAGGCCTGCCGCACCACCCAGTATCCAGAAGATGTACGAGGGGATCCGTTCGTCTTCCTCGCTGGTCATGTACCGCCGGATCGTCTTGTAGTAGACGGACCCCGGCTCATCGAGCCATTCGACAAGATGCCGGTCTATCGCGTCGAGCAAGTCCGCATTGCGTCCCTGGGCCGTAGCGAAGTGAAGCGGAATCGCGTTGAAGACTATCGGGGTCTTCTCGAGACCGCACTCTGCACTGAAGTAGTCCCCGAACAGGTAGTTCGCTATCGCCGCATCGGCGTTACCGGCTGAGACGAGCAGGAAGGCCTCTTCGAGCGAGTCCGCCGAAACGAGCGTCACGTCCAGCTCGAAGCCGTCGACCATCTGCTGGAACACCGTCTCCTGCACCGAGCCCTCGAGTACGGCGACACGCGTCCCTTCAAGCTGAGATATCCTGTCTACCCGGGTTCCGATCGGGACGTACACGTACGACCAGCTTTCAACCACCGGACACTCGTGGAAGTCGTACAGGTCGTCGCGCTCGGCCGTATACGCTACGTCAGGCATCAAGTCTATCTCGCCACTGCTGAGTGCCTCGAGGTCATCGGACCAAGTGCCCGACACGTACTCGAGCTCCCAGCCCTCCTCCTCGGCGATAGCCTCGATTATGTCCACGAAGATGCCTGCCGGTTCGCCTGCATCGTCCGTGAAGATCTTCGGCTCGTTCTCGTACAGTCCGACACGGACCGTGCGGGGTTCCGCTGCAGCCGGGCCATTGACACCTACGGTCCACAGGGCGACCAGCGCCACGACCAATACCGCTGCCCCGAGATGCCTTCTCATCACGCGATGCCCCCAACCGCAAGCCCGGATCGGCGAATCCCCGTAGGGTACGTTCCCCAGTTGGCCGGGTACTCCCCGCTAACTCCTGCGGTTCTTCTTGCGGTCGTTTTCGGAGAGCAGCCGCTTGCGCAGGCGGATCGACTTCGGCGTTACCTCCACCAGTTCGTCGTCCTCGATGTACTCGAGCGCCTCTTCGAGCGTGAATGTGATCGGCGGCGCGAGGATGATGCCCTTGTCGGCCGAAGCGGCACGCATGTTGGTGAGCTGCTTGGCCTTGGCCACGTTCACAACGAGGTCGTTGTCCTTGGCGTGCTCGCCCACGATCATGCCCTCGTAGCACATCTCGCCCGGACCGACGAACATCTTGCCGCGCTGCTGGAGCGCATCGAGCGCGTAGGCGACCGACTTCTCCGTGGACATCGCGATGAGCGAGCCGTTGATGCGCCCGCCGATGTCGCCCTGGTACGGACCGTATTCGAAGAAGTGATGGAACAGTGTGGCCTCGCCGCGCGTCGCGTTCAGGATGCGCGTGCGCAGACCCATCACGCCACGGGTGGCGATCTTGAACTCGAGGTGTACCTGGTCGTCGCGCTGGATCATGTCGGTCATCTCGCCGCCACGGCTGCCGAAGATCTCGATGACCTTGCCGGCGTACTCGCTCGGCACGTCGACGACGGCCTGCTCGAGCGGCTCGAGCTTCTTGCCGCCGTCGTGCTTGATGATCACCTGCGGGCGGCCCACCTGGAACTCGTAGCCTTCGCGGCGCATGGTCTCCATCAGTACGGAGAGGTGGAGCACGCCGCGGCCGGCGACTTCCATACCGGTCTTGTCCTCGCTCTCGGTGATGCGCATCGAGATGTTGGACTCGGCCTCGCGAAGCAACCTCTCCTTGATCTGCCGACCGCCGACGATGGTGCCCTCCTTGCCTACCAGCGGGCTCGTGGACGCCGCGAAGACCACCGACATCGTCGGCTCTTCCACCTGGATCGGGTCGAGCTGCACCGGCTCGAGGCGGCATGTGAACATGTCGCCGATGTCGGCATCGTCCACGCCGACGACAGCCACGATATCGCCGGCGTGCGCCTGCTGGGCCTCGGCACGTCCCATGCCCTCGAAGGTGAAGAGCTGCTTGACGGTGGCCTGGTAGCGGCTGCCGTCGTTCTTGATGACTAGGATCTTCTCGCCGTCGTGCATGGTGCCCGAGAAGATGCGCCCGATGCCGATTCGGCCAACGTATTCCGAGTGATCGATCGTGCAGACCTGCATCGCAACGGGACCGTCGGGGTCGACGTCGGGGCAAGGGACGTGTTCGACGATCGCATCGAGCAGAGGTGTCATGTCCATGTTGCCGTCGTCAGGATCGAGCCGCGCGTAGCCGTTCACGGCGCTGGTGTAGATGATGGGGAAGTCGAGCTGCTCGTCGTCGGCGCCAAGCTCCACCATCAGATCGAACACGTCGTCGATGACCTCGAGCGGACGAGCGCCCTTGCGGTCGATCTTGTTCACCACCACGAGCGGCTTGAGGCCGTGCTCGAGCGCGTGACGCAGCACGAAGCGCGTCTGCGGCATGGGGCCGTCGAAGGCGTCGATGATGAGCAGGCACCCGTCGGCCATTTTCAGCACGCGCTCAACCTCGCCGCCGAAGTCGGCGTGGCCAGGCGTGTCGATCACATTTATCTTCACGTCGCCGTAGCGCACCGAGATGTTCTTGGCGAGGATCGTGATACCGCGCTCGCGCTCCTGGTCGTTGCTGTCGAGCACCTGGTCGACCACCTGCTGGTTGTCGCGGAAGACGTGGGTGGCCTGAAGCAGCCGGTCCACGATGGTGGTCTTGCCGTGGTCGACGTGGGCGATGATCGCGATGTTGCGGATATCAGCGGCGCGCATGGGTACTCCAGAACTCGACTGCGGGAGGGGCGGTACAGAGTAGCACGCGCGGAGGCCGCCTGTCGCGGCCCCGGGTCGCCGGCCCGGCCTCACAGAGCCAGCGCAGAGCGACGCGCAAGTGCCATACTGTCTCCATGCCATCAGTACCGTACAACGCCACACGACTGGCCGGGGACACCTATGTTGTGCCCGGCCTGACGAACGCCGGCTTCATCGCCGGCCTGGCGATAGACACCTGCGAGGACGAGGCGCCTTACGCCGCGACTCCGATCGACACGCTGGCTGTAACGCACGGCCATGCGGACCACTTCTCGGTGGCGCACATCCTGCGCGACGCGGGAGCACGTGTGTACGCTGCTCGCGATGACGCAGCGCTGGTAGAGAATCCGGACATCAACATCCGCGGAATGTTCAGCTGGGCGAAACCGAGCGATGCTATGACCACGAAGCTCTTCCGAGGCGTGCCCTGTCAT
Source organism: Coriobacteriia bacterium (assembly GCA_016926975.1). GTDB lineage: Bacteria > Actinomycetota > Coriobacteriia > Anaerosomatales > Anaerosomataceae > UBA6100. Next base: position 252 of record JAFGNP010000107.1, on the reverse strand, counting down.
GTCGACGGCTACCTCGAGGAGTTCGATGACCCGCGCGCCACGGCGATCCCACTGCCCGGCCACACACTCGGACATCACGGCTTCCTCACGGCGGATCGCGTGCTCTTCACGGGCGACGCCCTCTACCTCAGCGAGCTGTGGGAGAAGCACCGCCTGCCGTACGCGATCGATCCGGGCATGGTGGTCGTGTCGCTGGAGCGGATAGCCACCGTCGACTGCGACTGGATAGTGCCCGCTCACGGTCGGCCCGTG
>JAFGNP010000106.1 GCA_016926975.1 Coriobacteriia bacterium | reverse complement strand
GCGATGGGCATGGTCCCCGCTCTCTTCTGGGTAGCTTTCGCTCTGGGCAACGTCTTCGGCATCGGAGAGTAGCCCAGCCGGGGAATGACGAACGCGCCGGACATTGAGTCCGACGCGTTCGAGTTGCAGCTGTTCTCTAGAGACTGCCCTACGGCAGTGTCGACTGCTCCTCACGGGGTGCCCAATCCGGCAGCACTCCGTCGGACTGCTCTCCGCCGTCGACGTTGTAGCCGGAGTCATCCGGCCTGAAGACCTGGTCCCCACCTGCGAACGCGACTGCCGGCACGACAAGCATCGCGACCAGGACCACCAGCACCAAGCACGCAACCAATCTGTTCCGTCTCATTCTTGCTCCCCCTTCATTGCGTTGACGCGCTTATGGTTCCTCCCCAAAGGATATGGCGAGCTTGTGCCCTAGCGGTGCTCGCGTCAAGCGTTATGTTATGAGCGTCAACTACGTGCCGTTCTCGCGGGCGAGCCATCCGCTCCCCGGCAGCGCCGGTACGGCCTGTGCCTCAGGCGTCGGGGTCAGGGCCTGCCGCGACCACCTCGGGCGATGCCTGAGATGCGTACTTCTTGAAGTTCTCGGCGAACATGCCGGCGAGCTTTCGGGCGGTCGCGTCGTATGCCGCACCATCCGTCCATGTTGCGCGGGGGTCGAGGGTATCGGCTGCGGCACACCGGCATTCGCGCGGCACGAGCACCTTGAAGATGGGGTGCGGCGTGAACTCGGTGGTGGCGAGCGAGCCGTCCAGTGCAGCAGCTATGAGCCCGCGTGTCAGCTCGATGCTCATGCGGTGCCCCGTGCCGTACGGTCCGCCGGTCCAGCCCGTGTTCACGAGCCAACAGTGTGTCTCGTGCAGGCTGAGGCGCTCGGCCAGCATGGTCGCGTAGCGCGTGGCAGGCAGTGGCATGAAGGGTTCCCCGAAGCAGGCCGAGAACGTCGGCTGCGGTTCGGTGATGCCGGCTTCGGTCCCCGCGACCTTGCTCGTGAAGCCGGACAGGAAGTGGTAGTTCGCCATCTCCGGCGTGAGCTTCGAGATGGGTGGCAGCACTCCGTAGGCGTCGCACGTGAGGAAGAACACGTTGCGCGGGTGGTCGCCGACTCCGCCCAGGACCGCGCCCGGGATATGCTCGATCGGGTAGGTCGCGCGCGTGTTCTCGGTGAGGAAGTCCGAGTCGTAGTCGATTGCCCTGGTATGCGGATCGATCACGACGTTCTCCAGGATGGAACCGAACTTGATGGCGTCGTGGATCTGCGGTTCCTTATCGGGCGACAACCTGATGGTCTTCGCGTAGCAGCCGCCCTCGAAGTTGAAGATGCTGTGGTCGCTCCAGCCGTGCTCGTCGTCTCCGATCAGGTGTCGCGACGGGTCCGCCGACAGCGTCGTCTTGCCGGTGCCCGACAGGCCGAAGAACAACGCGGAGTCGCCCGAATCGCCGACGTTCGCCGAGCAGTGCATCGGCAATACGTCCCGCTGCGGCAGCAAGTAGTTCATCACCGAGAAGACGGCCTTCTTTATCTCCCCACCGTACATGCTGCCCAGAATGAGAACGAGCTTGCGGGTGAAGCTTATGCCGACGAACACCGACGTACGCGTGCCGTCGAAGTCGGCGCTCGCGCGCAGTCCGCCGCACGCGATCACGGTGAACCCCGGTGCGAAGTCCGCGAGTTCGATGGCCGACGGGCGGACGAAGAGCGTGTTCGCGAAGAGCGCATGCCATGTCGCGTCGGCGACCACGCGTATCGGGAGCCGGTAGGTCCGCTCGGCGCCGGCAAAGCCGTCGAAGACGTAGAGGTCGCGGTCGTGCAGGTAGCCGCGTGCCTTGTCCAGCAGGCGGTCGAACAGTGCGGGCTGGCACGGCTTGTTGATCTCGCCCCAGGACACCAGTTCGGAGGTGTCTCCCTCATCGACGATGAAGCGGTCGTTGGGCGAGCGGCCCGACGGCTCGCCGGTCTTGACCACCAGTGCGCCGTTGGCAGCCAGGATGCCTTCACCGCGTGCCAGCGAGCGCGCTATGAGTTCCGCCGGTGGCAGGTTGCGGTGCACGGCTCCGTGGCCGGCCAGGCCTAGTTCGGCCAGCTGGGCGCGGATTGCTTCAGGTGAGAGCGGTGCGCTCGTCATGCCTCTCCCTACGTCGCTGTGCACAGGGGTACTACAGGTAGTTGTTCGCACAGGTGACTCCAGTACCCTACCAGAACAGGGCGGATTTCTTGAACAACTGGCAACACGTCTTCGTTCGCAGACTTGATACACGCTAGTCTTGTTGGAGAATGAGCAGGTGGCGGGGAACCTATAACTGCGTCGACAGGACGTGCCTTCGATGGCCAAACGCACCGATCTCAGCTGTGGTATCCCGGCCCTTGATCGGGTCCTCGGTGGCGTGTGGTCCGGCGACAACATAGTGCTGCAGGTCGACGATCTGCAGGACTTCACCCCGTTCGTCGAGCGGTACTGCGAGTACACCCGCGAGGCTGGCCGGAAGCTTGTGTACTTCCGATTCGCCGATCACGCCGCCCTGCTGCCGCAGGGGCTTCCCGCCGAGGTCCACGAGCTGGATCCCGCAGTGGGATTCGAGCAGTTCATCAGCGAGATCCTCACCGTCATCGACCGCAACGGCCACGATGCCGTCTACTACCTGTTCGACTGTCTGTCGGGCCTTGCAGCGGACTGGTTCAGCGATCGGATGCTCGGCAACTTCTTCCGCCTGACCTGTCCTTACCTCTACGAGTACGACACTGTCGCGATGTTCGTGCTCTTCCGGGACGTGCACACACCACTGGCCACCCGGGCCATCCACGACACGGCACAGGTGGTCCTGGACGTCTTCCGGAGCGCGGACACGCTGTACGTGCTGCCGCTGAAGGTGTTCGACCGTCGGTCTCCGACGATGTACATGTTGCACTCGTGGGAGGGTGAAGACGTCGAACCGGTCACGCGGAGCGCCATCCTCGCCGGGATCTTGTCGCGATCGCCTCAGCCGTGGATCGACACCAACGTGGACTGGTCCGATCCCTGGACGTCCGCATTCGTCGAGGCGCGCGAGGCGTTCGAGGCCTCCGAACACGGCGGAGCCGACGACGAGTACCTGGCGTCTCTGACGACACGGTTGACCAAGATGCTGCTCAGCCGCGACGAGAATGACGAGCTGTTCAAACTGTGCGCGTCCTACTTCACTCTTGGTGACCTCCTGGCTGTCGGCAAACGCATGATCGGCACCGGGCTGGTTGGAGGCAAGTCGGTAGGCATGCTGTTGGCCAGGCGCATCCTCGCTCGCGAAGTTCCCGAGCTGGCCGAGTCCCTCGAGATCCATGACTCCTTCTACGTGGGCTCGGATGTCTTCTACAGCTATCTGGTGCGCAACGACTGCTGGTGGGACCGGTTCCGGCTGAGAGCCGACGACGAGCTGTTCGAGCGCGCTGCCCGGATCGCAGACAAGATCAGCAGCGGCTCGTTTCCGCCGGTGGTGGTCGAGCAGTTCCGCGAGATCATCGACTACTTCGGCCAGTCGCCACTGATAGTGCGTTCGTCGAGCCTGCTCGAAGATGCGTACGGGAACTCCTTCTCAGGCAAGTACGAGAGCGTGTTCTGCGCGAACCAGGGCGATCCCGAGCAGCGCCTCGAGGCGTTCATCGACGCCGTGCGCTCGGTGTACGCGAGCACCATGAGTGAGGAGGCGCTCTCGTACCGACTGCACAGAGGGCTTCTCCACCGGGATGAGCAGATGGCGGTGCTGGTGCAGCGCGTCTCCGGCGAGTTCCAGGGCCGGCTCTACTATCCGCACATCGGCGGGGTGGGCTACTCGTTCAACCCCTACGTGTGGAACAAGAGCATAGATCCCAGGCAAGGCATGCTGAGGCTGGTCTTCGGCCTCGGGACCAGGGCGGTCGATCGTCATGATGACGACTACACCCGCGTAGTGGCTCTAAGCGCGCCGATGCTGCGACCCGAGGGCTCATCCGATGAAGTGCGCAAGTACAGCCAGAAGATAGTGAACGTGCTGGATCTCGAGGAGAACGCGCACGTGTCTCGGAGTTTCGAGCAGGTTGTGCGCGCCTCGGGACCTCTTCTGCTCGAGATCTTCGCCTCCAGGGATACTGCGCTGGAGTCGCGTGCCAGGTCGGCGGGCCTCGAAGATGTCTTCTCGCAGGTCCTCACGTTCGATCGGCTGCTGTCCGACACGGATCTGCCCGATCGGATGCGGCTGATCCTCGAGACTCTGGGCAAGGCCTATCGCCATCCGGTGGATATCGAGTTCACCGTCAACTTCCTGGACGAGGAGGGCTACAGGATTAACCTCCTGCAGTGCCGGCCGTTCCATTTCACAGGCGAGCTGACGCATCTGCGCTTCCCTGACCCGATTCCCGCCGACCTCGTGATGATCAGCACCGGCGGCCCGCTGATCGGTCAGAGCCTGGCGACGGAGATCGACCGTCTGGTCTACGTAGTGCCCGAGCGCTACGGGGTACTGCCGATCGAAGAGCGCTACGCGGTGGCGCAACTCGTCGGTCGAATCGCCAACTCCGAAGACCGCGTGCGCAGCGTGATGTTGGCCGGACCCGGACGTTGGGGGACGCGCATGCCCGAGTTGGGCGTGCCCGCCACGCTGTCGCAGATCAGGAACGCGCGTGTGCTGTGCGAGATCGCAGAGATGCATGCGGGCCTCAGTCCCGATCTCTCTCTGGGAACGCACTTCTTCAACGACCTGGTGGACCTGGGCATCCTGTACGTGGGTGTCGCGCCCGACAGGCAGGGCGGCATACTCAACAAGAGCTTGCTCGGGGAATGCCCGAACGCGCTCGTACGGCTGCTGCCTGACAGTGCAGCGTATGCGGATGTGATCCGAGTGATAGACGCTGCGGATCTCGGCGGCCGGGCGATGTGGCTTCTGGCGGACACGCTCGAGCAGCGCGGGGTGCTGTTCCTGTCCGAGGCGTGTGCGGTCGGCCAGTAGCCGAACAGGCTCCCTAGTCCGCCTGGCCCTTCCACTCTGCGAGCGCATCGACCGCATCGGCTACCGACAGTGCGGGTGGCGGCGCGCCCGCGTCCCGCTCGCGCAGCCGCGCGAACAACTCGGCAAGAATCGGCGGCTCGATGTTGCTCGTCGCAAGCGCATCCGGCGCGGCGAAGAGTTCCTCAGGCGTGCCGTACATAGCGATCTTGCCTCCGGGAGAGAGGACATACGCATAGTCGGCGAACTCCGGGACGCTGTTGATGTCGTGGGTGGACATGATTATCGTCATCCCCCGCTCCCGTGCGAGGTCGCTCATCAAGTCGAGCAGGGAGCCGCGCGAGGTGGGGTCGAGGCCCTCGAACGGCTCGTCGAGTACGAGCAACTCGGGATCCATCGCCAGCGCGCCGGCGAGAGCAACCTTGCGCTTCTCGCCGCCGGAGAGATTGTGCGGCACGCGGTCGGCCAGGTGCCCGATGCCGACCAGGGCCAGCGCACGTTCGGCGCGCTCTCGCGCCTCGGTTTCCGGCAGGCCGTACTGTCTGGGCGAGAAGGCTACGTCGTCGATGACCGTTGGCGCGAGGAGCTGCTCGTCGACGTTCTGCAGCATGACCCCGATGTGCCGACGGATCGTCGGCCATTCTTCTGAGGGCGATACTCCGAACACGGTTACCTGGCCTTCCTGTGGCTTGAGCAAGCCGAGTATGTGGTAGAGCATCGTCGTCTTGCCGGAGCCGTTGGGCCCCAGCACGGCGACGCGGGCACCCCTGTGCGCCAGGAAGTCCAGGCCGCACAGGTGCACGCTCGTGCCGTCCTCGTAGGTGTGTCGCACGCAGCTGATGCGCACGACCTCCTCGGCTCCGGCCAAGCGTCCCCGGTCGTGAGTGTGGTGTCTCATCGCGATCTCCGTCCGATAATGAGCCCGCAACCAAGGTCGATCAGACCGACGACGACCACGAGCCAGGAGTAGCCGGCCAGGCCCGTGGCGAAGCGGGTGAAGGCAAGTACCACTCCGAGGATCAGAACGCCGTAGGCGATCGCCGCGAAGTCGGCGCCAGGCTCCCTGACGGGCTGTGGCGTCACGCGCAGGCCGCCTTCGTATCCGCGCAGCCTCAGGATGTCGTACTCGCGTTGCGAGAGGTCGAACGAGTAGAGCAGCAGCCCCCCGAGCGCGCGGGTGGTTGCGCGGGCTGCACGCACCGGCTGCCGGGCGGAGACGCCCGAGCGCAGGCGCACGATCCGAAGCAGGTCGCTGTATTTCTCGGCGAGTATGAACAGCGACCGGTATGTCATGAGCAGCGCGTCGCCGACGATCTCGGGGGTGACACGCTGCAGTGGTGCGAACACCTGGGGGTAGGGGGTGGAGAACATCAGCATCACCACTGCCAGCGCTGCCGTGACCGCTTTCAGGACCAGCAGCGCACCGGTGACCGGTCCGGGTGCCGCTGCGAAGGCGAACACGAGCGCGAACAGCGCGGGGTAGAGGGCAAGCGGCAACATCTTGCGAAGAGGGAGCCGCAGCGCGGCGGCGGCCCCGGTGAGCGAGAGCGCCAGCCCGAGCGCCACGAGGGTGTCGTTCACGCTCACCACGGCAGCGAGTATCAGCCCGGTCGCCACGAGCTTGCTTACCGCGGCGGCCCGGTGAAGCATCGTGTCGCCCAGTACGGCCGATCGATCTACGGCGGTGACGTCCACTAGTGCCTCCCGTGCTCGTCGCCGTAGTGCGGATGCTCTGCCCCGCGTTCGGTGCTTAGCACCAGAGACGGGCGCACGCGAGCAACGTAGCCGAGTATGCCGGCCGTGACGAGCGCTTCGAGCAGCCATCCGAACGGGCCGAGGGTGTAGACGACCGCCGCGAAGCGACTTACCGACAGGCTGTTGCCGTGTTCCGCGTGTTCTTCGGCCGATTCGTGCTCGTGCTCCCTCAAGAGGCCTACAGACACGATGCCGTTCGAGAACGGGTTGCGGAACTCGAGCGTCTCGGCGTCGAGAGCGCCGGTCTCGCGCACTGTAGCGCCGCTGCCCGCGAGAGCGACGATCCCGACGAGCATCGTTGTGGTGATCGCCAGCGCGATCACGGTCGATACTGCCGCTACCGGACGGACGCGCTTGCGCCCGAAGAGCCGCATCCCTCCGCGCACGAGGGTCCAGCCGAGTGCCATCTCGGCTGCGATCACAAGCGCGTTCAAGCCGACCACGGTGATTCCGCCGTGACCGAACAGCGCGAGTATGAGGACGACTATGAATGCGGAGATGGCCCCTAGCCACGGGCCGAGCAGAACGCCTGCGACCACCGTGAGATTGACGTGGTACGCGAGCGGCACGATCTCGCTGGACATCGCCACCAGCACGAGCGCCGAGACCGCTCCGATCAGTGGCACCGCCCGGCGGGACTGCTCGCGGGTGGCCATGCGAGACGATACAGTCAGCATCCCGAGTGCGAGGAGCCATGCCCCAAGCCAGAGCCATACCGGGAGGACGCCGTCGGGGATGTGTATGTGCGACATCAGGCGTCCCTGTCTCTTGTCCTGCAGTCGGCGCACAGGCCGTACAGAGTGATCTCGTGGCTGGTCACCAGGTGTCCCGCGTCTTCTGCTGCCTGGAGCACGGCTTCTTCGAGCGGGCATTCGATGCCGAGGACGCTGCCGCATGCGGTGCACACAAGGTGATGGTGATGGTCGTTGCGGTTGCAGTAGGCGAGGAGCGCGGAACCGTCGCGCTCGCCGACGGCGACGACCGTCCCGGCGGACAGCATCGCCCCCAGCGCGCGGTAGACGGTGGCCAGTCCGATGTGGGTGGAGCGATCGGCCACCGTGCGGTGCAGGTCTTCAGCGGTGAAGGCGCCCGGCATCACCAGGACAGACTCGGCGATTAGCACCCGCTGGGCGCTCATGCGCGCACCGCCGTACAGAGCGCGTGCCGTCCGTGCTCTTGTCTTCGAGTCCACCTGGCGCACTGTCTCGCTCCTCAAGGTGAGAACGCTTCTCACTTAGTGCAGTTTGCCACAGTTGCGGCTCTGGCAAACAGAAGGGAGTGCGCTAGCATGAGGATGGAGTGTGCAAGTGCCGGGAGGGGAACGCTTGAACGTCAGTCAACTGAGGACTTTCATCGCCGTTGCCGACCACGGTTCGTTCTCTGCCGCCGCGCGCGTGCTGGGCATCTCCCAGCCTGCGGTGACGATGCAGATACAGGGGCTGGAAGCGGATGTTGCCGCCACTTTGATCGACCGGGGCTATCGCAAGATCGCGCTGACCGAGGCGGGCCGGATGCTCATACCCTACGCGAGACGCGTGATCGCCGAGCTCGATGAAGCGCGAGACTCCATCGCATCTCTGTCCGACATCATCACCGGTCGGTTGACGGTGGCGGCCAGCACCACGCCAGGGCAGTACCTCCTGCCGCGTATCCTCGGCGGGTTCCTGAAGGACAATCCCGAGGTGGGTGTCACTCTTCGCGTGTACGACAGCACCGATGTGGTCGAACATGTGGAGGCGGGCGACGCCGATCTGGGCATGACCGGTGCCGAAGTGCACGGCGCCCGGGTGCTGTACGAGGGCCTCGGCACCGACGATCTGGCGCTCATCTGCCCGCCCGGCCACCGTCTGGCATCCGGTGGAGCTGTGACGTTCCTGGAACTGACCGACGAGCCGTTCATCGTTCGCGAACTCGGCTCGGGCACGCGGATCGCCGCCGAAGAGGTCATACGGCGCGGCAATGTGGACCCCGCGGAGTTGGATGTGGTGATGGAACTCGGCACGAACGAGGCGATCGTAAGCGCCGTGGAAGGCGGTATGGGGCTGGGCATCGTGAGTGCTCAGGTCGCGGCCAAGGCGTTGGAGCTTGGTACCGTCGCCAGCGTGCTCGGCGCCGGCTTCCCGGTGCGAAGGCCGCTGTTCCTGGTGCTGCCACGGCGCACTCTCACGCGTGCAGCCCTTGCATTCGCCGCTTACCTCCGCGGCGCGCTGTAGCCGCCGAGCCTGCCGCCCTCGGTTGTCGTTTCGACCGGTTGCGGTAAACTGCCCTCTAGCAACCCGCGTCCGATACGCGGGCCATAGCCTCCGAGCCCTGTGAGCCTACCGCGGAAGAGCGGCCGCCACGGAACCAGGGCCGATAGGGTAGGACCGGAAACGATCCTGCCTCCCGCACTTGGAAAGGAGCACAAATGATCGATCGCTTGAGGGGTAGTGCTGTCCTGCGTTCGCTTGTCGTCATGCTCGCGTTCGCGCTCGTGTTCTCGCTTGCGGGCTGCGAAGAAGAGGTGACGGTCGAGGAGACCGCAGAAGCGGAGGAGGCGGTCGAGGCGACCGACCTGATTCTAGCCTCCACGACATCCACCCAGGATTCCGGACTTTTCGACGTGCTGATCCCCGCATTCGAAGAGGCGCATCCTGAGTACAAGGTCGAGGTCATCGCAGTGGGTACCGGCGAGGCCCTCGAACTCGGCAAGAACAAGGACGCGGATGTCCTGCTCGTGCATGCCAAGGCCAAGGAAGAGGCTTTCGTGGCCGACGGCTACGGCACCGAGCGTCAGGACGTCATGTACAACGACTTCATCATCGTTGGTCCTGCTGCCGATCCGGCCGGCGTCAAGGGCCTTCCCGTGGTGGATGCCCTGAAGAAGATCTCTGAAGCGGGCGCCACGTTCGTCTCGCGCGGTGATGAGTCGGGCACGCACACGGCCGAGAAGAACCTGTGGACCAAGGCTGCGATCACACCCGCGGGCGACTGGTACATGTCGGCCGGCCAAGGTATGGGCGACTGTCTGAAGATCGCCTCGGAGACACCGGGTTACGTTCTCACCGACCGTGCCACGTACTTGAACCTGGAGGACACGTTGGCGCTGGAGATCCTGGTTGAGGGCGACGCTTCGCTGTTCAACCAGTACGGTGTCATTCCGGTCACGGATGCTTCTAACATGGAGGGGGCGCAGGCCTTCGCCGACTGGATCGTCAGCGAAGAAGGCCAGGCTGTGATCGCTGACTACGGCGTAGAGGAGTTCGGCGAGCCACTGTTCTTCCCGAACGCCCAATAGCGCGTACGTAACCGCTCACGGCGGGGTGTCGCCGTCACGGCGGCGACACCCCACGCGCTGCTTGTAAGGAGTGACATGGAAGTGCTCTGGAATGCGGTGGTGGATGCCGGAAGACTGCTGGTTTCCGGCGAGATCACCGTGTGGGAGATCATCGGTCTGTCGCTGAACGTCTCCGGCGTCTCGATCCTGATTGCCATGATCATCGGCATTCCGCTCGGCTATGTGGTCGGATCGCGAAGGTTCGTCGGGCGCAGGTTCGTCATGGTGCTCGTGAACACCGGCATGGGGCTCCCGCCGGTCGTAGTGGGCCTGATCGTGTACATGTTCCTGTCGCGAAGCGGTCCAGTCGCCGATTTCTGGCAGTCGATCTCCGGCGGCGAAGTGCCGAGGATGCTCTTCACGGTGCCTGCGATGATAGTCGCGCAGGTGATCATCTCCACACCGCTGGTCACCGGCGTCACGGCGGCTGCGATAGCCTCCGTGCCGGTGGAGTTGAGACTCCAGGCACGCTCGCTGGGCGCTTCCGCGTGGCAGGAGGCGGCGCTGACCATCAAGGAGGCCCGCCGGGGCGTGATGGCGGCGGTCGTGGCCGGGTTCGGCGGCATCATCTCCGAGGTGGGTGCGGTGATGATCGTCGGCGGCAATATCGAGCACTCGACGCGCGTGATGACAACAGCGATCGTGCTCGAAGCGCGCAAGGGCAACTTCGGCCTGGCGCTGGCCCTCGGGTTCATCCTCATCGGCATCTCGTTTGCCATCAACAACGGCCTCACCGCTCTCCAGCACTCAGGGGGCCGCTATGAGCGCTGACGTAGGCAGCGGCGGTGGGGCACCCATCGTTACCGCCGAGGACGTGTGGGTACGCTACGGGCGGCGCACGGTGCTGCAGGTGGGGCGCTTCGACCTGCGTGACGGCGAGACCCACGCGATCCTGGGGCCGTCCGGCTCGGGCAAGTCGACGCTGTTGCGTATCCTCGGCCTGCTCGAGAAGCCGGCCTCCGGCAGGGTGCTGATCGATGGACGACAGACGAAGCCCGGCGATCGCGATGCGCGCATGATGATGGCTGCCGTCTTCCAGAACCCGTATCTGTTCAAGGGCACCGTGGGAGAGAACGTCTCCTACGGCCTAGCCTTGAGGCGCGTCCCCAAGACCGAGCGCGCCGAGCGCGTGGCCGCGGCCCTCGGCAGGGTCGGGCTCACCGGCACCGAGAAGGCCTCGGCCCTGCAGCTTTCCGGCGGAGAGGCCCAGCGCGTGGCGCTTGCAAGGGCCCTCGTGCTCGAGCCTCGCATACTGCTGCTCGACGAGCCCCTGAGCTATCTCGACCCGCTCATCAAGAGGCGGTTGGTGACCGACTTCTCGCAGATACTGTCTGCAGAAGGGGTCACTGCGCTCTACGTCACGCACGATCAGGACGAGGCGATGGTGGTCGCCGACCGTGTGAGCATCATCCACGAGGGTCGGGTCGTGCGTACGGGCGGCGTGGACGAGGTGATGACGCTTCCCACCGACGAGTGGGTCGCAGGATTCATCGGGATGGACGCTGCTCTGCGCGGCGGCATAGTCGCGACTTCCGAGGGCGTAGCGGAGATAATGATCGGCTCGGAGCGCGTCTTCGCGTGCACGGACCTGCCCCCGGGCATCGAAGTGCTGGTCGGCATCAGGCCTGAAGACGTGACGCTGTTCGAGGCAGATGCCGAACTGCCGCCGTCATCGGCACGGAATCGCCTGCGGATGCGCATCGACGCAGTCGAGCACCGGGGGAGCACCGACAGGGTGAGCCTGTCTTCCGGCGATCTTCGGCTTGCCGCGTCCGTCTCGCGGGCATCCGTGCGCGAGCTGGGTATTGCCGAGGGGTCAGAGGTCCTCGCGCTTTTCAAGGCGACCTCGGTACGCGTGCAGTCCGCTGTCGGCGTATGATACGAAAGTCGCGCTCACCCCGTGCGATGCTCGCGGACCGGCAACCGCGATGGAGGGTCTGTGTCTGAAAACACTCGCATACCGGTGACCGCTGCGGTCCTTGCAGGCGGCCGTTCACAACGGATGGGCGTCGATAAGACGCTGCTCCCTTTTGACGGCGAGCCACTCGTGCGTCGCGTTGCCGAGATCGCAGCTCAGGTCTGCTCAGACGTCATCGTCGTCACCAACCGCCCTGAGGCCTTGGAAGACGCCGGTCTGTCTGAAGACGTTCGCGTCATAGCCGACGAGGTGGCCTACCAGGGCCCACTCGGCGGACTCATCACCGCTCTCGATTCGGCCAAGGATGAGTGGGTCCTCGCTCTCGGGGCCGATATGCCCTGGCTCGAACCCGCCGTGATCCGTGCCCTATGGGACTCGCGAGATGGCGCTCAGGTTGTGTTGCCGACCTCGGAAAAGGGGCCTGAGCCGCTGTTAGCGCTCTATCACACCAGTGTGCTTCCGGAGGCGCGTCGTGTGCTGGCATCCGGCCGGCGCCGACTGGTGACGGTGCTTCCCGCAGTCAAGGTCGTCGAGGTCTCTCTCGATACGCTTCGCCGGGTGGACCCGGAGCTGCGCAGTCTGGTCAACGTCAACACTCCCGAGGAGCTGCTCGAGGTGCGCGATGACGAGGCCGACGGATCTAGCAAGGTTGCGCCGAGAGTCTCGGTGATCGAGGTCGGCACGCGTCGGCCGCGCGGCATGCCTTCAGAGCACCCCGTCACTGTGTTCCTCAACGATGAAGAGATCGCCACCATGCAGGCGACTCCCGAGGACCTTGCCGATCTGGGAGTCGGATTCCTTGTCTCGGAGGGCTTCCTCACCGACCGTGAGGCCCTGGCGGGCATCGATGTCGATCAGAAGCGCGGTCTTGTGTATGTCCGCAGTGCCGAGCAGACACCCGAGGATGTTGCCGAGCGCAAGCGCTACGTGACCTCCGGGTGCGGCAAGGGCGTCACGTTCGCTTCTGTCGGTCATGCACGGGGCATCGAGCCGGTTGCTTCGGACATGGTGGTGGAGTCCGAGAAGATCTACGACCTCATGGGCCGTCTGGCGCGTGCGGCTGCGTCCTACCGCGATACGGGCGGGATCCACTCCTGCGGTCTGGGAGTCGGTGGCGAACTGGTGCTGGTGAGGGAAGACGTCGGTCGCCATAACGCGCTCGACAAGCTCTTCGGTCGCGCATGGCTCGAGCGTGTCTCAACCCGCGATGCCCTGCTGCTCACGACTGGCCGCATCAGCTACGAGATGGCGGTCAAGGCGGCCAAGGCCCAGGTGCCCGTGGTCGCGTCTCGCACCGCAGTCACCGACCTGGCGGCCGAAGTCGCCGAGCGGGCGGGCATCACGCTCGTGGGCTACGCCCGCGGCGGCAAGCTGGTCGTGTATACCAACCCGCAACGTATAGAGACATCCGGGGAGGAGGAGTCGTGATAACCGTCGAGGAAGCGACCGAGCAGGTCCTGTCGCGAATCTCTGTGCTCGAACCGGAGCGCGTGCCCCTTCTCGACGCGCTCGGCCGGGTGTTAGCCGAAGACGTCGTTTCCGATATCGACATCGCGCCCTTCGACAACTCGGCCATGGACGGCTACGCAGTCAGGCATGCCGATGTCGTCGGCGCGAGGGACGACGCGCCCGTCACGCTGAAGGTCGTGGATCACATCCCGGCGGGCGTGGCGCCCGAGCGCGCGGTCGGACCGGGTGAAGCGTCGCGCATCATGACGGGTGCGCCCGTGCCGCTTGGAGCCGACACGATCGTGATGGTGGAGCGTACCCGCGCGGGTGAGGGCGAAGGCCGCGTGGGCGGCACCGTGCAGATCCTTGAAGCCGCGAAGGCGGGCGAGCACGTCCGCCGCCGGGGCGAAGAGGTGCGTGCCGGTGAGGTCGTGCTGCTTGCAGGCGACGAGGTCGGTCCCGCGGCGATCGGTCTGGCGGCATCGGTCGGGCATGCCGAGCTCGTGGTGCATCGCAGGCCGCAGGTGGCCATAGTGTCTACCGGTGACGAGCTGGTCGACGTGACCGAGAAGCCGGGCCCCGGCAAGATCCGCAACTCGAATTCCTACTCGCTAGCGGCACAGGTCATGGAGGCCGGCGGCGATCCTCACGTCCTGGGTGTGGCTCTCGATAACGAGGAGCACACCCGGGCACTGCTGTTCCGAGCTCCCGAGTTCGATCTGATGATCACGACGGGCGGCGTCAGCATGGGCGACTTCGACGTGGTGAAGAAGGTGCTCACCGAGATCGGCGAGCTCGACTTCTGGAAGGTCGCCATGCGTCCGGGAGCCCCGCAGACATTCGGCACCATTGGAGGGACGCCGTTCTTCGGCTTGCCGGGCAACCCGACGTCCACGATGGTGGGCTTCGAGATGTACGTGCGCCCTGCCATGCGCAAGATGGCAGGATTCTGCACACTCGCACGCCCTCGCGTGGTTGCGACGCTCGAGCATGACGTGGAGAAGAAGGCCGACCGGCGCTACTTCCTGCGGGCTCGTTTGACTCCGTGCGAGGAGGGCTACTCCGTCGCCATTTCGGGGAACCAGTCATCCGCTCTGCTGACCGCGATGCATCGCGCCAATTGCCTGATGTCGCTGCCGGAGGGCGAGTTTTTTGTACCCGCTGGTACCGAGGTCATATGCATCAGACTCGATATGGAAGAAGGTACGCCATGAGCAGTGAGACCCAGAAGTTCACCGATCCCCGCTGGGCCGGTCAGGTGACCGACGAGATGATGGAGGCCATCAAGGCCAAAGCTGTTGACGGCAAGATCACCTGTCCGGTGTTGCGCAAGTTCGCCGAAGACCAGGGCGTTGCCTACAAGGTCGCCGGCGCCG
>JAFGNP010000105.1 GCA_016926975.1 Coriobacteriia bacterium | reverse complement strand
CAACCGTTGTGCGGGACAGGGGTGCGATCCTGGATGCTCGCCACCTCGAGGCCGGCGGCCTGAAGCGAGCGAATCGCGGTCTCACGGCCTGAGCCGGGACCCTTCACAAACACCGTCACCTTGCGAACACCGTGCTCCTGAGCGAGCTTGGCACACGCCTCGGCCGCGAGCTGAGCCGCGAACGGGGTCGACTTGCGCGAGCCCTTGAAGCCGACCTGGCCGGCTGACTTCCAGGCGATCACGTTGCCCTGCGGGTCGGTGATGCTGATGATCGTGTTGTTGAAAGTGCTCTTGATATAGGCCTGGCCTACAGCGATGTTCTTGCGCTCGCTGCGACGGACCCTCGTCTTCGCGCTCTTTTTCTTGGCGGCCATATGCTACTTGCCCTTCTTCTTTGCGCCGATCTGGCGACGCGGGCCTTTGCGGGTACGCGCGTTCGTGTGCGTCCGCTGTCCGCGAACCGGCAGACCCTTGCGATGGCGGAGACCGCGGTAGCAGCCGATCTCCATCAGCCGCTTGATGTTCTGACTCACCTCACGGCGCAGATCACCCTCGACCTTGAGATTCCGGTCGATGTACTCGCGCAGCCGAACGACTTCTTCTTCGGTGAGATTCCTCACGCGAGTGTCGGGATTGATACCTGTCTCGCGCAAGATCTGCTGCGAGGTGGTGAGTCCGACACCGAATATGTAGGTCAAGCCAACCTCTACCCGCTTCTCGCGCGGGAGGTCGACGCCTGCGATGCGTGCCAAAGCCCGCTCCCTCCTGGTCCTAGCCCTGCCGCTGCTTGTGGCGCGGGTTCTCGCAGATCACGAGCACCCGGCCATGGCGGCGGATGATCTTGCACTTCTCACACATCTTCTTGACTGAAGGTCTGACTTTCATGTGTGGTCCTTCTCTGACTAGTTCCTAGCTTCTATCTCATCGCCCAGCCGCAGGCGGGTTCTTTCGCGCCACATAGCACTAACACGGTACCGGGTGTCTCCATTACTCCCGGTCCGCGTTCGGACTACTTGAACCGGTAAGTGATTCGGCCCCTGCTCAGGTCGTACGGCGATAGTTCCACGACGACCTTGTCGCCAGGCAGAATCCGGATGTAGTGCATCCGCATCTTGCCCGAGATGTGAGCGAGCATCTTGTGCCCGTTATCGAGTTCCACCCTGAACATTGCATTGGGCAGAGCCTCGAGTACGGTACCTTCCATCTCGATGGCGTCATCGCGCTTTGCCAAGTAAGCAGTTCCCTTCAAGAGCCGTGAAGTCGCAAAACGGCAGTATATCCAATACACACGCTCGCGTCCAGCACGAAAGACATCAGCACTTGCCTGGACTACTCCAATGTGAGGACCATCGGGCCTTCGTCGGTGACAGCCACTGTGTGCTCGAAGTGCGCCGAAAGGCTATTGTCGGCCGTGACCACTGTCCATCCATCATCGAGAGACCGTACGTCCGCCACTCCGGCGTTGATCATCGGCTCGATGGCAAGCACCATACCCGTCTTGAGCGTGGGGCCCGTGCCTGCCTTCCCGTAGTTCGGTACCTGTGGGTCCTCATGCATCGATCGTCCGATCCCATGACCGACGTATTCGCGCACAACTGAAAACCCTGCGGCTTCCGCGACCTCCTGTACGGCTGCGGAGACGTCGTACAACCGCATCCCAGGGATGCACCTGGCGATTCCCGCCTCCAGCGCCTGACGCGTCACTTCCATCAGCTGGTTGGCCTCGGCGGACACTCCGCCCACCGCAAAGGTCCTCGCCGAATCGCCGTAGTACCCGTCTACGATAGCCCCGCAGTCGACCGAGAGTATCTCGCCCTCACGCAGAACCCGAGAGCCGGGTATCCCATGCACCACCTCATTGTCGACGGAGGTACACAGCGTTGCCGGAAAGCCATGGTAGCCCTTGAACGCCGGCAGGGCGCCCGCGCCGCGAATAGCATCTTCGGCCACGGCGTCCAACTCGGTCGTGGTCACCCCGGACCGAACAGCGTCTCCTACCATCCTCAGCGCCACTGCCGTGATGCGACCCGCTTCGCGCATCACTTCCAGCTCAGCAGGGGACTTTGTGATGATCACGCGTTGCCCTAGCCGATCTCGCGGAGAACGGTGCTGATGGACGAGTAGACGTCAGCCGGCGCCCGATTGCCATCGACCGTGTACAGCGTGCCGTGCTCGGCGTAATAGGGGATCAACTTGCTCGTCTGCTCCTCGTATGCAGCCAAGCGCTTGCGCACCACGGCCTCCGTGTCGTCGTCGCGCTGGTACACCTCGCCACCGCATTCGTCGCACACCGTCGGGTCGGCAGGCGCGTCTGTCACTGTGTTGTACACGCGACCGCAAGCACGGCACTGCCTTCGCGATGTGATGCGAGCGACGATCGCCTCAGGATCCACCTCTACGCTCACCACAGCATCGAGTTTGAGCCCACTCTGGGCGAGCGCCTCACCCAACGCATCAGCCTGCGGGATGGTCCGCGGAAACCCGTCGAAGAGCACGCCACGCTCCTGCGCGTCGGGCTGAGTGATACGTTCCTTGACCAGCCCGATTACCACCTCATCAGGAACGAGCCCGCCTTCATCCATATGGCGCTTGGCCTCGAGGCCGAGCGGAGTCCTGTCGGCCACCGCCTTGCGCAGGATGTCGCCGGTAGAGAGGTGCACGAGGCCGAACTCCTCGACGATGCGAGCCGCTTGAGTACCCTTGCCGGCGCCAGGAGCGCCCAGAAGCATGACGTTCATCATGTCCTCCCGTCTTGCCGTCAGTGCCCCGGCGCCTTCCTGAGTGAGTGTTACCGGGGCGCTCACGATCATCTCTCGGGCATCAGCGCCCGTACGCTACTTGAAGAACCCGTCGTAGTGGCGCATCTGCAGCTGACTCTCCAGCTGCTTCATCGTCTCGAGCGCAACGCCCACCATGATCAGGATGGACGCTCCACCGAACGCCTTGACGAGTGGATCGCCAGTCTGCTGGAAGACGATCTGTGGCAAGACCGCAATAGCTGCCAGGAAGAGAGACCCCGGCAGAGTGATGCGGTTCAAGACGTTTGCGATGTGCTGCGATGTCGCATTCCCCGGGCGCACGCCCGGTATAAAGCCGCCGTTCTTGCGGAGGTTGTCAGCTGTGTCGATCGGGTTGAAGACCAGTGCCGTGTAGAAATACGTGAAGAACACGATGAGAATCGCGTATAGCAGTACGTGGAGCCAGCCGCTCGACAGGGACGCCGAGAAGCCTTGAAGCCAAGCGACATTCGTGAAGAAGCGCGCGATGGTGGTCGGGAACAGCAGCAGTGACGACGCGAAGATGATCGGGATTACATTCGCACCGTTGATCTTCAGCGGAATGTACGTTCCAACACCACCGTAGACACGCCTGCCGACCACACGCTTGGCGTACTGCACGGGGATGCGCCGCTGGCCCCCTTCCATGAAGACGACCGCAGCGACCACGAACAGCGATATGGCAAGCATCAGCAGCATGAGCCAGGCGTTCACCCGGAACGATGCCACGATCGTCTGCGGGAAACGCGAGACGATGCTGGCGAAGATGATCAGCGACATGCCGTTGCCGATACCGCGCTGGGTTATCAGCTCGCCCATCCACATGATCGCGGCCGTTCCCGCGATCAGCGAGATCACGATGATGATCTCGTTCATGACTTCGAAGTTCACGCCCAGGCCGCCGCTGGCAACGGGCGCCTGGAAGACCGTCAGCAGTCCCAGAGACTCCATCAATGCGATGCCGAGGGTCATGTAGCGGGCGGTCTGCGTGATCTTGCGCTGACCGGCCTCCCCTTCCTTGGACCACCGCTCGACCGTGGGGATGACGGCCTGCAGCAGCTGCATGATGATCGTCGCTGTGATGTACGGCATGATGCCCAGCGCGAACAGCGCGAAGTTCTGAAGCGCGCCGCCGGCGAACAGGTTGAGCAGACCCAGGGCGCTGCCCGCACCGGTGACAAGATCCTTCACATCGGCCGGGTTCACCCCGGGAACTGGGATGTGTGCCCCCACACGGTACAGCGCGACTATCGCGAGAGTGAAGAGGATCCTCTTACGAAGGTCCGGGATACGAAAGGCATTGCGAATGGCCTCGATCACGAGAGATCGACCGTCCCTCCAGCCGCTTCCACCTTGGCGCGCGCCGGCGCCGATACCTTGTCGACCTTGACGGTGAGTGCCTTGGTCAGTTCGCCGTCACCGAGAACCTTGACCGGAGTGACCTTCGACTTGATGACGCCCTTTTCGAAGAGGCTGTCCACGTCGACTACCTCACCGGCGGCGTAGAGCTCGTCCAGCCTGCCTACGTTCACCACAGCGTACTCGACGCGGTTGCGGTTCTTGAAGCCGCCGAGTTTCGGCATACGCATGTGCAGAGGGTTCTGGCCGCCCTCGAACCCGGGGCCCTTTCCTCCGCCTGCACGCGAGTTCTGGCCTTTGTCGCCACGCCCTGCGGTAGAGCCGTGACCGCTGCCGTTACCGCGACCCACGCGCTTGCGCTTCTGCCGCGACTCCGGTGCGGGGAACAGATCGTTCAACTGCATTGCTACTCCCTTTCGCTTGGCCGCGGGAGCTGGCTCCCGGGCTGCCGGCCGCTCGCCACCGGCTGACTCTGCTGTGAGGCCGATCGCCTCGTGCTAGACCTCGTCCACACGTACCAGGTGCTTGACCTTGAATACCATGCCGCGGATGACAGGCGTGTCAGCCTGCTCCACGGTATCGTTCATGCGCTTCAGGCCGAGTGCCCGAACGGTCGCCTTCTGGTCCTTCGGGAAACCGATCGCACTCTTCACCTGAGTGATTCTAAGCTTCTTCTCTGCTGCCATGGTTCCACTACCCCTCCATGCCGAAGACTTCGGCAACGGTCTTGCCTCGGCTGCGCGCGACCTCGGCCGGACTCTTGAGCTGCTGGAGTCCCTCGGCGGCCGCCTTCACGATGTTCAGCGCATTGCTGGTGCCAAGCGACTTGGACAGGACGTCCTGGACACCCCCGAGCTCGAGCAGTGCGCGCACCGGGCCGCCGGCGATAACGCCGGTACCGGGTGCGGCAGGCTTCAGCAGCACGTTCCCGGCACCGTAGTGACCGGTCACGGCGTGCGGGATAGTAGTGCCAGCCAGCGGGAACGTGAACATGTTCTTCTTCGCGTCCTCGATGCCCTTCTTGATGGCCACAGGTACCTCGGCCGCCTTGCCCATACCGACGCCAACGCGGCCCTTGCCGTCGCCCACGACCACGAGCGCGGTCAGCGAGAAGCGGCGACCACCCTTGACGACCTTGGCCACTCGGTTGATGTACACGACCCGCTCCTGTATCTCGGAGACCGGAGCGCTGCTGTCATACGCCATTGCTTGATCCTCCCGTCTAGAACTTCAGGCCGGCTTCGCGGGCGCCCTCGGCGAGAGCTGCCACACGACCGTGATAGAGCCGCCCACCGCGGTCGAAGACGACCTCGGTGATGCCGGCCTCGATGGAGCGACGGCCTATGGCCTCGCCCACCACACGGGCTGCATCGGTGTTGGCGCCGGACTTGAGCGCCGAGCGCAACTCGGGGTCGATCGACGAAGCGGAGACCAGCGTCTTACCGGCTACGTCGTCGATCAGCTGCGCGTAAATGTGCGTATTGCTCCTGGTGACACGCAGGCGCGGGCGCTCGGCAGTGCCGCTCACCTTCCCGCGGACACGGCGCTGGCGGCGGGCAAGACCTGCTGCCTTCGCTTTCGTCTTATCCATGATCCGTCTCAGACTCCTTCACATCGCGCCGTTCACGGCGCGCTTAACGACTACTACTTGGCAGCCTTGCCGACCTTGCGGCGAACGTACTCGCCGGCGTACCGGATACCCTTGCCCTTGTACGGCTCCGGCGGACGGATCTTGCGGATCTCGGCCGCGACCTGTCCCACGCGCTGCTTGTCGATGCCGATGACCGAGATACGGTTAGGCGCCGGCACCTCGAAGGTGATTCCTTCCGGAGCCTTGACCACCATCGGATGACTTAGACCCAGGGAAAGATCCAGATCATTGCCTTTGAGCGCGGCACGGTAACCGACACCCACGATCTCCATGTCCTTGCGAAAGCCTTCGGACACGCCTATCACCATGTTGGACACCAGTGTGCGCGTGAGCCCGTGAAGGCTACGGTGCTCGCGACCGTCACTCGGGCGACGAACGTGAACTGCGCCTTCTTCAAGCGTGATCGCCATGTCTTCGTTGAACGACTGGGAAAGAACGCCCTTCGGCCCTTTGACCGTGACGTCTGAACCCTCGATTGTCACTTCCACCCCGGCCGGGACCGGAATGGGCTGCTTACCTATGCGGGACACAGCTTGCTCCTCTCGTCTCCGGTCCGGTCACCAGATGTAGGCGACTACCTCGCCGCCGACACCGGCAGCGCGAGCCTGCTTTTCGGTCATTACGCCCTGCGATGTAGAGATGACTGCTATGCCGAGCCCACCCAACACGCGGGGCAGCTCGTCCTTCTTCGCGTACACCCGCAGGCCGGGCTTGCTGATCCGGCGGATGCCCGTGATGGTGCGCTGCTTCTTCGGGCCGTACTTGAGGGTGATCGAGAGAGTCGCCTGAGACTCACCCGGAACGACCTCGTAGTCCTCGATGTAGCCCTCACTCTTCATGATCTTGGCGATTGCGACCAGCTTGTTCGACGACGGCATGGTCGTGGACGGCTGGAACGCGTTGTTGGCGTTCCGCACGCGCGTCAGCATATCTGCGATCGGGTCTGTCATGCTCATGTTCTCGACTACCTCCTATGATTCGAGACTGTCCGTGTCCGTCGGTTCGCTCCGGCCCATGACCGGCACGCCTTGCGGACCCGTACCGCCGGGTCTGGTCAGGCCTACCAGCTGGCCTTGCGGACACCGGGCAGCTCGCCACGACTAGCCAGCTCGCGCACGCATACGCGACACAGGCCGAACTGGCGGTAGTACGCACGGGGCCGACCGCAACGGTTGCAGCGGTTCACCGCACGGACACCGAACTTCGGCGTACGCTTGGCCTTGGCGATCATCGACTTCTTTGCCACTTGTTGAACCTCCTCGAAGAGGGCGATCCCAACAGGACTCGCACGGGTCTTCTCTACTTCTTGAACGGGAACCCGAACTGCTCCAGTAGGACTCGGCATTCCTCGTCTGTTTTCGCACTCGTGACGAACGTGATATCCATGCCGCGGATTTTGTCCACCTTGTCGTAGTCGATCTCCGGGAAGATCAGCTGCTCGTTGACTCCCAGAGAGTAGTTGCCGCGACCGTCGAAGGCCTTGTTGCTTACCCCGCGAAAGTCACGGATGCGCGGGAGGGCCGTCGACAGAAGCCTGTCGAAGAACTCCCACATCCGATCGCCACGAAGCGTGACCTTGCAGCCGATCGGCATGCCCTGGCGCAGCTTGAAGCTGGCTATCGACTTCTTGGCGCGGGTGATTGCCGGCTTCTGACCGGAGATGATGGTCAAGTCCGATACGGCCGAATCCAGGAGTTTCATGTCCTGGGTCGCACCTCCCACACCCATGTTGAGCACGATCTTCTCCAGGTGCGGAACCTGGTGCACGTTACCGTAGCCGAAGCGCTCCATGAGCGCCGGCACGATCTCCGCGCGATACCTCTCCTTGAACCGTGGTGCCACTTCGAACCTCCATTTGGTCCTGTGCCCGCCGGATTGCCGACCCGGCAGGACTTCGCATGCGGCCGGACAACCGGCCGCGGCCCGCTACTTGTCGATGTCCTTGCCG
The DNA here is from genome assembly GCA_016926975.1 of Coriobacteriia bacterium. Classification (GTDB taxonomy): domain Bacteria; phylum Actinomycetota; class Coriobacteriia; order Anaerosomatales; family Anaerosomataceae; genus UBA6100. The sequence goes on along the minus strand of JAFGNP010000105.1, from coordinate 6,216 downwards.
CACTTCTTGCAGGTCCGGATGCGTACGCCGTCATCACGACGACGGGCCACCCGCGTCGGCTGCCCACAGTTCGGGCAGACGAGCATCACGTTCGAGACGTGGATCGTACCCTCCATCTCGATGATGCCGCCCTGCGGATTCTTCTGGCTCGGACGGCTGTGCTTCTTGATCATGTGCACGTTCTCGACGACCACACGCTCCTTCTCCGGCATCGAGCTAAGGACCTTGCCCTCTTTGCCCTTGTCCTTGCCGGCGATGACGTGCACGCGATCGCCCTTGTGGATGGTAAGTGACTTCGCCATCTTCTTCGGTACCTCCTAGAGCACTTCTGGGGCGAGCGACACGATCTTCATGTACTTGCGATCGCGCAGTTCGCGCGCGACCGGGCCGAAGATGCGCGTACCGCGCGGGTTACCCTGGGCGTCGATGATGACCGCAGCGTTCTCGTCGAACTTGATGTAGCTGCCGTCCGGGCGACGCACTTCCTTCTTGCAGCGAACGACGACTGCCCTGACGACATCGCCCTTCTTCACCGCCCCGTTAGGGGTGGCCTCCTTCACGGCGCACACGATGGTGTCGCCGACGTAGGCATAGCGCCTCTTGGAGCCGCCGAGCACCTTGATGCATGCCACCTTGCGCGCTCCGGAGTTGTCGGCCACCTTGAGCCGTGTCTCCGCCTGGATCATCTGCTTCCTCCGTCACTAGATCGGTCGTCGGGCAGGTTCATCCGCCTCCCGAGAGGACCGTCACCTCATCCGTTCAGACGTGCTACTTGGCCTTCTCGACTATCTCGATGAGGCGCCAATGCTTGAGCTTCGACACCGGGCGCGTCTCCATGATGCGGACTACGTCGCCCACGCCGGTCTCATTGTTCTCGTCATGCGCGTGGAACTTCGTGGATCGGGTGATCATCTTGCCGTAGAGCGGGTGGCGCTTGCGAGCCTCGACCTTGACGACACACGTCTTGTCGCCTGCAGCCGAAACCACGACACCCTGACGCTCCTTGCGGCTATTACGCTCGGTGCTCATCTACCGTCCTCCTACTACGCCTTGGACTGGGCGACCGCGATCTCGCGGGCGCGCAGTTCCGTGTGCAGGCGTGCGATGTCCTTCTTTACCGTGTTGATCCGATGCGGGTTGTCGAGCTGCCCTGTGGCGAGCTGGAACCGGAGATTGAACAGCTCCGTCCTGCTCTCCTTCAACTTCTCGGCGATCTCGGTCTCCGCAAGATCCTTGATCTCTATAGCTTTCATCTATCCTTCACCGCCACTGTCAGCACGGGTAACGAACTTGCACTTGATCGGGAGCTTCTGGGAGGCGAGACGCATGGCCTCCTTGGCGACGTCTTCACTCACACCCGCGATCTCGAACATCACTCGGCCGGGCTTCACTACCGCGACCCACTTCTCCGGGTTGCCCTTGCCGGAACCCATGCGGGTCTCGGCCGGCTTCTGTGTCACGGGCTTGTCCGGGAAGATGTTGATCCAGACCTTGCCGCCACGCTTCATGTAGCGCGTCATGGCGATACGGGCCGCCTCTATCTGGCGATTGGTGATCCACGCCGGCTCGAGGGCCTTCAGGCCGAAGTCGCCGAATGCGATCTCGGCTCCGCCCTTGGCGATGCCCTTGCGGGAACCGCGCATCACCTTACGATGCTTGACTCTCTTGGGAAGCAGCATCTAGCTCCTCCTTCCGTTGCCCGCGCCTGCCCCGCGGCGGCCACGCGGCCGATCGCGGTCCGGACGAGGACGCTCAACGAGCGCAGCCTCTTCGGCGGCGGTCATCGTCTGGCCGGGCAGCTTGTCGCCCCGGTATACCCAGACCTTCACACCCACGACGCCGAAAGTGGTCACGGCATCGGTGGTTCCGTAGTCGATCTTGGCGCGCAGGGTGTGCAGCGGGACGCGGCCTTCGCGATACCACTCCCGGCGACCCATCTCCGCGCCACCAAGGCGGCCGGAGCACTGGATGCGGATGCCGAGGGCCCCGCTCTTCATCGCGCTCGTGACCGCCTTCTTCATCGCGCGGCGGAAAGACACGCGCGCGACCAGCTGCTCTGCAACGCTCTGCGCGATCAGGGTCGCGTCAAGCTCGGGACGCTTGATCTCAACGATCTTCACGTCCACAGCATGACCCGCCAGCTGCTCGAGCTCCTTGCGGAGCACGTCGACCTCGGCACCCTTCTTGCCGATGACGATGCCCGGACGAGCAGTCCAGATCTCCAGAAACACCTTGTCGCCCTTGCGCTCGATGTCGACACGCGAGATGGCGGCGCGACGGAGCTTGGCCTGCAGGTACTTCCGCAGCGCAAGGTCCTCGGCGAGCGTCTGGCCGTAACCCTTGTCCTGATACCAACGGCTCCGCCACTCCTCCGTGATGCCGAGGCGGAATCCTGTGGGATGGACCTTCTGACCCATGGCCCTATGCCTCCTCTCGCTGCTTCACGACCACCGTGATGTGGCTCGTGCGCTTGTTGATACGGAACGCACGACCCATGGCACGGGGACGGATGCGCTTGATCGTCGGACCTTCGTTCACGTAAGCCTCGGACACGAACAGCGTCTCCGGCTTGATCCGCAGGTTCTTCTCGGCATTGGCGGCCGCGCTGTGCACGACCTTGCCGACTATCTCCGCGGCGGCGCGCGGTGTGAACTTCAAGATCGCCTCGGCATCAGGGACCGACTTGCCCCTGACGAGATCGACGACCTCGCGCGCCTTGCGCGGGCTCACCCTCACGAACTTCGCGGTAGCTCTTGCTTCCATGTACTGAAACCTCCGACCATCCTCCGGGCGGCGCACCTGCGCCTCACGACCGGTGTGAACTGCTGGGAAACGTTAGCCCCTACCCTTTTTGCGATCGTCCGCATGCCCGCGGAACGTGCGCGTTGGGGAGAACTCGCCGAACTTGTGACCAACCATCGACTCGGTCACGTACACCGGTACGTGCTTGCGGCCGTCGTGCACCGCGACCGTGTGACCCACCATCTCCGGGAAGATGGTGGACGCGCGAGACCATGTCTTGATGACCTTCTTCTCGCCGGCCTCGTTCATGTCCTGAATGCGCTTCAGGAGCCGCGGCTCGACGTAGGGTCCCTTCTTCAGGCTTCTGCTCATCTCTTACTCCTCGATTTCCGCTACTTCTTGCGGCGACGGATGATCATCCGGTCAGACTTGTTGTGCTTGGCGCGCGTACGGTGTCCCTTCGTGGGAACGCCCCACGGCGTCACCGGATGGCGACCGGCGGTCTTGTTCTTGCCCTCGCCACCACCATGCGGGTGATCCACCGGGTTCATCGCGGTGCCGCGAACCGTCGGCCGCTTGCCGAGATGGCGGTTGCGTCCCGCCTTTCCGATGGAGATGTTCGCGTGGTCGCTGTTGCCGACCTCACCCACGGTGGCGCGGCAAGTCAGCTGCACCATACGCATCTCCGATGAAGGCATGCGCAGGATCGCGTTGGGGCCTTCCTTACCGATGAGCTGCGCCGAAGTGCCCGCCGAACGCGCTATGGCAGCACCCTTGCCGGGCTGCAGCTCGATAGCGTGGACAACGGTACCGGTGGGGATGTTCTCCAGCGGCAGCGAGTTGCCTGGCTTGATGTCCGCTTCCGCGCCTGAAACCACCGTGTCACCGACACCGAGCTTCTCCGGCGCGAGGATGTACCGCTTCTCGCCATCGGCATAGTGAAGCAGCGCGATGCGTGCCGACCGGTTCGGGTCGTACTCGATCGTCGCGACCTTGGCGGGGATTCCGTCCTTGTTGCGCTTGAAGTCGATCTTGCGGTAGCGGCGCTTGTGTCCGCCACCCTGGTGCCGCGTGGTGATGCGGCCGTTGTTGTTGCGCCCGCCGCCGCCCTTCAGCGGCTCGAGCAGTGACTTCTCGGGCGTCGTCGTCGTGATCTCCGAGAAATCGGCGACCGTCTGAAAACGACGACCCGGCGAGGTCGGCTTGTACTTCTTCAGTCCCATTACATCTCCTTCGTTCCGATTGCCGGTCCGCTTGGGACTCGGAGCTCATCTGCTCCGAACGGCCCGACGCCGGACGTTCCTACCACGGTGCCGGGTGGCTCCATCAGCCACCACAATCCCGCGCCTCAGAAAGCACGCGGGGTTACCTACCAGCGAACAGGTCGATCGTGTCGCCATCCTTGACAGTGACTATGGCTTTCTTCCACGAGCGCGACAGCCCCTTATTGTAGCGGAGTCGCCGCGGTTTGCCAGACACGTTCATGGTGTTCACCTTAAGAACCGTGACACCGAATACCTCCGCGACCGCCTGTGCGATCTGCTCTTTCCTTGCTTCCTTGGCCACTTCGAACGTGTAGCGGTTCTGCTCCATCAGGTCGTAGCTCTTCTCCGAGACGATGGGGCGGATGATCACATCGTGTGCATTCATCAGCTCAGCACCCCCTCGAGCCACTCGAGCGCCGGCTTGGTGAACAGCACGGACACGTTGTCCACGAGATCGTATGTGTTCGCCTCGGAAGCCGTGATCACACGCACACGATCGAGGTTTCGCAGCGAAAGCATCGCGTTCATGTCCTCGTTGTCCACGACCACCGTGACGCGCCGGTCGATACCGAGGGCCTCGAGAACGGCCGCGGCCCTCTTCGTCGACGGCTCGTCGAGACCGAACGTATCGATCACGTACAGCTCGCCGTCGGCACGCTTGGCCGAAAGGACACTGCGCATCGCCAGCTTAACGACCTTGTTCGGCACCTTGAACGCGTATCTGCGGGGCGTGGGGCCGAAGATGACCCCGCCACCCTTCCACTGGCCCGCGCGGATCGAGCCCTGGCGAGCGCGGCCGGTGCCCTTCTGACGCCACGGCTTGGAGCCGCCGCCGGAGACCTCGCTGCGGCCCTTCGTGCTCTGGGTACCCTGACGGCGTGCCGCCATCTGGCTCCGCACGACCTGGTGCACGGCGAACGAGTTCGGCTCGATCGCGAACACCGCGTCCGCGACGTCTGCCTGACCCACCTTCTTGCCCGTGCTGTCTTTCACTTCGACAGTTGCCATCGTATCTGCTCCTAAGTTGCGCACCCGACGTGTCCGCGCTCTTACCCGAGGCGGATCGTCAGAAGGCTGTCCTTACCGCCGGGAACGGCACCTTTCACAAGCATCAGGTTCTGCTCGGCATCAACACGTACGATCTCCACATTGCGGATCGTTACCGTGTCACAACCCATGTGTCCGGGAAGCCGAGTGCCCTTGAACACGCGCGAAGGCGTGGAGGCCTGGCCCACGGAGCCGGGCTCGCGGTGAGCGTGCGAACCGTGCCCGCCCGGACCACCCTTGAAGTTGTGCCGCTTCATGACGCCCTGGAAACCCTTGCCCTTGCTGGTCCCGGTGATGTGCACCTGCTGACCGGCTTCGAAACCGTCCACGGTCACCGTCTGGCCGAGCTTGAACGCTTCATCCTCGCCCGTCGGCACCTCGGCCACGAAGCGCTTAGGGGTGGTGCCTGCCTTCGCGAAGTGACCGGTCATCGGTTTGTTCGACCTGGACTCCTTCACGTCGCCGAAAGCGAGCTGGACGGCGCTGTAACCGTCTCGCTCGTCGGTGCGGATCTGCGACACGACACACGGGCCGGCCTCGATGACCGTGACCGGGATCAGCCGGTCGTCATCGGACCAGACCTGGGTCATGCCCAGTTTCCTTCCGAGAATCGCTGTTGCCATCGTCAGTGCCCTTCTTCCATGCGGTCTGTGGGACCCTGTGCCTCGCCTCTTGCGACGCCTCCCAGAGGACCGCGCTTCTTCTCTCTACCGGTCAGGTGCACCGGGCTGTACTTAGAGCTTGATCTCGATGTCCACACCAGCCGGCAGATCGAGACGCATGAGCGAGTCGACCGTCTTCGGTGTGGGCTCGAGGATGTCTATGAGCCGCTTGTGTGTCCGCATCTCAAAGTGCTCGCGGCTGTCCTTGTTGACGTGCGGTGAGCGGATGACGCAGTAGAGGTTGCGCTCGGTGGGGAGCGGAATGGGTCCCGCCACCTTTGCGCCCGTCTTCTGCGCGGTCTCCACTATGAGCTTCGTGGACTGATCCACGATCTCGTGGTCGTACGCCTTGAGCCGGATGCGGATCTTCTGGTTCGCCAACTTACTTACCTCCGTCTTGTGAAGACTGAAAGCTACTTGATGATCTTCGTCACACGACCCGAGCCGACGGTGCGACCGCCCTCGCGGATAGCGAAGCGCAGGCCCTCCTCCATCGCGAT
>JAFGNP010000104.1 GCA_016926975.1 Coriobacteriia bacterium | reverse complement strand
CCACGCGTCGAACGTCAGCGGCGCGGTCGCTCCCGTGGCGGAGATCGCCGCAGCGGTGGCGCCGGTGCCGGTGCTGGTGGACGCGGCCCAGTCCGCGGGGAGCCTGCCGCTGGACTTCGCGTCCCTGGGGGTGGCGGCCCTGGCGTGCTCGGGGCACAAGGGGCTGCTCGGCCCCCAAGGGGTGGGCCTACTCTATCTTGCCCCCGGATTCGAGCCCGACGAACTCGTTCAGGGTGGGAGTGGTGGCGATTCGGAGGACATCCGGCAGCCCGGGGCGCTTCCGGACCGCTACGAGGCAGGGACTGGCAACACTCCCGGTATCGCAGGCCTCGGCGCGGCAGCGGAATACCTGCTCGAGCATGGTGACGAGATACGCGCACGGGAGCGCGCGCTGACACTGCGCCTGGTCGGAGGGCTGCTCGAAATGCCCTGGCTGAGGGTGTTGGGGCCGCCACCGGAAGAGCCGCGCGTCCCTCTGGTGAGCGTGGTGCACGAACGAATGACGCCTGACGAGATGGCCCACACACTCGACCACAGATGGGGCATAGCCTTGCGCGCTGGGCTGCACTGCACCCCGTGGACGCATGAGGCGATCGGCACGCTCGGGTCGGGAGCCTTGCGGTTCAGCCTCGGGGACGGGCTGTCAGAGGAAGATGTGGACGCGGCGCTCGAAGCCATGCGCGCTCTGCGCTAGGGGGCTTGCGGCACCCTTCGGAGACCTGGTTCACTTCACGATGAAGACAGACGTACCGACTTCCACGCGGTCGTACAGGTCCTCTATGTCCCAGCGGTGCATACGCATGCATCCGTGCGAGGCGGCGGTGCCGATGGAAGCGTCGTTGCTGGTGCCGTGAATGCGTATGCCAGACGCGTCGAGATTGAGCGCTCGCGTTCCCAGAGGATTGCTGGGACCCGGGCCGATTGTCTGAGGCATACCTGCAGCCCAAGCTGAGCCCGGGTTAGACCACGTGGGCATGTACCGCTTCTGGACGATCTTGAAGTTGCCGCGAGGAGTCGAGTAGCCCGGAGCTCCGACCGCCACGCCATACTCCTCGGCCAGCTTCCCGTTCTCGTAAAGGTAGAGGCGGCGCTCCGACAGATCCACCAGGATCGCAGTGTCGAGGTCCTCGTCGGTGATCTCGGGCTGGGTGTAGATGACGGCGAGGCCCACACGTTTCGCTCCACGAGTGAGGGCATCCTCAAGCGATTGTACGGTCTTGGCGCAGTCGACTGTCTCTCCGACGCGCGAGGGTATTATGATCAGCTTGTCCACGTCCACGGTCATGGTGGCATCCGAGGGTGTCGTGTCCACGGATGCCGCGACCTCGTCCAGCCAACGCGCGATCTTCTCGCTGTCGAGCGATAGGACGATCTCGACGTCGCCTCCGGTGGGCGTACCCAGGGCACGGTCGAGGACCCGATAGGGCAGCACTGCGGTCTCTCTCGGGTCGAAGGCGGTCTCGACCATCCCCTCCACGTCTACGCTGATCATGGAGGCTGCGTCGAGCGTGAAGCTTCTGTTGCCATGGGTGACGGTGACCGGTTCCGTAAGCGGCTCGACCACCTGGGCCTCCACGAGCGTGCGGGCCTGTTCTCGTGTGAGACCGGACACGTCCACCCCGGCTACGGTAGCGCCTTCAGGGAGAACGTCGCGGGCAAGGTAGTCATCGGCGACGGCCAATGCGCCGCCACCTGCGATAAGGAAGAGCGCCAAAGCGCAAAAGAGTGCGATGATACGTACAGGCATCGATGCGCGGTGCATGATCCACTCCGTTTGTGGGCCCAGGTGAGCAGTAGCGCATATTGTACTCACGGACGCGTTCGTCGTGAAGTGAGGACCGGAGGAGCTGGGCGCTTGGTACAACAAGAACAGTCCGGGGACGTCATCTTCAGGGGCAGTCTGCAGAGACTGCTGAACAAGCTGCTGGCGGATCGTGGTATCGACCTTTCGCAGTACCGTCCGAGGTACGTTGAGCGGCGAGTGGCCGTGAGACTCAACGCTGTCGGGACTCGCACGTACGACGAGTATGCTGCCTATCTCGATTGGCATCCGGAGGAGTATGCGAAGCTCCTCGACACTCTTACGGTCAACGTGACGCAGTTCTTCCGAGACGCACCAACCTACGCTGTCATACGCAACGAGGTGGTGCCGACCGTTCTCAAGACCAAGATCTCGCGAAAGCAGCGCCTGATCCGCGTCTGGTCCGCCGGGTGTGCCACGGGGGAAGAACCCTATTCGCTCGCGATGTTGTTCCTGGACGGCATCAGGACGTTGAAGGCCGAGTCCATGCTCCTGACTGTGATCGGCACGGATGTCGATGAGAAGGCGATCAAGACGGCGAAACTCGGTCAGTATCCAGCCAAGCAGCTTGCGCAGATATCGGCCACGGACCGCCACCGGTATGTGGAGTCGAACGGCGACTTCTTCCAAATGACCCCGGAGGTGAGGAAGGTCGTCCGCTTCCAGCACTCGAATCTGTTCGACAGCGCGCCGATAATCGGGATCGACGTGGTCGTCTGCAGGAACGTCTTCATCTACCTGAATCATGAAGATCAGGAGCGCATGATCACTACCTTCTGGCGTTCACTCAATCGAGGAGGATTCCTGGTACTGGGGAGATCCGAACGGCTGCCGCCAGCACTTGCGGACCAGTTCGAGTTGGTCAACGGCAGAGAACGCGTATATCGAAAGCCGTTGTCCCTGTAGTGAGTACCGCTCTTTTGCTATCGTAAGATGAAATTCTCGTGTGCCGGTGGGCGCGAACCTAGGAGGTACCCGGATGCCGCAGACGTACCGGTCGAGTCAGATGAAGCGAGGGTTGGCCTTTACCTTCACTGTGCTGACTTGGGCGACCATCGCCCCAGCCGTCGCACTGGGTCTGACAGCAACGGGTCTGTACGCGATCTTCGGGCTTCAGATCGAGATGGATGCCCTCGTGAAGATCGCAATCTTCGGTGGAGTCGCGATGATGCTCTGCGCTGTGCCCGGGCAGCTTGCCTGGCGTGCCGCGTTCAGACGACGGGTACTGGACCCGCTACGCGATCTGGGCGCAGTGATGACTGAAGCGGGTGCGGGCGACCTGACCGTTCAGGCATCGGCTCCACACGACGATGAGATCGGATTGCTGGTCAGCGAGTCCAACGGCCTCATCAACTTCCTTGCAGTGATCGCAGGGCAGGTGCGCAGTTCGGCTGAGTCTGTGACGAACGCGGCCACCCAGCTCTCGGCATCTTCCGAAGAGATCAATGCCTCATCAATGGAGATCTCGTCGTCGGTGCAGCAGATAGCGCACGGCGCCGAGCTCCAGTCTCGGAAGGTCGAGGAGACTTCCGCTGCCATGCAGCAGATGACCACGACCATCCAGGAGGTCGCTACGCGGGCGGTCGAGGCCAGCAGCACGAGCGACGAAGCGGCCAAGGCCGCAGAGGTCGGGGAGCAGGCGACCCACGAGGCCATCGCCAAGATCAGCGAGGTCCGCGATGCGATACAGGTCCTGGCCGGTTCGGTGGAGACTCTCGGACAGCGTTCCGCCGAGATAGGCAGCATCGTCGATGTGATAACCAGCATCGCCGATCAGACCAATCTGCTGTCGTTGAACGCAGCCATCGAAGCTGCGCGCGCCGGCGAATCGGGGCGTGGCTTCTCCGTGGTGGCCGAGGAGGTCCGAAAGCTGGCAGAGGGCTCAGGGAAGGCTGCCGAGCAGATAGGCGATCTCATCAAGGACGTTCAACAGGAGACCGCCAAAGCGCTGAAGTATATGGAGATCGGTACCGCGGAGGTGCAGGTAGGCGCGACAGTGGTGGAGCGCAGCGGAGATGCCCTGAGGCAGATAAGCGAGGCGGTCACCCGTACAGTGACCACTGCCCAGGAGATAGCGGAAGCCACTGCGGATCAGGTACGCCGGACCGCTGATGTGGACAGGGCCATGCATGACATCGCGGCAGTGGTGGAGCAGAACGCTGCAAGTGCGCAAGAGACTGCCGCGGCAGCCCAGGAGCAGACGGCGTGCATGGAGGAGATATCCTCGT
>JAFGNP010000103.1 GCA_016926975.1 Coriobacteriia bacterium | reverse complement strand
TGGTCATCGGGCCGTGGGCGAACAATCATCGCAACACCATCGTCAGGCAGGCGGCCAGGAAAGCCACGAGCCCCAGAACGAGGACATACGCGGCGACCGTAAGCATGGCCCCCAACGAGCGAGTGATGGCGACTGCCCATTTGCCGACTGGCATGTAGGTTCCTACTCCCCGGTAAGCGCTTTCTTGAGCGCCCTCTCGTGGGACACGTTCGTGAACGCTATGACCACGTCTCCGGGCTGCATCTCAGTGTCCCCGTGGACCGGAATCGTCTCTTCCCCGCGCAACAGGGCGATGATGAGGCAGTCGACTGGCAGGTTCAGATCGGCGACCTTCTTGCCGCAGACCACGCACCGGTCCGTGGGCAGTTCGATCTCGACGATCGCCATGTTGCCCTTGCGCAGAGCCATCAGCGTGCGGATGTCGCCAACCGTGGCCTCTTCCTCGATGAGCCTGGAGATGATCGTCGTGGACGAAATCGCCTCGATGCCTAGTGCCTGGAAGATGTGCTCGTTCTTCGGGTTGTTGACCCGTGCAACCGACCTGGACACACCGAAAGCGACCTTCGCAAGCTGGCAGGCCACCAGATTGTCATCGTCGTCTCCGGTTGCGGCCACGAAGACGTCGGCCCGGTTCACTCCGGCATCTTCCTGGAAGATGGAGTCGCAACCATCACCATGGATGATCAGCGGTTCGCCGGGAAGCTCCGAGACGAGCCTATGCGCAATCTCCTCGCGCCTCTCGATCACGGCGACCGCATGGCCCCTCTCGATGAGTTGCCGCGCGAGATAGGAGGCAACCTTGCCTCCTCCGTTGATCACGACGTACATCGCTCACTCCTCCATGAAGCGTTCGATCTTGGTGAATGCCTCGTCTTTTACGGAGGCGAGCAGGATATCGCCCTCGTGGAGCACCATTTCGGCGTCCGGCACGTAGGACGACCGGGTTCTGGTCACCAGGAAGATGCGGAATCGCCGATCCATCTCCACGTCCTTCACCTTCTTGCCCTCTACCGCCGAGCTGGCCTTGAACTGCACGACCTCTACATCATCGCTGGCGATGATGTGATGGCCGTGTCCGGCCTTGATCTTCTCCACCAGCGACTCGGCAACCAGCGTGGTGCCGCATACGTAGTCCAGGTCGAGCTGCTGGTACGTGCGCTCGCGAACCGGGTTGTACAGTCGGGCGACGACGTGCTTCACGCCGAATATCTTCCGCGCCACCTCGGCCGTCATCAGGTTGGTGTTGTCGAGATCGGTGGTAGCCGCAAGCGCGTCGGCTTCGCGAACACCTGCCTGCTCGAGCACTTCTTCGTCGAAGCCGAGTCCGAGAATGGTGACTCCGTTGAACGTGCCGCCCAATCGGCGGAAGGCCGCTTCATCACGGTCGATGACGACTACGTTGTGCCCCTCGACGGAAAGCATGGTGGCAAGCTGCGAGCCTACGCGCCCACACCCGACGACGATGATGTTCATTGCGCTCTGACCACCCTCATCCCGGGGTGATGGCCCCCGAACCCACGGACACAACAATGCACGACGCTACTCCTGGGGATATCCTCCGTCAACACAAGCATATCCCCTGCACACCATGCCTGCACTCAAGATCTGCCATCCGAACGCCCAACGCAGACGGGCACCCCCTGAGGGGTGCCCGTCCGACAGAAAGAAAGACCGGCTACTTGCCGATCTTGAAGATCTTGGTCCCACACACCGGGCACAGTCCCTGCGTGGCAGGGCGGCCGTTCTTCATGACGATAGACTTCGCATCCTTGATCTCACGCTTGGCCTTGCACTTGACGCAATACCCTTCCTTCGCTGCCATGCGCCCATCCTCCTCGAGTTCGTTGTCTTGCACCCCCTGCGGGGAGCCCGATCATTACTGAGGGCGCACGCGCCCTCAGGAAACTATACACCGTACGTACCCCCTGTGAAGCGCAATCGACGGCCGATCGTAAACATAATCCCCGCAGAGATGAGCACGAGGACCGCCCACGTAGCCCCTGCACAGATCCAGAACGGTGTCGGAAAGACCCGGATGAGCAGTGCGCTCGGGGGAAACGTCCATGTCCCTGGAGCGAAGAAGACTCCGTGGAACCGGGCGAACAGCCCTTCGAAGTCGACAGCTCCGGCGATCCCGCAAAGGGCGGCCCCTGCAGTAAGCAACCAAGCCGCGATTCGCAGCGCCCGGCCGATGAGTCCGGGGCCGGGGTGGGATCTCGCACGGATAGCGACCCATACGGCAGCCGCAAGTCCGAACAGGAGCGCCGCCCATCTCGCAGGCACGACCACTCCGCGCACATCCTCCAAATGAGAGGTGGCAGACTCATCGAATGCCGCCTCGCCACTTATCTCCACCGGTAGTTGCGGAGCGTCGGCATCCACGACGAACAGCCGGACCGACTCGGCAGCCTGCAGAGTAGCCTCGGACCCGATGCCCGTCAGATCCTCCGCATTCACCGCGGTCACCAGTGCTCTGACGAACTGAGACGTAAGCAGCGGCTGGAGCATGACCAGGATGGTCGCGATCGCCAAGACCAGAGAGAGGATCGCCACCTCTACGCGTTCTGCGAGACCTGGAGAAGCGTCAGGCATCGCCGTCCGCCGAACCGTCCATCAGCCACGATGCACGAACGACGTTGCCACCCTCCTGCGCAGCAAGCGACAGCATTCGGTCCGCCGCGTCTATGAGCGCATCCGGGGAGTCACCGTCGCGCGGTGCAATCGCTACGCCTACGCTCGCCGTCACACCCACGCCGCTCACACGGACCTTCTCCACCGCCTGGCGGAACGCCTCGGCTATCGCCAGCGCCAGGTCCTCCATCGGCGCCCGACCATCCTCTGTGCGTGTCATCTCCGGTACGACGAGCGCGAGTTCCTCTCCGCCGAATCGGCACGCGACATTGACCTTGCATGCGCCCTCGCCGGTATCGGCATCGCCCACTTCACGCAAGCGGCGCGCTATCGCGACCAGGATCTCGTCGCCGACATCGATGCCAAAGGTCCTGTTCACGTCACCCAGCCGGTCCACGTCAGCCAGCACGAGCGCGAGCGACCGGCCGTTACGCTGGGTCCTCTCGACCTCCGAGGACAAGACCCGGTAGAAGTACTGACGGTTGAAGAGGCCCGTGAGCTCGTCGAACAGGGAACTCTCCCTCAGCTCGTGTTCACGCTGGCGGATGGACTTCATCATCAGCATCCCGACCAGGGCGGCACCTGCGTACAGCGTCACCTTCCACAAGTAGCGCACGACCACGTACGTGAAGTTGCCGGCTAGATCGTTGACCACGAAAGGCAGGCTCACATGCGGGAACCAGCCGAGATACTCGCCGAAGAGCACCAAGCCGTACAGAGTCGCGGAAACTACCACGAGCATCCATACATCCTTGCGGCGCGGCAGGATGAACGCAGACTCAAGTATGAACAGCAAGTACATGGCGGAGAACCACGAGTACACTCCTCCGCTGTAGTACACGAGTACCGTGACCACCACGATATCGAACAGTAGCTGGGCCTGGTTCAGGAACGAGATGTTCCCGACCTTGCGATACGTCATCTGGTAGAAACCGTTGTACATGAGTACGAAGATCAGCGCGATGGCAGGAATAGTCATGTTCTTTATGAACACGTCGGGATCCGTGGACATCCCGTATACCGAAGCTGCGACTACGGAGTAGCCCGCCAGCATGGCCACGATGGCCCAGCGCACCCGTATGACCAGTCTCACGCGTTCCACATTGGCGCGCAGGGCCTCGATGTCGTGCTGCGTGGGCTGTTCGCGCCAGGAGACGACAGCTCCTCGCGAGATGGTCTTGGCTATCCTGCTCTGGTTCAAGCGACGCCTCCACGCACTTAGGTAGGCGCGATCTGCCGAAGAGGCCGGCTAGATGTCACGCAGCAGAGCCGTAACGAAACCGGCCGCCCCTTCGACTGCCTGCACGCTGACGTTCTCCATAGTGTCTGTGCGCCAGTGCCAGTTAGGACGGCGCCCGTTGATGTCGAACGCCATGACGCTCATCGCCTTGAATCGCCGTGCCAACGCGGGAGTGATGCTCGTCGGAAGCCCGCGGTAGGACCGGCCCTTGACCGGCAAACCGTTCTCTCGGACAGTCCTTCTGGCCTGAGCGATGAGACGCCTGTCCGCGTGATACGAGCGCGCCATTCCCTCATCAGTGATGAACGCCACGGCTCCCGAACCGACAGAGTCGATGTTGATGATCAGCGCATCCCGCAGGTCCTCTGCATGAGCGTCCAGTAGCGCCCGCACGCCCCACATGCCGGCCTCGTCGGCCCCGGTCGCCACGAACCATATCTCCTTCTCCACAAGCGCCCTGTCCACGTTCTCCGTGACGGACCTGCGAATCCGGGACACGGCGTCAGAAGTCGAGTCTTCTCTGTCCGGATCCAGGTCTCCGGCGGTGCCGGCTTTGAAGCCGAACTCTTCCTCATCGTCTTCGTCGATGTTCTCCCAGGAACCGATCTTCTTGCCCGCCTTGCGGACATCGAAGCCGCGGCCGATACCGAGCCAAGAGCTGATCCCGTGCGCCTGGTGCTCCGCCCCGTCAGTCGGTCCTTGATCATCGGGCTCGAACTCCAGGCGCTCCTGGCCCTCGGCAACCGGCTCGTCCGGCTCGGGTGGCATCGGTGCGGAGTCCCAGCGTGCGGGCACCGGCGCGGGAGCCGGCTTCGGACTCGGCGTCCTGGTCTCGCGCCAAGGCGTCTCCACCGGCGCGGGTGCCGTCGGCTCGGGCTCGTCCCAGAGCGAGTCCACTCCAGCGTCTGCCGTCCAGTCGTCGGGCAGAGTGCTGGCGGGTTCCGGCGGCGCCGGCTCGGCGGCGGCCGGCTGCGCTGTACTTATCTGACCGGTGTCCCAGCCCACGTCGCCGAGACCATCGAAGAGCTCCTGCTCGCCGGTCGGCCTCCCCGAACCTGCGACCGAGCGATACTCCAACACCGCGTCTTCGGGTGCCGCGCCCGACTCGTAAGCCGCCTCCGCACTGCGGCGCGTCGCGCGCTCGCGAATCTGCGACGGGTCCGGTTCGGGTACGGTCGCCTCCATGACACCCAACATGGCGGCTACGCCGGAAGCGTTGTCGTTGGCTCCGTCCGTGGCATGCATCAGAAGTTCCCTGTGAACGTTCACGAACACCGGGAGGAGCAGGTACGCTGCGGCAACACACGCCACCACGCCGGTCCAGGGCTTCCATCCGGACGCGAATGGAAGCGCGCCGAAGAGTATCAAGACCGCCGTCGCGACTGTCGTCCACTTCATCAGGCGGAGGAACAGGCCGACGTTCTTGACCAGGCCGGGACTGAACGCCAGCGAAGACTTCGCCGAATCGTAGTGCGCGACTATGACGACCCTGCGCAGCCTCTCTCCCCTCCGCTGCCGTGGAACGTGCCTGGCGATGATGTTCTGGCTGGGTCCTCCTCCGAGGAACCGCGCGATGCTGAAGCGCGTGTCCAAATCGAGCATCAACAGCACGACCGCGAGGATGGCGATCACGAGTGCAGGCAGACTCCACCAGATGGACAGCACCGCGGCGCCGATGGTCAGCAGGTTATAGACGACGTATGCCCAGGAGTAGGTGCGCGGCGCATCGAACTCCTGACGTTCGACGTCAAGCCCGCGTGCCTGGAACACACTTTCGATGTAGTCTGCGGTCCGCGCCTCAGCATCGGTAGCGGCAGGGCGCGGACCGATGACACCGGCGAGTTGGTGCACGTGCTCCATGACCTGCGACATGGTACCTCCCGGCAGTGTAAAGCGGCGACAAGCCGCACACGGCTATCATACCGTAGCGGCTCGATCGCACACCGTCGGGAAGGAACCTGCTGCCCCTCGGCCACCCTCCGTCAGTGACAGTTCGCGCACTCCCTGATCCGTCGCACGCTGTGCTCCGCCTGCAACACCGGGTCGTCGCTGTGGCAGACGCATCCGGGGATAGGTATCACGAACCTCTCCTCGATCTCAGGCACCAGACCTTCGGCGACCAACTCCTCGTGAGCCTCTTTCATCGCCGGAGTACGCACCCACATGCCGCCGAAGAAGTACGCAGCCGCCGCTAGCGCGATCGTCACGAGCACAACGATCCCGAGTCCGGCTGCTATGCGTTTCACGATACGCATCGGATGCGACGCTACCCGTGTATGAGCGCCGGCAGACAGCGGGTGCATACCCACTCGCTTCGGCCCTGCTGGCAAACGGGCACGAGCGGCACCTGGTCTTCATCCGCGTCGCACTTGAAGCATCGCTGCGGGATGTAGGTCTTCTGCTTCTCGGCGATAATCGGCTCGGCGGCTTCGTGATCGAACGGCAGAGCCTCGCGCACCTCGATCGTAAGCGCACCGGTCGGGCAGACTCCGAGACAGAATCCCGCACCGTCACAGAGTTCCTCACGGATGACCTTGGCCTTGCCGTCGACGATCTCGATCGCGCCCTCCGCACACGGGCTGACACACAACCCGCAACCCGTGCAGCGCTCCTCGTCGATGCGGACTATCTGCCTGTTTACCGTGGCTGACATGTCATCTTCCTTCCGTGTTCGAGGATCTTGCAGCCATCGCCTTGCGCCACTTGCGCGCCTCCAGCGCGTGCTTGATCCCGGGGATCGCGTAACCGTGGAAGACCGAGCGCGGCCCCGCGTAGCGCATCATCTGCCGCTGCCACTCGGATTCGTCGGGCTTGTAGCAGTGCGTGTCGCAGTGCGCGCAGAACGGCTTGGGGTCCTTCGGACAGTACGCGCGACGCTTCTCCGCGTAGCGGATGTGCTCGGCGCACTCTTCACACATCACGGGCGCTTTCCGACCGTACACTCCGAGTGCCGACGCCTCGCTAACAAGCGGAGCGCGCTCTCGGCCATGGTGATTGCCGCGGCAGTAGATCGCCGCGAACGCCGCCACGAGCCGGATATCATCTCTGACCTGCTTATCGCCCAGACGTGCTGCGAACCTGTCCGTCACGCGGGACCTCCTTGGCCTGCTCGCCGGTGGCGGTGCGCACAGTGCAACATACCCGCTTTGGGATGGTTCGTCCTTGACGTGAGTCAAGGTGACGCGGAACGTAGGGCCAGCGACAAGGAGGCGATTATGGACCCGGTTGTTCCGAGCGACCTTCTCAGCGCGTTTCGCGCCTGCCGCCTATGGCGCAATGCGAGCGACGATGCGGTCGCACGGCTCGCCGCCGCGAGCACGCTGCTCGAAGCACCCCGCGGTACCCTGCTGGCATCAGAGGGCGAACCGGCGGAGAGGTTCGGTGTGGTGGTGACCGGCCGCGTTCGGGTCTTCCACTCGGCTGCAGATGGCCGGAGCATGACCCTCGAGACCATGGAGAGCGGCCAGGCTTTCGCAGCGGTCGCCGCCCTATCCGGAGGCCGCAACCCGGCGAGCGTAGATGCCGCTACCCCCGTCACGGTCGGATGGATACCCCGTGACGCCCTATTCGAAGTGCTCGTGAAGGAACCCGGCGTGGCTCGCGCGCTTATAGCAGATCTGGCCGAAAGGGTCATGAACCTCACGAACGTCGTTCAGACGCTCGCGCTCGACGTGCCGGGACGTCTTGCGCGCTACCTGTTCCAGCGATCTCTCGCCGCCGGCGAAGCCACTGCCGAGGGACTTCTCGTGCCGCTCGGCATGACGAAGTCCGAACTCGCGTCTTCGCTGGGTACGGTCCCCGAGACGCTGTCGCGGGCATTGGGGAAGCTCAGAGATGACGGGGTGCTGATCGTGCGCGGGAGCGATGTGGTGGTCACGGACGTCGGAGCCCTGGCACGGCTCGGCAGCGGCTACGAGGAGTAGCCGGGACGAGCCGAGGACGTTCAGTCCGGTTCGCCGTCTGCCTCGCGCAATTCGCTCACGCGCTCGCCTGCCGCTCTTGCGCGCTCGCGCGCTTCGAAGTAGCGGGCAGAGGCGTCGGTGGTGGCGGCCGTGTAGGCATCGGCTATAGGATCGCGCACGGACGCGGGAAGCGCCTGCGCCATCACTACGATCTCCGCATCGCGCTGGTTGTACGCGTCCAGCTTGGTGTTGGACTCGGCCACCTTGCCTGCAAGCCAGAGCGCGTCGATCTCCTTGGCCATGGCGATAAGACCGACCTTTGCTTCCACGTAGCTGCCGAACGCCGCATAGTCCGCACCCGGGAACGACGCTGTCGCGCTCGTGAGCAGCGACTGCGCGACGCCCAGCTTCGCTTCCGCCTGAGCCAGGTAGTCGCCCGATGCCTTCACGCCTGCCGACGTGTGCTTGTTGAACTCCGCAACGGCCTGCGTGCTGAGCTCCTCGGCGCCCTTGATCTCGATGACGGCCTGGTCAGCGTAGGGAATCGCCTCGGCAGCCTGCCTGTCGGCCTCCAGGATCACCGGTGCGATCTCCATCATCTCCGCCCGCGCATCCGCACTCTCTTTGAGCGCCTGGGCGAGCGGTACGATCTCCTCGGGCAGATCGGCCATCGCGTCCGCCAGGATCTCTGAAGCGGCGAGCGCGTCTTCCCGCACGGTGACCGCAAGCTCGGCAGCCTCCACCGACTGTGTAGCTACTGTTGAAGATATCTCCACCTGAACGGCCTCGTCGACGATCAGCAGGTCCTCTTCCGCACCCTCCAGCAGCGTCGAAGCGCTGGCAATCGCGTCTTCGGCATTGCGAACGCGGTTCATCGACCGTAGGCCGATCACACCGGCCGTCACCAGACCGACGAGAGCGACGAGGGCAAGCGTCCAACCTACGACTCGCACGACAGGACGCCGCGGCCTGGCCTCAGGTCCCTGCGGAGCCGTTTCTACTGCCTCGTTGGACTCACTGTCGACGGTCTGGCTCATCGGCCCCCCTTCTCCGTGAATGTTGTAACCCGACCGGCAGGGAAGGGCAACCGACCGACCTCGTGACGCGGTGCGTGCATAGATGGGGGCGCCAACCGCATATACATTCGGCGTACGATTTGATAATGTTGCCGCGGGAAGTGCGACCCGCCCCCTTCCCCCCTCGGGGGTGGGACCCCGCCACCCAACCGAACGAGGCGCGCGTCCCCCCGCGCGCCTCGTTCTATTCCCTCTCGGACACCTAGATGCTCATCCGGGGCTATGTAGCGCTAGAATCAGGGAATACCCTCCCAGAAGGAGTCCGATTTGCTGGATGCTGCCGAGCGCCTGGTCAATCTTGCCCTGTTCCTGGCGTCCACGCCGCGTTACGTCACAGCCGCGCAATGCCGCACGGCCGGTCTCGGATACCCTGAGGGTCAGGATGAAGCCGCATTCTTGCGGATGTTCGAACGCGACAAGGATGCTCTCCGTGCCGCCGGCCTGGTGATAGACATCTCCTCCGATGACGATACGGAGGCGTACCGGATGGATCCGGACGCCACCTACGCACGACCTATCGAGCTGGCTCCCGAGGATCTGTCCGCACTGCTCGCGGTCGCGGCCGCGCTCTCGGAAGACCGCGACTTCCCCTTCAGCAGCGACCTGGCGCTGGCGGTAGGCAAGCTTGGCGCCAGCCGGCACGAAGGACCTGCGGCTGCCACAGAACAGGCTGTTGGACTGCCCCCCGAGCAAGCCTTGAACGCTCGTGCGCTCGCGGAGGCCGTCCAGATGCGAAAGACGGTGACCTTCGAGTACACGAACTCATCTGGAGACACCCGTGCGCGGGCAGTCGATCCCTACGGCGTCTTTTTCCGCGAAGGACTCTGGTACGTGACGGGCCGAGACCGCGATGTGGATGCGATCCGCACCTTCGCAATCCCGCGCATGCGAGAGCTGGATGTCAACCCGATGAGTCCCCGTACGCCTGACTTCGAACGACCCGGGAACTTCGACGTCAGAGAGCACGAGCGGCTGCCGTTCCAGTACGGTCCCGTGCCCGTGCCCGTGCGCGTTCGCTTCGAGCCCGACGCCGCGTGGCGCGCCGAGCGCCTCGCTCGCGGACGCGGCAGTATCCAGACACTGGGCGACGGCTCGGTGGTCTGGGACGTGGAAGCTGCCGACCTTGACCGACTCGCCTGCTGGCTGATCGACCAGGGCGAGGGAATCCATCCCGTGGATCCTCCCGAGCTCATCACCGCATTGAGGGCCGGGCTCCGCAAGGTGGTGGCCGAGCATGGCTAGGCAACTGGATTCGGCCACCCGCGCGCGACGCCTGCTCGCTCTCCTGCCGATGCTGCGCAAGGGAGACAGAGTCTCGATCGCCGAACTCGCACGCGCGGTCGGCTGCACGGAAGAAGAGGTCACAAGCGACCTGACGACGCTCACGATGTGCGGCATCCCGCCCTTCACCCCGCTCGACCTTGTGGACCTCGACATCGACGGCGACAGCGTGATCGCCTACATGGATCCTCCGGGGCTCAACCGACCGCTGAGGCTCACGATGGCGGAAGCGCGCGCGCTGGGCGCCGCCCTGGAGGTGGCGGGGTACGCTCCGGCCAGCCCCTTGCGAACGAAGCTCAGCGAGATCTGCTCGGCCAGCGTCTCGCAAGAGGAACTCGAACGCACGGTGCGCACCGGAACGGCGCCCGGCGGCCTGGCGGAGGTGTACTCACGACTCGCAGCTGCCGCCGACGACCACGAGAAGCTGCGCATCGTCTACTACACCGGTTCTACCGATCGCGTGGCCGAGCGCATCGTCCACCCGTGGGCACTGGTCCAGCGGCTGGGCGCCTGGTACCTCGTGGCGATGTGCGAGTCGACAGGCGGGGAGCGTGTCTTCCGAATCGACCGCATCCGGGCGATAGAACACACAGGCGAAACCTTCCCTGCTCCCACCGAGGTGCCCATGAACGTAACTCCGGACACCGCCGAGATGCGCGTGGCGGAAATCCGCTTCGCGGCAGGAGCGAGGCTTCCCGATGCACGCGCATGGCCGGGCGTCGAACTCGAGTCCCAACCTGACGGCAGCACGCTGGCCCGCATGCCATATCAGACGACTTCCTGGATGGCACGGAGGGTTGTGGCCTACCTGGGCGATGCGGTCGTGCTGGGCCCCGACGAAGTGCGAGATGCTGTCAGGCGCCACGCCGAAGGCCTGCTGCAGCAGGCCAGGTAACGCTTCACTCCCGGGTACCGAAGCGCTCCCGGATCATCCTGGCGAGATCGCCGACCGGCAACCGCTCCACCTCGCGAACGGGAAGCGCGTCCAGGAACCGGTTCGCGTACGTCTTGGGTCCGACCAAACGCGCGTCGGCGAGCACCAGGCAGCCTTCATCGGTAGATGACCGTATCAGACGCCCGGCAGCCTGCTTCAGTTCCAGAACCGCCTCCGGCAGGTAGTAGTGCGCCCACCACTCTCGATCGCGGTCCCGGCGCTCCTCGAGAACGGGATCGTTCACCGGGCCGAAAGGCAGACGCGGTATCACGACGCACCGCAACGTGTCGCCCTTGGCGTCGAACCCTTCCCAGAACGACTTCGTCGCGAAGAGCGAAGTGCGCTCGTCTGCGATGAACTCGTCGGCAACCCTCTTGCGCGAGACGCCGCGCCCCTGCACTATCAGCCGCAACCCCGCCTGATCGAGGCGCGAGGCGAGCCGGCCGTACAGCGCGTCCATGTCGCGGCGGTTGGTGAACAGCGTGAGCACCGAACCCCCCATGGCGACATGCACGTCGAACAGAGCGTCCGACATGGCGTCGATGTAAGGGAGGTAACCGCTGGCGCCCGGCTGGCACGGCTCCGGCAGGTCCGTGGGGACGAAGACCGCCATCTGCCGTTCGAAGTCATAGCTGCTCTCGAGGCGCAGCGTCCGGAATCCCTCGGCTGCCATGCGGTCCAGCCCGACCGAGCGCTCGAAGTGCGAGAAGTCGCTGCCGGCGGCGATCGTAGCCGACGTGTACACCACCGAGTAGACCTTGGGGTACAACTGCTCGGCGAGCGCCTCGCCCACATCGAGCAGGAAAGCGTCCAGCCGTTCCGCCGAGTGGTCGCGCCTCCTGTCGATCGTCACCGAGTAGACGTAGCTGTCGTCGGTGCCGTCCAGCACCGCGACGAGACCGGACATCTGCTCCGCAAGGCCCGACAGTTGCCCCGCGAGGTCCGCACGCTGTTCGGCATGGGTATCTCCATCGGCTTCAAGCGCTGTGACCAGGGCGCGACCTCGCTCGATGATGGCCGACAGGCGTTTCGCGAGCGAGCGCCCCACGCCGGCTGTCGTTCCCCACGCAGCGCTGTCGCGCAACTCGGCCGTCAAACGCAGCTCGGTCCGGTCGTACGCGCTCGCACCTCCCGAACCGAGGTCTTTCAAGAAGTCGAAGAATGACTCCGCGATCGTGGCTGCAGCTTCCACCATCTCGCGGATCTCATCTATGATCGCGATCGTACTCGCCGCCTCGTCCCCTCCCGCAACCGCCACCTTGGCGCGCAACGCGCCGAGGTACCCGCCGCGACCCTTCGCATGCAGGCCGCCGAGAAGCCCCTTCACTTCGGCACAGCCGACTCCCAGCGAGAGCTGATCGCGTGCTTCGGCCTCGGCGGAATGCGCCTCATCCACGATCCAGTGCCTGATCGGCGGGAGGATACCGCCGTCGGCGGTCAGGTCCCGGAAGAGCAGCGCATGATTGGTGACCACGATGTGGGCAGCGCAGGCGCGACGCCGCGCACCGTGCAGGTAGCAGTGACCGGGAAAGTACCGGCACCGCTTCTTCGTGCAGTCGCCGAACGAAGCGAGGACCTGCGCCTTGAGCGGCGGCGGCCAGTGCACGTTGACCGCTTCCTTGTCCCCCCAGGAAGACTGCGCGGTCCAGGACAAGAGCATCCCGATGACAGCTGCCGATTCCGCATCCGGCGAACCATCGAGAAGCCGCTGCAGCTTCCGCAGGCAGACGTAGTGCTCGTACCCCTTGAGCGCCGTGTAGCGGAGCCCGCTGTCGAGTGCTTCGGACAGCTTCGGCAGCTCGCGGTGCACCAGCTGGTCCATCAGCGTGTTCGTCTTCGTGGCCACGCCGACGACGACGCCATTCTGCTGCGCGAACCGCGCGGCAGGCAGCAGATAGGCTATGGACTTTCCCACGCCGGTGCCAGCCTCAACGGCCGCACAACGAGAGGAGCCGAATGCCTCCAGCACGGCCTCGGCCATCCGGGCCTGCTCCTCGCGAGGCTCGTAACCTTCGTACATCCGACCGACCACGCCATCTGGACCGAACTCGGCCAACACCTCCTCCTGGTCCGGCAGACCCAGCTCCGTCTCGCTCGCATCAGACAGTGACTCCAGCTTCTCCGCCCGCAGGCGGTCTGTGCGAAGTTGTCGCAGGTCGAACGGCCGCGCGTTCACACCGGCTGCAAGATGCGAGAGCAGCGGCCCCAGCGTCCACCCCGGACACTGGGCCGCAAGCCGTGCGAGTTCGTGGATGACTGACGGCGGCAAGTCCCCCAGAGCGGTGAGTGCAATCCGCCACACTCCGAACAGCGCCTCGACATCATCGGGGGCCCGATGCTCGCGTCCGGGCTCCAGTCCGAACGCCCGTGCAAGATCGCTCAGCCGGTGAGACCTCAGACGCGGCAGGGCCAGTCGCACCAACTCGAGTGAGTCTATCCAGGGACCCGGCATGCGCGAAGGGCCGAACCCGTTTCTCTCGAGGAACGTGCGGTCGAACGCCGCATTGTGCGCCACGATGGTCCTGTCGCCCACGAACCCGGCGAGTGCCGCTCCAACCGATTCGACGGGCGGCGCCCCTGCCACCGCTACGTCGTCGATACCCGTGAGGTGCGTCGTTTCCTGCGGTATCGGAACGGGCGGCCGAATCAGCGAGCTGAACCGATCGATGACCTCCGGGCCTCGCGCGATGAGCGCGGCCGCCTCGATGATGTGGTCCCCCGACGGATCGAAGCCGGTGGTCTCGAGGTCGAGGATGACCACCTCTTCTTCGAAGCCGAATACAGTGTCGCGCGCACGCTCGGCCAGCGTTGAGTGCGCCTCGGCTATATCGAGGTCCGTACCCGGCTGTAGGAACGATGCGAGCGGTTCGGTGACCATGCACCGAAGATTAGCACGGCGCTCTGACCTCAAAGCCGCCCTCGCGTCGGCTGCTTCCTGCCGTGCCGCCGACCCTCGAACCCTCTCCCGCAAGACAAAGGCGGCGCTCCGAAGAGCGCCGCCTGAGGATTCGCGTCCCTGTGTGGGACTACTGGCCCATCCCGGGAAGGGTCCGGGACTTAACGAGCCAGACCTCGCCTTCCTTCACGAACGTCCACAGATACTGGAAATTCCCGCCGGGCATGGAGGCAGTGGCTGTCACGCGCGCCTCCTCGCCTTCTTCGGTGAAGTCATCGATCGTGTAGGCGGTGACGCCGTAGCCCGTGAGCTGTGTCGTGAAAGCAGCCTCGCTTCCATACTCCGCCTGCTTCGCGGTGGGAAGCATCGCGTAGGCTGTTGCGAAGTCGCCAGCCACAACGGCATCGAAGTAGGCCGAGACGTACTGCTCGGGAGTCTGGCCCTCGGGGACCTTCACGGCCGTCGCCGGGTCGAACTCGACTTCTGTCGTCGTGCCGGTCATGCCGGTGGTCTCAGCAGTACCGGTATCCGCGGCATCGTCGGCAGTTCCACCGTTACCTGCGAAGGCGAAGTACCCGACGATCGCAAGCAGCAGAACCACTATCACGCCCAGCAATATGACAGTCGTTCGGTTGGGTGCAGCTGCAGTTCCGTTTGATTCTTCCATTGTCGTCCTTCCGAATACTTGCCTGAACGGCGCCTTAAGCGCTCGGATAGCATACGCCGTACCACTTACCCGCACAATGAGGTATGGCTACACCTCGGAGAGCTTCTCCCAGACCGCGGAGGCGAGCCTGTCGAACTCGGGCATCACGGCCTCCTCGAGCCTACCGGCATCGGCAAGAGCAGCATGACCGGTCACCAGCGGCAGTCTAGCCAGTAGCTCGGCCCCACCCTCCAGCAGCTTCTGCTCTCCGCTGGCACCGAACAACTCGATGCTCTCACCACAGTGCGGGCACTCGAGATACGCCATGTTCTCGACGAAGCCCAGCAGGGGCACGCCGATCTGCGCTGCAAGATCCTGGGACTTCCTGGCCACGGTAGTGACGAGGTCCTGCGGCGTCGATACGACCACGATCGCGTCGGGTGCGATCGACTGCAGCACGGTGAGGGCCGCATCCGAGGTACCAGGCGGCATATCGATCACCATCACCTCGGTGTCCTCCCAGTCGCTGTCATTGTGCAGCTGCTGGATGGCGTTCGAGATGAGCGGGCCGCGCCACACGATCGCCTTGTCGTCCTCCGGCATGAACAGGCTCATCGATACAACTGCTATGCCGTGCGGGCTGCGCCCGATAGCCATCTTGCCGTTCTCGTTGACCCTCGGCCCCTTCGGCACGCCCAGCACGTGCGGAATGGACGCCCCCGTGATGTCGGCATCCAGAACGCCTACCGCCAATCCACGTCGGCTGAGACCGATCGCCAAGCCGGCCGCAACGTAGGACTTGCCCACGCCACCCTTGCCACTCATGATCGCCACGCGCTTCATCTATCCTGCCTCCTGTCTCCACAGTCCCTCTTGGCCGCGCACGTCGAACACGACCCTGCGCAGCTCGTGAGTTTCAATGCATTGCAGCGCGGACACCGTACTCCTTCGGAGATGTATCCGCACTTCGGACAAGCCGTTGCCTTCTGCCCCCGATGAGTGTCGGCGGCCGTCACGCGAGAACCTCCAACGCCCTGGCGAGCAATCCTCCGATGAGGAATGCGATGCTCACCGAGCCGACGAACAACCCGGCAAGATAGCGCCATCCGCGCTCCTTGAGGATCACCATCATACTGGCGATGCAGGGTACGAACAGTGTGATCGTGACCATGGCCACGAGCAACTGGGGCGGAGTCAGGCCCATCGTGAAGAACCCTGCAGCACCGAAGTCACGGCGCACGAAACCCATCACGAACGCCGTAGCGGCCTCGGCAGGCAAGTGCAGCCAGGAGACCGTCAGCGGTGTGGCCGCACGCTGGATCGCCGCGAGTGCTCCGGTAACGTCCAGGACCGAGATGAGGACCGTGCCTGCAAGGAAGAAGAGTGCGACCTCCTTCATGAAACCCCAGATCTTGATGCCGGTCTTCCTGAACACGTTCCCCATCCGGGGAACTCGCAGCTGAGGCAGGTCGATCAGCAACTCGCTGGACTTGCCGGGAGTGATTCTGTTGAGCAGAGTGCCGACTGTGACGAATATCGCCAGCAGCAGACCGAAGTAGCCGGCAGCGTACCAGCCACCAGCTCGTGCCATGAGGGCAGCGATGACCGCTACCTGGGCCGAGCAGGGTATGGCGATAGCCATGAGCGCGGTCGCGATGAATCGCTCGCGTTTCGAGCCGAGTATGCGCGTGGTCAGCGTACCCATCGTCACGCAGCCGAGGCCGAGAATCAGCGGGATCACCGCTCTCCCGTTGAGGCCCAGAGAGCTCAAAGCGCGGTCCGCCAGCGCAGCTATCCTCGGCAGGTAACCTGAGTCCTCCAGTACAGCCATCAACAGGTAGAAGCCGGATACAAGCGGCAAGATCACACCGAGGAGATAGGTGACCGTCATGGTCAGAACGCCGAACTCCCCTGCGAGGAACGCGTACGCGACCGACGTCGGCTCGAACACTCCCGCAACAGCACCCCGGGCTAGCGGCTCCCAGAGGCCGGCCATCACGGTGCCCTCCGTGAACCCCACGAGGTCACCCGCGACCCATCGG
>JAFGNP010000102.1 GCA_016926975.1 Coriobacteriia bacterium | reverse complement strand
GGTTCCCCCTCGTTCGAAGGACGCCGAAATCGCGCTGCGCAGACCTCGACCGCGTCACGGTCTCACCAGATCGTGGGGACGTGAGCATAGTCCCGTATCCTGCGGTCGGAGGTAACCAGCGGTGCGCCGTGGCGCAGAGCGAAAGCGACGATGATGCGGTCCGCCGGATCTCTGTGGAATGTGCCGGGCAGCTGAGTGCTCGCGATGGCATCGCGAGGAGACAGGGGCTCCACCGCGATCCGTGGATAGGAGGAGGCCTTCTCATACCAGTCGTCGATGGCCATCGGCAAGGTCAGCTTCCCGAGGTCTACCTTCACGGCCACTTCCCAGACGGAGATCGCCGAGACCAGGATGCGCGATGTGGCTTCGGCATCCTCCACCGCCGTTCGTGCGGCGTCCGAGAGCGTCTGTGGGCTGTGCATCCACCACAGCCAGGCCTGCGTATCGAGAACGATCATTGCTCGAACACATCCCACAGCTGGGGCAGAGGCTCGTTGAAATCTTCGGTCATGCCGAGGGGAAGCCCGCGCAGGGGGTACTTCATCTCGCCTGTGTCTTCCACCGGCACGATCTTCGCGATCGCCTTGCCGTACCGGAGGATCGTGACGGGCTCATGGGACTCCCGTAGCTGTGCGAGTACCCGGGGCAGTGCGTTCCGGACTTCCGAGATCGTCATCGTTCGCATGGCGAGGCCTCCCGAATCATTCCAACGGCGGACCGGAGCGCGCCGATTCTTGTACAACAATTTTAGTACAAGACCGCCGTACGATCAAGATGGGTCGGCTCCGTGAACGCCGCCGCGCTCGTAGGGCAGTCTCACCGTAACAGTGGTCCCCCTGCCGACGGCGCTGTCGATGGACAGTCGCCCGCCGAAGGTACGAGCGACCCGATCGATGAGACCCAGACCCAGGCCGCTTCCCGGCACCTGGTCCGTTCGGCGTGCCGCGCCCCGACGCGCGGGGGACCTTCATCGCGGCATCTACGCCGTGTTCCGGCAGATGGTGTAGGGGGGCAGTGCACGGAAGTGCGCCGGATCAGTGTGCGCCGCGTTGCCCGGTGCCGCTTGACATGGACACCAGTTGGTCATATGATGGTCACATGCGGTCAATCACTATCGCCAGGCTCAAGGCAACCCTGAGCGCCGAGGTGAGACGGGTTCAGGCCGGTGAGTCAGTCACGGTGATGCATCGAACTACCCCGGTCGCCCTTCTGTCGCCGATCCGGGGCGCACTGCGCGTGACGCGGGCCGCAGCAGGACCCTACGTCTACCGCAGACTCACGCCCCTGACATCGCATGACCCGGTGGAACATCTGCGTGCCGAGCGAGGCGACAGGTGGTAGCGTACCTGGACTCGTCGGTCATCCTGCGCCACATCCTGCTCGGCGAGGAGCCGATCAGGCATGCCCTTGCGTTCCCCCGTATGGTGTCGAGTGAGCTCACCGAGATCGAGTGCCGGCGGGTGCTCCATCGATACCGCCTGGCTGCCCAGCTCACGGACGAGGGATTGACGGAGGCGCGTGAACGCCTGGATGCGGTTCTGCAGGGCATCGACCTCCTCGAGCTGACCAGGCCCATCAAGCAGCGAGCCATGGAGTCGTTTCCGGTGCATGTTCGCACCCTGGACGCCCTGCACATCTCGACTGCGTTGGCGGTCGCCGAGGGTAGCGATGGGCTGTCGCTCTTCTCTCATGACCGTGAGATGAACCTCTGCGCCAGGAGCCTCGGCCTGGCCGTGGCCCTGGCCTGAGCTGTCCGTCGTGCTCGGGATCGCCGCCAAGAAGGCCGCTCGCGAACCGTGGAGATTCCGAACATAATCCTTGAGGGGCTGCACGTTGCCGCGTGCGATCCATCCCGGGCAGACGGCACCGGTGAAGGGCATTTGGGCTACGGGTGCGGCGTCGACGACGAGAGCGGGCGCACGGAGGTGCGGGAGACGGACCGCGGCATCTAGCGGGTGCTGCGTGCTTTGACGATCTCCAGTATGCCCTCGATCTCCCGGACCTGCCGTCGGAGTCTCGGCCAGTTCTCGTCATCGAGGTCGAAACCCGGATAGCGGCCGCTGAAGTAGCGCTCCGCAAGCTGCTCGCAGAGCGGCCTGATCCGCTGTGGCAGATCGGACCCCCGCGCCTGCAGTTCTCCACCGAGCCTCACGAGGTCGTGTGTCTTGTCGAGAATCTCAGCGAGCTTGGTGAGGCACAGAGCGTGAGAGATCCGTCGCTGAACAAGGACCTTCACTCCGGCCAGATCCGACTCGGCGATGAAGATCCAACGCCTGAGTTGCTGGAGTCAGTCTTCCTGGGCAAGCTGGATTCCCTCCTGCAGAACCGTCTTGTAAAGGTGGTCCCCGCAGGCCTTCTTTTCCTCGAGCCGTTCGGGAGCGATGGGTATCAGAGTGAACGCCGGCCGCAAGCGGCCGGCGGGAAATCCATGGCGGCGCGTCTCCTACCTGTCGAGAGCCGGCGGCGGGATGGGCGGGTACTCGTCGATTCGGGCGCGGATGTGCGCGGCAGCCTTCGGGTAGTCGAGGAGATCGATGGGAAACGAGCTCTGCTCGGCGATGTCCTGGGCCCTCTCGAAGTCGCCTCCTTTGACCGCCATGTCGATGTCGAAGTCTTTCGATCGCACGTTG
>JAFGNP010000101.1 GCA_016926975.1 Coriobacteriia bacterium | reverse complement strand
GGGGAGCGGACGGCCGAGGAGATCAAGTTCGAGATCGGCTCTGCGTATCCACTGGCCGAGGAGCTCGACGTCGAGGTGCGCGGCCGAGATCTGCTGACTGGCCTGCCTCGCACCTTCCAGGTCTCGTCGGAGGAGATCCGCGTTGCGATAGAAGAGCCCACCATGGCTATCATCTCTGCGATCAAAGGCACGCTGGAGAAGACGCCGCCGGAACTCTCCAGCGATATCATGGAGTACGGCATCGTACTCACCGGTGGCGGTGCGCTCCTGCGCGCTCTGGACGAGCGGCTCCGGAACGAGACCGGCATGCCCGTTCACGTCTCGGAGAACGCGCTGATAAACGTCGTACTCGGCTCGGCGCAGGCCCTCGAGGAGATCGACGTCCTCAAGAAGGTCCTGACGGTTTCGCGGTAGCAGCGGAGGCCGGCCATGCGCATAGGGCAGCCCGAGCCGAAGCGGGGAAATCCAAGACTGCTGGTCATCCTAGTGGCCGTATCGCTGGTCCTCGTCACGGTGTACTTCCGGGAGGGTGAATCAGGTCCGTTGCACGGCGCCCGGGAAGTGACCCTCGCCGTGACCGCACCTGTCGCGCGTCTGGGAACATCGCTCGCGCGCCCGTTCGGGGCGTTCGGGGAGTTCGTCGAGGGACTCGGCGCGTCGCGCGAGCGGCTCGAAGTCCTCGAGGAGCAGAACGAGGAGCTTCGCGCGCGTCTGGCCGAGCTCGAAGAGGCCCGGCAGGAGAACGAGCGGCTTCGGGCCCTTGTGGACTTCGCCGAAGAGCGCAAGTTCGCGAAACTCGGTGCTCGTGTGATCCGGAGGCCCGTGAGCATCTGGGAAGGTGTGATCGTGGTGGACAGGGGTTCCGAGGATGGCGTTGAGCCGGGAATGCCTGTGATCGCCGCGCAAGGTCTCGTCGGGCAGGTTGCGGTCGTCGCAAAGGACTCATGTACCGTTCGGCTGCTGACAGATCAGCAGAGCGGTGTCGCAGCGATAGTGCAGTCGACGCGCGCTCCGGGGGTGGTTAGGGGTTCCGTCAGTGGTGAGATAGAGATGGAATTCGTGGACAGGGCGTTGTTGCCGGTGGTAGGCGATGTCGTCATAACGAGTGGTCTGGGCGGAGTCTATCCCACTGGCATTGTCGTAGGAGACGTGACGGCCGTGGATGACAGGCGCGGGGAGCTGTATCCGAGGATCTCCGTTGAGTCTCGAGTGCCTATTGACCGGATCGAGGAGGTCTTCATCCTGGTGGGGACAGCCGCTGCCGGGGACGGTGAGATCGAATGAACCGTTCTTGGACCACCGCAGGAGCGCTCGCTGTCGCAGTAGTGATGCAGGTGATGCTGGCACCGCATCTGGCCATCGGGAACATCATGCCGAACTTCCCACTGCTGGTCGTGGTAACGCTTGCGTTCGTGGAGGGGCCGTCCGCGGGAGCTGTCGCCGGGTTTGTGGCCGGTCTGCTGTTGGATCTGCTCTCCACCGGTCCGGTGGGCGCCTGGGCCCTTGTCTTGACTGCGACAGGCTACACGGCAGGGATGCTTCAGGAGAACCTGTTCGCCGAAGGGTGGCTTGCGCCGGTCACAGTCGCGATAGTGGCGGGATTCGTGGCGGACTTCTCGTACCTGGTGGTTGTTGCGATTCTTGGTGTGGGGCCGGCATTCTGGGAGTCCCTCGGGCAAGCCGTCCTGCCGCGTGCGGTGTACAATGCGGTACTGGTCATGCTTGCGTATCCGTGGCTGGCGCGCTTTCTGCGCTCCGACCGTTCGATGAAGTCCTTTCGCCGCGTCGCCTAGCGGGTGACCGGCTGACGAGCCCGTCTGGAGTCTCGCGCATCTATGGCAACTTACCGCCAGGAGCTCAAATCACGTTTCGCAACACTGGGCATCGTGATCATCGTGGTGCTGGCGGCGCTTCTCGTACGCCTGTGGACCATGCAGGTACTGAACGGTGAGTCTTATGCCGCTCAGGCCGAGAACAACCGTGTTCGGGAGATCTCCCTCGAGGCCCCTCGAGGTCGAATCTACGATCGCAACGGAGTCCCTCTCGTGACGAACCGGTCGGCACTGGCGGTAAGCGTCGACCCGACGCACGAGGATGTGCGCGATCTGTTGGTCAGGAGCCGTAACGATGACTCGGCAGACGATCCGACTCAGCGCGAGCTGGAGGAGCTGTTCGGCGAGCTTGCAGGAATGCTG
This sequence comes from Coriobacteriia bacterium, assembly GCA_016926975.1. Classification (GTDB taxonomy): domain Bacteria; phylum Actinomycetota; class Coriobacteriia; order Anaerosomatales; family Anaerosomataceae; genus UBA6100. The sequence continues at coordinate 463 of JAFGNP010000101.1, read as the reverse complement.
GGTATGACCCCTGGAGATGTGTTCGAGAAGGTGTCGGACATTCAGCAAGAGGCCCTGCGTCCGCGAGTCGTGGCTCTCGATGCCTCTATGGACGTAGTCGCCCAGCTGCTCGAGAGGCAGACCGATTTTCCGTGGGTCAGTGTTGAGGAGATCGCGGTCAGGGAGTATCCGAACGGGACGCTCGCGGCTCATCTGATCGGATACACGGGGGCGATATCGGAGGCGCAGTTCGAGCAGTCCGACGAGTACGCGGGATACGAGCTTGGTGACACGGTCGGCAAGACTGGCGCGGAGCGGCAGTTCGAGGGTGTGCTGCAAGGGGACAAGGGGTGGCGCCGGATCGAGGTCAATGCGTCGGGCAAGCCGCAGGGTGTGGTGAGTGAGCAGGAGCCGCGTCCCGGCAACGACATCAAGCTGACGATCGACATCGAGGTCCAGCGCGTGGCCGAGGAGCAGCTGGCAG
>JAFGNP010000100.1 GCA_016926975.1 Coriobacteriia bacterium | reverse complement strand
CCCGAAATCGCCCTCAGACTGGGGCTCTCCGAACAGGCCGCAACTGACGCCGCACTGCTGGTCCGCGAGCACCTCTTGTTGTCCGCCATCGCCACAACGCGAGATCTCTCCGACGAGGACGTGGTCTTCAGCGCCGCAGCACGAGTCGGCAGACGTGAGCTGGTCGAGCCTCTGTTCTTGCTCACCGCCGCCGACATGACCGCGACCGGGCCCAATGTGTGGACGCCCTGGCGCCGGTCCCTCATAGCTGAACTCGCCCGAAAGATGGACTCGGCACTCTCTCCCGGAACAGACGGAGCCGGAATTGTAGCCTCAGCAAACGCCACCCGGGACGAGACGCGCCGTCTTGCCCTCTCGGCCGGTGCCTCGCGCACCGTGATCGACTTCATCGAGACTGCGCCCCTCAGATACCTCTCCCGAGCAGTTCCTGAAGAGGTGCTGAGAAACGCACGCCTTGTCCAGACGCTCTCCGGCCCCGGCTCGTTCGGTCGGATCGTGTTCGGAGTACGCCCTGCCTCCATCGAAGACACCTGGCACGTAGACATCGCCACCCGGGACCGACCGGGGTTGTTCGCCACCATCGGCGGGGCTATCGCACTCGCGGGACTCAGCACCCTGGCAGCCGAAGCGTTCACCGCGCGCGGTATCGCGCTCGACACGTTCACCGTGACGTCGGCCACACGGGCACCAGTGGACACCGCCAACTGGAGTCTGCTGGAACGTCTACTGGACGCTGCAGCCTCAGGCCGCCTGGACATAGCTACCAGACTCGCCGAGCGCAGTCGGCACTACAGCCGTGCCTCGCGGAACTACATGCCACCTTTGCGCATCGACTTCGACCCGCCCGGCGAGTACTCCACCACTGTTCGAGTGCAGACCGCAGACCGAGTAGGCCTGCTGCACGACCTCGCACGCGCCTTCGAGTCAGAGGGTATGGATATCCGCCGGGCAAACGTCAGCACACTCGAAGGTACGGCACTCGATGTCTTCGAGATCACCGACGCCCAGGGCGAACCGCCTCAACCGGATTTGCTCGGCCGACTACTGATCCCGCGACTGGAGTCCGCTGCACTCGCGTGACCGCACCTTATGCTTCAGCGCCCTCTACACCCCTGCCAGCAGGTCCTTCACGACCTTCGGGTCGGCGAGTGTGGTGAGATCGCCGAACGCCTCCATCTCGGTCTCGCCCGCGGCGATCTTGCGCAGGATCCGCCGCATGATCTTGCCGCTGCGCGTCTTGGGGAGATCGTGCGCGAATTGGATGCGGTCGGGCTGCGCGATCGGGCCGATCACCTTGCGAACGTGACCTTTGAGGATGGTAGCCAAATCGTCCGATGGGAGCTGGCCGTCCCGCAGCACAACGTACGCATGGATGCCCTCGCCCTTCACTGCATGCGGGAATCCCACTACCGCCGACTCGGAGACCGCATCGTGGCTCACGAGGGCACTCTCGATCTCGGCCGTTCCCATGCGGTGCCCGCTCACGTTGATGACGTCGTCCACGCGACCCAGCAGCCAGAAGTCCCCATCGGCATCCACCCGGGCGCCGTCTCCGGTGAAGTACCGTCCCGGGAACCGTTCGAAGTACACCTCGCGCATACGGGCGTTGTCGGTGTCGCCCCAGGTGCCGCGCAGCATGCCGGGCCACGGCTGCTGCACGGTCAGATAGCCGCCGTCGCCCGGATTCGCGCGGCTGCCGTCCTCGCGCACGACTTCGGCTACCACGCCAAAGAACGGCCACGATGCCGAGCCCGGCTTGAGTGCTGTGGCGCCCGGGAACGGCGTGATGAGGAAGCCACCCGTCTCGGTCTGCCAGTAGGTGTCCACTATCGGCAGCTCATCGCGACCGATCGTGTCGTGATACCACTCCCAGACCTCGGGGTTGATCGGCTCGCCCACCGTTCCGAGCAACCGCAAGCTCGATAGGTCGTACCTCTCCGGCCATCCCGCGCCATGGCGCATCAGCGCACGGATCACCGTGGGCGCGGTGTAGAAGATGTTCACGCGGTACTTCTCTATGACAGCCCAGAAGCGCGCAGGGTCCGGATAGGTCGGCACGCCTTCGAACATAAGCGACGTTGCGCCTGCCGCGAGCGGACCGTACACGATGTAGCTGTGCCCGGTGACCCACCCGATATCGGCAGTGCACCAGTACACGTCCTCATCGCGACAGTCCATAACCGTCTTGAACGTCATGGTCGTGTACAGCAGGTAGCCGGCCGTGCTGTGCAGAACGCCCTTCGGCCTGCCTGTCGACCCCGACGTGTAGAGGATGAACAGCGAGTCCTCGCCACCCATAGGCTCGGGAGGACACGGCTTGCGCACCTCGGGCGCCGTGACCTCCTGGTGCCACCACGTGTCGCGCCCGGGCTCCATGTCCACATCTCCGCTGCCACGCTTGACCACGATGCACGCCTCGACACTCGGACACTCGAACAACGCCTCGTCGGCTGCCGCCTTGAGCGCCACTTTCCGGCCACCGCGAATACCCTCATCGGCCGTGACCAGCAACTTGGCACCGCAGTCCTGGATGCGCTCGCGAAGCGCACTCGCCGAGAATCCACCGAAGATGACCGAATGTATGGCGCCTATGCGCGCGCAGGCCAGCATCGCCATCGGAAGCTCGGGGATCATCGGAAGGTAGATCGCGACTCGGTCACCGCGCTCGATGCCCTTCTTCTTCAGCACGTTGGCGAAACGGCTCACCGCATGATGGAGCTGCTGATAGGTGTACGTGCGCGAGGTGCCGTCATCGCCCTCCCAGATGAGGGCGGCCTTGTTGCGGCGCCAGGTGTCGAGGTGCCTGTCGAGGCAGTTGGCGGCAACGTTGAGCTTCCCGTCCTCGAACCACCGGTAGTCCAGGTTCTCGAACCCTCCACTGCGGACGGTCGAGAACGGTTTGATCCACTCGAGTTCCTCGCGAGCTGCGTCGCCCCAGAACCCGTCGGGATCCGCTACCGATCGGCGATACATCTCATCGTAAGTCGCCCGGTCGGCGATAACGGCATTCTCGGAGAACCACTCCGGCGGCTGCACGACACGCTCTTCCGCACCCAGATGCTCTATGCCGGCCCGGCTCTCTTCAGACATGTCGCCCCCTCGTTGTCGTCCTAGTAGCACCTATTCCCTTTGACCAGGCGGACAGTCGTGTACGATACGGGATACCCGTGTCGTAAAGGAATGCGCTTGCCCAGTACCGCTAACAAATATGACGATTTGAGGAACCGCCTGTCCAATCTGGGCAGCGCACTGGTCGCCTACTCCGGCGGAGTCGACTCCACACTACTCGCTTTCACGGCACACGCTGTGCTTGGCGACAGGTGTCTGGCAGTGCTCGCCATATCGGACGTGCACCCTTCCGCTGAGATCGATGAGGCGCGTGCCACCGCCCAGAACCTGGGGCTTCGCCTGCACGAAGCCGAATCGTACGAGCTGACGGACCCCCGGTTCCAGTCCAACCCACCGGATCGCTGCTATTACTGCAAAGCCGAGCTCTTCTCGCTCATGTGTACCATCGCGACTTCGCGCGGCATCACCTGGGTACTCGACGGGACCAACGCCAGCGACTCCTCCGAGCACAGACCGGGCAGAAAGGCCGCCGCCGAATTTGGCGTCGTAAGCCCTTTGCTCGAAGTCGGCCTGCACAAAGACGAGATCCGGGAGCTCTCCGCGCTTCTCGGCCTGCCCACCTGGGACAAGCCTTCAGGCGCATGTCTCGCAACACGCATCCCTTACGGAACGCCGATCACCGATGCCGAACTGGAGCGCATCGCCAACGCCGAGGCGGCCGCACGCGCTCTCGGTCTGAGGCAGGTGCGCGTACGAGCACACGGCGAGGTAGCCCGCATAGAGGTCGACGTCTCGGAGATGGAGCGCGCCTTCGCGCTTCGCGACCAGCTTTCAGGAGCCGTAAAGGATGCCGGTTTCAGCTTTGTGGCGCAGGACCTGGAAGGTTACCACTCCCGCTCGGACGACGGCGAGCGCTAGGTCGGCCGCTGTACGATCAGCGGGACCTCCGTCTTCGTCCAACGGCGATCGCCCAGCGTCACGAATGCGATTGCGATCCCTACGAGCTGCATGATTGCTAGAATCGCCTGAAGCGCTCCCGTGGCGTCCGCGAGCACGATGAAGACCCATACCGTGGGGAGCGCTGCCATCGCCGGCCAGATCACCCACGGCACCTCGACCGACCGGCCGATCGCCCGCACGATCAGGTGGATGAAGACGGCGTAGGCGAGGACGGCCAGGGAGAGAATCCCTGCGAACACCGGAACCCCGACCTGCTCGGTAAACCTGAATGCGATGGCTGAGGCCTCGGCGATACCGATTCCGATCATGAGCACGACCTGAGCCAGCAACGCGGCGCTGACCGCGGCCCCGATGACCCACGCCACCGTACGCCATCCCCCTGAACCCTTCACCCGCACTGTTGTCTGCCCGTTCATCACGCCCCCCGTCTTCACGCCCGACGCTATGCCACAAGCTCCCTTAACGCCGCCCTGATCGCCAGCGGCACGCGCTCGTACAGCCTCGCCGGATCCCCCATCGCCCGCCCGAGAATGCGCGTCGTGAACGGCTGGGCCGTCGCCACGATGTCGATCTCCGGATAGAGCGCACGCGCCACGCCCTCCACGGTCGCTAGCGACTTGATCAGCAGCCCGTACCCGCTCGGGATCTTGATGTCGTGCTCCCCGAGCAGCTTCAGGAAGCCCAGGCCGAAGTGGGCGAAGTCGCGCGTGCCGTCCGGTCTGGTCGTGCCGTCGAGCAACTCGCCCAGCCCCTTGCGCACCGGCGCTATGTCTTCCGGAGGCACGTTGACGCCAAGCTCCGCCGAGTACCTGAGCGCCCGGTCCGGATCGCGATAAACGAGTGCTGCCATGACCTGCGTGATGTTCATGCGCTCCTGTGGGGTGAGATAGCCCACGATGCCGAAGTCGAGATAGGCGATGCGATTGTCAGGGGTCACGAAGACGTTCGCCGGATGCAGATCGGCGTGGTAGCGCCCGTAGACGAATACCTGCCGCATGAACGCCGTCGCGCCGTGGATGGCGAGCCCCTTGCAGTCGACTCCTGCCGCGCGCGCGGTCTCAAGATCCGTCAGCCGCCAGCCTTCTATGAACTCCATCGTCAGGACTCTTGCCGTGCTCCTGGACCAGACGATTCTCGGTGCAGTCACTCTGGGGTCGTCCCTGAAGTCGAACAGGAACCTGTCCGCGTAGCGGCCTTCCTTCCTGAGGTCTAGCTCGCGTTCAACGGTCTCCGTGTATTCATCCAGTAGCGCAACCGGATCGAACCGGCGCGCGAATCGTGTCCGCACGATCCGCTCTGCAAGACGCCTCGCAACGACGATGTCACCGCGGATAGACTCGGCGGCACCGGGTCGCACTACCTTCACGACGACATCGGATCCCGCGGGCAGCTCTTCGCCCCACACCGGACGGTATGCCTCGGCGAGCGTCGCGCGAT
>JAFGNP010000099.1 GCA_016926975.1 Coriobacteriia bacterium | reverse complement strand
GGCTTCATCTCGCGTGAGGATGGCGACGATCTGTTCGTCCACTTCTCCGAGATCCAGGGCGAGGGCTTCAAGACCCTCGACGAAGGCGCCGCCGTCGAGTTCGACGTCACCGCCGGCCAGAACGGCAAGATGCAGGCGAGCAACGTTCGCAAGATCTAGCCACTGATTCATACAATCGAAGATCACGGAAGGCGGCCCGTTGGGGCCGCCTTCCTGCAAGAAGCGCTCTTGGAGGAATCGATATGGACACTCTAGTAGTCGCTGCCGGAGGTGCGCTCGGTGCTGCGTTACGCTATGCAGTCGGTCAGCTCGTTCCCGTGACAGTGGGGAGTCGCGTACCTTGGACGACGTTGAGCATCAACGTGATCGGATCGTTCGCGCTTGGCGTTCTCATGGGAGTTCTGCCTAGTGCAGGTGGAGCTGAGCGGTGGCGGCTCTTTCTTGGCGTGGGTATTCTCGGGGGGTTCACTACGTTCTCGCGTTTTCAGCTACGAGGCCGTGGCTCTCATTGACAGTGGCCTTATCGGACAAGGACTTGGATACGCTTTCGGCAGCGTAGCCTTGGGGATGGCCGCTGCCGCGTTGGGCTACGGACTCAGTCGTGCTGCCGTAGCGTAGTCTGTGCTGAAGAGGCTGATGTAGCGTTGTGGCTACTGCTGCCGCGCTGCGTTAGCGAGGATCGCGTCGTGCCAGTAGCGCGCCATGCCCTCGCGGATCTTCTCGTAGGTGGCGGTGAACCGGGGGTCGGCGATGTACATCTCGGCCAGGTTCGCGTGCATCTCGTGCGTGCACGGATAGAACCACCTGTCGATCTGCAACCGCGCCTGCTCGGCTAGGTCCATCACGCGCGGGTCGTCCGCCGACGCGCCTTCGTCCATCAGCCGTGCCGTGTCCGTACCGATCTGCTGGCTTTCGGCCTCGAACCGCTCCCAGTCGGTTTTCGTGTAGCGCGCTGTGCGGCGTGCGGATTCCTTGTACGCGTCGGTGTCACCCCAGCGCTCGCGCACCTCGTCATCGTAGTCGGCGGGGTTGAATCCACCGAATACCTCGCGGGTCTCCTGCTCGTCCATTAGTGCTCCGATCCTTCAGCGATGGCGCGCCCGAAGGCCGTTCTTCCTGCTATGCTCCACGTCAGCGTAGACCATGGAGGCCTCTGAGCGCCAAGACTCCTGGACGTACTGCAGCCGCGGTTCGGTTACGCTTAGGGCGTACCGGCGAACAAGGAGCCCGCATGCTGGAACTGGATATCCCCGGGTACGGTGCGCTGAAGCTGGAGCACCTTGTCCTCGATGTGAACGGGACGATCGCGGGCGGAGGTGAGCTCCTGCCTGGCGTGGCCGAGGGGCTGGCGGAGCTGTCCGGCGTGATGCATACGGTTGCCATCACTGCCGACACCCATGGCACGGCAGCCGCGCTCGGCGAGCAACTGGGTATAGACGTCCACATCATCGCCAGCGGCTGGGAAGCGGGCGACAAGCTCGCACTCGTGCAGGACCTGGGCCCCGACTCCGTCGTGGCGACAGGCAACGGTGCGAACGACGCGCTCGTACTCCGGGCATGTGCGGTCGGCATCTGCGTGATAGGACCCGAAGGAGCCGCCCGGGCGGCGATCGAGTCGGCCGACGTTGTCGTCGGAAGCATCGAGACCGCGCTCGGGATACTGGCGGATCCGCGTCGGCTGATGGCCACTCTGCGCACGTGATGAGGAGGAAGCGATGACCGAGCTCTCCAACGGCCACCGCGCGTATGCGGACTCGCTGCTCGAGATGACGAGCGGTGCTGAAGCCGACTTCCTGGGTGGGAAGCGCGGGCATCACGAGAACGTGGAGGGTGCGGTGCGCATCTTCCTGGAGTTCCTGCGCGGATTCGAGTTCCTGAAGTTCGACCGCCCGTGCGTGACGGTGTTCGGTTCGGCGCGCTTCCACGAGGGTCACCCTCAGTATGAGATAGCTCGCGAGACGGGCCGCGCACTGGCCGAGGCGGGCTTCTGCGTGATGACCGGAGGCGGACCCGGGGTCATGGAGGCAGCCAACCGCGGCTGCAAAGAGGCCGGGGGACTGTCTCTCGGCGTGAACATCCATCTGCCGCACGAGCAGCAACCGAATGCGTACGTCGACCGCTTCATGGAGTTCGAGCACTTCTTCGTGCGCAAAGTGATGATGGTGAAGTACTCCTGCGGGTTCGTGGTGTGCCCCGGAGGCTTCGGCACGCTCGACGAGATCTTCGAGACGCTGGTCCTGATGCAGACAGAGAAGATCGAGGACTTCCCGGTTGTCACGCTAGGTACGGCCTACTGGGAGCCGATGTTCGAGTTCTTCCGGAGGAGGATGGTCGCCGAGGGTACGATCGCACCCGAAGATCTCGATCTGATCTACGTCACAGACTCGGTGGCAGATGCGGTCGACCACATCGTCAAGAACCCGCGAGGGTGAGTTCGGGTCCCGTAGTCCGCACGCCCCGATCCAGCCAGCGGCCGGACGCTGCCAGCGCGACGGCCGCAGCGGTCATGAGCGCAGCGCTCAGCGCGAACGGTGCGGCATGTCCGACGGTGTCCCAGAGGATTCCCGCGAGTGCGCTCGACGGCAGTGCAGCCAGGCCCAGGACGAACGTGTAAGCACCGAGGGCGGTTCCGCGCCGTTCGGGTCCCGCCAGGTCCACCACGTACGCGCGGGTCATGCCCTCTGTGGCGGCGTAGGGGACGCCGTAGAGTGCGAACAGCAGCCATGGCGCGATGGGGGAGTGTGCCAGCGAGAAGCCGAGGTACACTGCGGCATATCCGGCGAAGCCGAACACTAGCAGGCGCCTTCGGCCGATGATGTCCGAGCGAGCGCCCACAGGGCCAGACAGCGCAGCTCCCACCAGGTTGAACACGACGTACATGAGCGGGACGAGCGCGGCGCTCGCGCCCAGGTCGTGCGCGCGCAGGATCAGCATCGCGTCCGACGAGTTGGCGATGGCGAACACGCCTGAGATAGCTGTGAACGCGATCAGAGGCTTCGAGAAGTCCTTGAAGGAAGGTCGGGACGACCGCTCCGGAGAAGAGCGCCTGCCGGTGTCGCGCACCGCGAACAGGACGAACAGGATCGCTAGCGTGCCGGGTATCGCCGAGATGAGGAAGACCGTTCGGTAGGCGTCCGGCGAGAGCGTGAGTATCGCCCACGCCACCAGCGGCCCGATCGCGGCCCCGAGCGTGTCGAGAGCGCGGTGGACGCCGAAGCTGCGGCCTCGCTCGGCCTCGCTCGCGCTTTCCGCGATCAGCGCATCTCTCGGAGCGGTGCGTATGCCCTTGCCCAGGCGGTCGGTGAGGCGGAGTGCGAGCACCGCGGGCCAGCTTGCGGACAGCGCTATCACGGGCTTAGCGATGTTGGAGAGCGCGTAGCCCGAAGCGATGAGAGGTTTGCGGCGACCGACGCGGTCGGACAGCCAGCCCGAACCGAGCTTCATGAACGATGCAGTGGCTTCGGCCAGCGATTCTATGAGGCCGATGGCGGCCACCGGTGCGCCGAGCACGTTGGCGAGGAACAACGGCAGGATCGAGTACACCATCTCGGACGAGGCGTCGGTGAGCAG
>JAFGNP010000098.1 GCA_016926975.1 Coriobacteriia bacterium | reverse complement strand
GTCTCTTCGGGGTACTGCCGTGCCGTCCCTCCTGCCTGCCAGCGAACCGAACATGCCTATAATTTCTGCTGTCGCGTGAACGCTTACGAAGTAGACATCCTCAATCACCCCGCGGTGCACCTCGTCCTCGCTGACGGTTGACATGTCCTCCGGGCTCGAAGGCCAGCTCGTGACTCTGTGTATGCCAGGCTGGGACTTCTCGAAATTGCTCTCGTCAGGCTCCGGGTGGCTCAGGGTCGGTGTAGAGACGCTCGGCAGCCCTTTGACTTTGATATCACCTAAGTCACGTCAACCCCCTTTTCGGGTGAATTTGCCTCATCACGGGCAATGTTCATCAACAGGTTCTCAACAGCCTGTCCACATCCAGACTCCTTGGCGAGGCGAGTCAGCACCTCGAGCAACGTATCCTGTATTGGTTGTGGGGTGGACTGGCGCTGTGGTATCTCACTCGAGGGCGGGACCGCTGGACCGTCTGTGGCGTGCTTGCACGGCCACTCTGTATTTGCGGTGGCGGTCTTCGCCTTGCCTCTCCGCATCCGGTCCTGCTTCGCGCGTTGGGGCGCTGCCTTGTCGCGTGTGTACTGTTCTTGAATGAGAGCTCGGGCTTCCTGGTTGGTCCGCTCTTGGCCTCGGGCGTCTCGAAGCACATAGCGCGGCGGCTCATCCGTCTCGTTGTTACGGAAGGCAGCCTGCCTTTTTAGCAACGAGTAGATGCGTGCGGCCATCTTCCTGGCCAGCGCGATCATGATGCGGTTGTGGTGGTCTCCGCGAGCGTACCGACGTGTGTAGTACGCCGCGAGGTCCGGGTCCCACTGGCGCGCAACGTCCGCTGCCAGGTAGAGGTACTTCTTCAGCAGCCGCTGTCCGGTCTTCATTATGGGCATCCTGCGGTCGCTGAGCCCCGTCTGTTTCTTGCGAGGGGCGATCCCGCAATAGCTGACGAAGCGTCGCTCGTTGTGAAAGCGAGTGACGTCCCCCACCAACGCGAGGATGGTCGGAGCGATGGTTTCGCCGATCCCGCGAAGCTGCTCCAGCGTACGGTCCGGATCGACACGCAGATACATCTCGAGTATCTGCTTCTCGAGCCGATCGGCTTCTGTCTGGGCGCGCTCCATCCAGTCGAGCTCGTCGTTGAGCTCCTGCTGTACTGCCTCGTAGTCGAAGGGCAGCCGTCCCTGGGTGCGAAGCGGCTCGTGCAGCTCGGCCGTAGTACGACATGCCTCGAAGACTCGAGAGACGACCTCGGAAACGTCCTTCCTGCGGCTGTGCTTTGACCAGAATCTTTCGAGCCGTTTCCGCCCTAACCTCACCACCTTCGCAGGGTCGGCATACCGCCGAAAAAATTCGACCGCGGACGCGCCAAACTTGTTGTCGTTCAGGGCGTCCATGAGGTGTGGGTTCACCATCACCATCAGCGCGTGGATGCGTCGCTTCTGAGACGCCGCTTCAGACACGTATCGCTCACGTCTCTTGACCAGCCGACGCATTGTCGTCTCGTCTCCCGAAGGCACGTGGAGCTCGTGGACTCCCTCGGGGTCTAGCTGCGGAAGCCGTGCGAGCGAGTCCGCATCGATATTGTCGCTCTTCGTGTGTTTCTTGATGAACTTGCGGAGGTCGCTGGCCTTCTGTGGCTTGGCCAAATAGACACGGTGCCCCGACGCCGAGACGTAGGCGGACATCACAAGCCAGCTCAGCCCCGTGGGCTCCATGACGAAGCTCACCGGACCCTCCTGTTCCTCCGTCGACTTCCGGAGAAGATCTTCCAATCCGTCCCGGGACACTTCCACCGAGAACGGCTTGCCCCGGCGCTCCGCACCATCCAACACCGCTGCGCGGTGCTTGGTGCGTATGCCGAGGTCGATTCCAACATAGCGTTGCATTTCTATTCCTCTCCTCGACTTCGGCGGTCGGGCCTACGAGCCCTCCGATCCACGCGGGTCGAAACTGGTTCACTCACCACAACGGTTCGTATTCAGGGGCAGCACGGAGCTCCACCAATCGCCTAAAACGGGACTTCCCGCGCGGAGGAAGGCGGCACAACCAAATGAGGGGCAGTACACAGACTCCACCATCTCCGGCATCACGCCGGCCCTTCCGCCACGCAGGAGACCTTATTTCAACTCGCAGTTCGGACAAGTTATCCACAGCTTCACAGCTTCGGCGGCTGTGGATAAACTTCACCTACTGGAGAAGAACAACCTCACCATACCGCTCTGGCTCCGCCAGGTTGGGAGATATCCAGGGCGAAGCCCTGGGACGCGTACCGTGTGGGATGGACAGAAGACCACGTGCATGTCGCCTGAACGCTGCCCCGGACGCTGACCGTCAGCAAGCTGCTGGAGGAGATCAAGAAGACGTCGTCGGCGTGGTTCAAGGGCCACGATCCTCGATGCGCAGGGTTCTCATGGCAGGCCGGCTATGGCGCCTTCTCTCTGGGCGAGTCGCAGTTGGGCGCTCTGATCCGGTACATCGACACCCAACCGGAGCATCACCACACGCGAGCTTTCCGCGAAGAACTCCTTGATCTTCTCCGCAAGTACCGTGTCGATTACGACGAGCGATATCTTTGGGATTGACATTTAGATTTGGGGTAACCGTTCACGGGGACTCAGCGCGTAAACGACGCGGTCCGATCTACCCGGTCTTTCCGGCTTTCGTCCTCGGTCCGACTCCTCGCGTACAGAAGTACGCTGCGGGTCGGCCCTCCGGGCGCGCGAGGGTGTGAAATACCGGGCACCTCGGCCCGCGCTCCACTTGGGCGCGAACGCTTGCTCGCCTCCGGTATTCGAGCACACCCGGAGGGCCGGCTCCTCATGGAAGCCGGTACACCGAGGGTGTCCACGTTCAGGCACCCAGGGGCAGGCGTGCCGAGGTGCGGTGCGCCAGATGGACGCTGCACCGACGAGGCTCTTCTCGATTGACTCGGATGGCGGCGCCGTGGCAGGAGTTCGGCGATGATCAAGAGAGTCGTGAGGGCGATCACCGCTGTGCGGTCCGAGTACGCGAGCGCCCGCCTGATCAACACCAACCTCGAGCACCGCGTCACGCGCACTCGGTACAACCGCCCCGGCGGATACCTCCCGGCCGAGATCGACTACGAGACGGTCGACGGAGAGCGCTACACCATCTCCATGCGCGACTACGATGTCCGGTCACTGGACCGGGTGACGTCGGACGAAGCCATCGATCACGTGAACCTCATCCACCAGGCGCGCCACGGCAATCTGGCCGCCCGC
>JAFGNP010000001.1 GCA_016926975.1 Coriobacteriia bacterium | reverse complement strand
GTTCGATGGGAGGGGTCGGGCGTCTTCTTCGTCGGCTTCCATTGGTCGGTGGCAACCACCTCGCCCGAGTGAATGAACTTGCCAAGGGCGACCGCCAGTGAGCCAGTGCCACAGAACGCGTTCAGGGCGCGACAGGAGCCGCCAACACGCCCGAGCTGCATGAGGCGTGAGTCCAGCCCGGTGCGATACCACGCACTGGCGCTGACGGCGCTCGTGATGCCGCTCACCGCGACGAACACGGCGACGATGCTCGCGGGGAGGATCCTCCATTCTCCGGCCTGGCCGGCAAGCTGGGGCAACAGCCAGAGGAGCATCGCGAGGAAGAAGAACGCCCCCGAAGACGACTCCGAACGGTAGACGGCCTTCTCGACTGCCTGATCCCGACGGCGTCGCTCACGATTCAGTGCCACCAGAGGCAAGTATACCCGAGACACCGGCGCCGATGAAGCACCACGGGTCCCGCTCCGTCACGCCGACCCGCAACCTGAACCTGAGGAGGCGCCGTCAGGTCGCCACGGCACCAGCGCCAGTTTCCGCGCCGCAGGACCACGGAGGCGCGGCAGGACGACCACGACAAGCAGGCCCAGCGCGAGCTGCACCGCAGTACGGGCGACGTCTGCCGCGAATGGCCCCACGAGAAGCTCGTTGGCCAGGTTCAACAGGAAGTGATACGTCACCAGAGCCAGTATGCTGCCCCGCGTCGCATTGTAGAGCCACGTCATGACGAACGTGGTGGCGATAGTCCACACGACGAAATCCCAGAATTGGGGCGTCCCAACGCCGAGGCTACTCTGATACGTGCCGTTCATGAAGAAAAGCGGCAGGTGCCATGCGGTCCACACAAGTCCGAGGATGAGGCTGGTGAACACGGGACCAAATCGACTCTGTAGCGCATCCTGTCCATAGCCCCGCCACGCCACCTCTTCGAGCAGCGGCGCAAGCAGCATCAGCAACGGGTAGAAGGGAGTGATGCGGGCGAGCATCTCCGCGTTCCATCCGATGGTCGCCCACGCCGCGGGAGAGGAGAGAGCCGCGACGAGTGCCCCCATGAGGACCACGAAGAGGGGAAGACCAGCTACGGCACACCACCAGGCCCATGGCACGCGCCGTATCGAAACGAGCCGGATGAGGTACTGGCGCCGGTACCCAGGAGCATTAGCCCTCAGCACGAATACGGTAGCCGCAACAGCGGGCCCCAGCCCCCCGAGCAATAGGGCAAAGGCGTAGGGCAGCTCGGCCACCGGCCGGCCGGACACAGCCAGCGGGACGTGAGAAGCCCACGTCAATCCGAAAAGCAGAGCGAAGAACGGAACGATCCTGAAGCGCATTCCGAGATCCCAGCGTGGCAACCATTCTCGCACGGGACAGACAACAGGTTCAACGTCTCGCGGTGCGGCACGCCGTATCGACAGGCACACGACATCGCCATCGGAATCCTTCTCAGATTTCCCGTGCACGGCATCCGGGAATCCTCTACCATATGCGGGCAACGGTGCAACGCAGGAGGTACGAGGGTGCAGTCCGTCGACTGGGAGCGAGCCATCAACGAGCGAAGGTCAGTGCGCAGCTATGAGCCACGTGCTGTCGAGCCGGACACGATGTCACGACTGCAACAGTTCGCGTCCGAACTCCACGTGCCATTCGACCACGATGTCGCCATCCGCTTCTTCAAGGCTGACCCATCGAAGCGCCTCTACGGCACTCCGCTCACTCCACCATCAGACCACGCGGCCTTCATGGCGCACACGGACATCGTCTCCATCTCCAAGGCGGGATTCGTCGGTGAGTTGCTGATCCTCTACGCCACGAGCCTCGGACTGGCGACGTGCTGGTACGGACACTTTTCGCTGGACGAGCTGGAACGCGTGATGCCGCACCTCGATGCATCATCGGACGGCGAGCGTCCCAAATGGGGCTACGGACGCGGCGAGCCTCCCGGCGTGCACGCCATCTGCATCACGCCCCTCGCATACTGGCGCAAGGAAGGACTGCGTGCCTTCGACCGGATCACCGGTGCGATGATGAGCTACCGCCGCAAGCCTCTTGCGGAGCTCCTGCAAGACGGCATCCATGAGGATGATCTGTCGCCCGACATACGCTGTGCGCTTGACCTGGCGCGAAAGGCGCCGTCAGCCGCCAACAGCCAGTTCTGGAGGTTCGGCGTGTCGGATGACCAGCGCACGATCGAAGTCGCAATGCCGGAAGGCTACCGGCACTTCAAGTGGGAACATCCCAACGTGGATATCGGCATCTGCGCGAGTCACGTGTGGCTCGGTCTTCAGTCAAGGGGGATCAACCCCGGCGTGCACGTCGCGCGTGACAACGGCCGCGCCATCTGGACGTTCAGCGTATAGCGTCGGGCTCGCGAAGGGGACGGCAAAGGAAGCCCGTACACGACAGCGAGGGCACACCAACCGTCGCGTCGCTCCTTCCCTACCCGTTTTCCCCCTAGCGCCACAGAGTTGGTCGTCCTCGGTGGGAGCTTTCGCGCTGATTGCCGTGCCCTCGGCGATATGGTTGCACGCCCCGGCAGTGGTGTCAAACGACTCTGCCGCACGGGAAGACATCAGGGCGTCGGCATCGCGCCTTATGGTACACTCTCGCGGGGTATCCCATGCTCAGCGCGAACTCCATCTCGAAATCGTTCGGCGACCAGGTCCTCTTCGAGAAAGCCACCTTCACGATAGGGCCGCGCGACCGCATCGCGCTCATCGGGCCGAACGGGTCCGGCAAGACCACGCTATTCAACATGCTGGCAGGCAAGTCCGAGCCGGACTCCGGGGCGCTGAGCGTTCGTCGGGGCGCGACCATCGGCTTCCTGGAACAGGAGATAAGCCCGTCGTCCCGCACCTATCTCCTCGACCATGTACTTCGTGGAGCCACCCGCGTCTCGGGACTGTCCCACCGGCTCAATCTGCTGCAACAGGAGCTGGCAGACGCTGGTCCCGAGGACATGGAGTCCCTGCTGAAGCAGCTCGGTCAACTTCAGCACGAGTTCGAGGCTGCCCGGGGCTACGACCTCGAGTACGAGGCGAAAATCGTCCTCAGCGGCCTTGGATTCGCCGAGACGGACCTCGAGCGCCCGGTATCCGAGTTCAGCGGCGGCTGGCTCATGCGTGCGGAACTGGCGAAGCTTCTGCTGCTCAATCCGGACATGCTGCTCCTCGATGAACCAACAAACCACCTGGACCTCGAGTCCTGCATCTGGTTTGAGGACTACCTCAAGAGCTATCAAGGTGCCGTACTTGTGACATCACATGACCGCGCCTTTCTCAACCGCGTCATCGCGAAGGTGTTCGCGCTGGAACAGGGGTCGCTCCTCATCCACAACGGCAACTACGACAGTTATGTCGTCTCGCGCCAGCGCGACCTCGAGATACTGGAGGCAACCGCCGACCGGCAGGAGCGGAAGATCCAGCAGGAGATGCGGTTCATCGAGCGTTTCCGCGCCAAGAACACGAAGGCGACCCAGGTGCAGAGCCGCATCAAGAAACTCGAGAAGATGGAGCGCCTCACCGTGCCCCGCACCGGCGCGAAGATTCATTTCTCGTTCCCGGCGCCACCCCGCTCCGGCGAGGAGGTCATCAAGCTATCGCATATCCGCAAGGCTTATGGCGACCATGTGGTCTATCGCGACCTGTCGCTGACGTTGCGACGCGGCGACCGCGTCGCGCTCGTCGGGCCCAACGGCGCGGGCAAGACCACGCTGCTGCGCATGCTGGCAGGCGTGCTGCCATTCGAGCGAGGAGAGAGGGAACTCGGGTTGAACGTCCGGCTGGCCTACTACGCTCAGCACCAGCTCGAGTTGCTCAATCCCGCCAATTCCGCCATCGATGAGCTCCGCAGCGTATCGGCGGACCAGAGCGACACCGAGCTGCGCACGATGCTCGGAGGATTCCTCTTCCGCGGTGATGATGTGTACAAGCAGGTTGCGGTGCTGTCTGGTGGAGAGAAGAGCCGACTGGCGCTGGCCAAGATGCTGACACAGCGGTCGAACCTCCTGCTCATGGACGAGCCCACCAACCACCTCGATATCCCATCGCGTGAGGTATTGACTGACGCGCTCGAGGCATATGCCGGCACGTTGTGCTTCATCACTCACGACCGCACGCTCATCCGCGAGATCGCGAGCAAGATCATCGAAGTGCGTGGAGGAAGACCGGTCGTGTACGAAGGGGATTACGACAGCTACCTTCGCTGGAGAGAGGCGCGCGACCACATGTCCACGGAGGGCGACAGGAAATCCACCGTCGGCTCGCCGGGGGGCAGGCCGTCGCGAGACACCGACAAGGAGCGTAAGCGGCGTGACGGCGAGCTGCGCAACCGCTTCTACCGGCAGCGCGCCCCGCTTGAGAAGCGCCTCGCCCAGATCGAGTTGGACCTGCCGCGATGCGAGCGTGAGCTGCACGAGGCGAATCTCCTGCTCGCCGATCCCAACCACTACAGCGATGCCACGCTGGTGTTGGAGACTGTAGAGCACAAGAAGTCGCTGGAGGACCGCATCACGGCGCTCACCGCGGAGTGGGAGACGGTCTTTCGGCAGCTGGAAGAGGTGCGCTGCGCCTTCGAGCAGGAACGCGAGCGCGAGGCGGTGGCGCGATGACCGCCCGTGCCATGTTCGTGCGCCGCAGGATGACCTATCGGGAGACGGGATGACCAGGCAATCGGGCCGGGAGACGCAGGTGGCCGACCTCTTCAAGGTGCAGGAAGGTGGTGCGTTGTGGTCGCTCGGCGCACTCGCACGACTCATCCGCGCCGAGTACTGCGCACTGGGCGCCGCGGGCGTGCTCCTTGGTGCGTACCTGGTTACGGGCGCGGCCCCGACCCTGCCCACCGTCTTCTCAGCAGGCGCCGTCTTCTTCGTCGCCGCAGGCTGCTATGCGTTCGATGACCTTTCCGACCTCGCGGGAGACAGGCTGAACGGGAGAACCGACAGGCCCCTGGTCACGGGGGAAGTAACCCCGCGCGGGGCAAGGGCAACCGGCACCATCGCGTTCGTGCTGGCGCTCACGGCTGCGGTCGTAGCAGGCTCGGCCTCAGGACTGCTCATCGGACTGGGCGCGCTGGTCGCGATGGTATACAACCGGTGGTTGCAGGGCCTCGTTCCATTGAAGAACGTCCTGTTCGCGGGCGCCTTCCCCGTGCCTCTGCTCATCGGCTGGCTCGCCGCCGGAGGAGCGCCGGGGCCTCTCTTCCGCTATGCCATCGTGCTGGTATTCGTCGTTGGACTGGGATTTGAGACGATGATCGATGTGGCCGATGCTGAGGGAGACAGGCGCAGTGGAGTCGTCACCTTCGCAACGCGCTACGGCACGGAGCTCTCCTCACAGGTCTCAGCCATCCTGCACACGCTCGGCGCCGCCCTGGTCCTGCTGCTCTACATCCTGCCCGTGGATACGCGTCTGCAGGGCAACGAGCTGTTCCTGGCACTTGCTGCGGTCGCCGCATTCTCCAATATCCTCATCGGCGTGGCGCTGACCCGAAACCACTCGGCCCCCCGTGTACTCGTCCTCAAGCGCCGGGCCTTTCTGACGCTTACGGCGGGGATGGGCGCCATCATCATTGGATTGCTGGCCTTCACCCTGTAGTCAGGCACGCTGAGCGGGGTTCAGACCCGACCGGCGTCTCGCGACCCTGAGGGCAGCTTCAACGCTCACGGCGTGCATCCACTGTCTCTCCCACAGCGCGAAACTCGGGCGAACGCCCGAACGCCAGTCATCACAGGCAAAGCCAGAACCACATCGCGTAGTCGGGCGACACCACAATTCTCACGTCGGTGGGAATGTGGATGTGGCTTCCCCTGGAGCCTGAGAACTCATCAGCCCCGACTTCGTACACATAGCCGCAGCGGCCGTACGCCTCGGATTCGTCGATGCGCTCGATGAAGTAGCTGTCCACGGGGTCAGCGCGATTGATGGTCTCGTACCATGACAACTCGAGCAACGAGAGGTCTCCCCTCTCGCCTAGGCTGAGTAGGATATCGAGAGCCGTCACCACTCCCGGCTGCAGCACATCGCTTCTCAGGTCGTGTGGAATCACCGCCACGTCGCGGAACGTCCTGCTGCTGTTGCGGTCGCGAATCACCACCTCCGGCACGATCACCTCGCCGCCGTTCGAGGCGCGTCGCGCAACCTCATCCGCAAAGGAACTGTGAAGCTGCGCCAGTCGCTCCTCGCTCACGTGCTCCACTCGAAGCACCGTACCATCCTTCCACAGGTAGTGGTCCATGCGGAACGCACTGGTCTCGAACCAGCCTGAGGAGTAGTGCGCCTGATACCACCAGAACGGCTCCCCGTCGATGGAGTCGACCACATGCGTCTCCATCAGCGGCTCGTAGTGATACTCGAGCGCGATCTGCCCCTGCTCATGAACGTGCACGAGGACGTCGAATAGCGAGAAGTGTCCCTCGGCAAAGATGTCGGGACGCGCGGTCCGCACCGCGGATGCTTCGAACGCGTATTTCCCGATTCCACGTATCTCTACTGTGCCCTTCGCGGAAGGAAGACCCCCAACCATCGTATCGACGGGCGACCACGAACCATCGGCCTCGGGCAACACCAGTCTGGTCGAAGCTGAGCCAGCGTCCGCTTGTGGCGTGGCCGTGTCCCCGCCACATCCCGCGAGGAGAACCAGAACGAGCAACGAGTGAGTCAGATACGCAATCCACCGAACCCGAAACCGCGGCATGCCCCAATAGTCCTGACTACGCGGCTGCCTGTCAAATGGGGCGCGACTTCGACCGTCTATACTAACGTGCGAAGGCGATGGAACGCATGAATCGAACGCTCGACCAGGCGACCGTTGCGGAATTCAGGCGCCGCGTGTACGCCCACTACGAGGCACATGGCCGCGATTTCCCCTGGCGGCACACCACGAACCCCTACCACATCCTCGTCTCCGAGGTCATGCTGCAGCAGACGCAGACAAGTCGAGTTGTACAGAAGTACCTCATATTCATCGAGCGGTACCCGAGCGTGGAGGCGCTGGCGAGCGCATCGGCCGCCGACGTTCTCGGGGCGTGGCAGGGCCTCGGCTACAATCGCCGCGCGCTCAACCTGCACAGGGCGAGCCACATCCTTCTCGCCGAACACGGCGGCCATGTGCCGCAGGACGAGAAGCAGCTTGCTTGCCTGCCCGGCATCGGACCGTACAGTGCGGCGGCCATCAGGGCGTTCGCCTTTGACCTGCCCACGGTCTTCATCGAGACCAACATCCGTACCGTGTACCTCCACGAGTACTTCCCCGAAGTGGAGAAGGTGCGCGACCGCGACCTCCTCCCGCTGGTAGAAGCCACCCTCGACCGTGAGAGCCCGCGCCGTTGGTATCAGGCGCTTATGGACTACGGCGCGATGCTGAAGGAGTCCGGCAACCCGTCACGCCGGAGTGCTCACCATCGTCAGCAGAGCCGGTTCGAGGGCTCACGACGGGAGGCGCGCAGCGTCATCCTGCGCAACCTGCTATCTCTCGGCCCTTTGGCAGCTGCGGACCTGAGGTCGCGCGCCGCTATGCCGCTTGAGCGCTTCGACGACGCCCTGGCGTCTCTGTTGCGAGACGGCCTCGTGGAGGAACTCGAATCGAAGTACCGCATTCCTGCCTGACCGTGCGCGGTGTTGACACCCCTGAATACGACAACTACCATTCACACGACCCGCGCGAAGGAGCATGCATGCCTGAGTACTCCAGTAACATGTACGTGGACAAGAAGGACCAGCTCGAGAAGGTCGAGGCGGTCTGCCTACCAGACGAGCTCATACGAGCGGTGTTCGACCTCAAGGGGCGAGGCACCGGCTTCCTCGGCATCACGGACAAGCGAATCGTGTACTTCGACAAGGAGTTCATGAAGAACCGCAAGGCTCTCGTGAGCATACCCTTCAGCCGAATCTCCTCGGTGGCGAGCGAGGACAACTCGGGCTTCTTCATCCAGAAGGGCTTCCTCGTGAGCGACACGCTGGCCATCACGCTCAACGGTGGGGAGGTCAAGATCTTCGAGTTTAGAGGCGGCGAGAAGGCGCATCTCGCGCACATGATCATCATGGAGCACATGCTATGACAGACAACCCACCCGGCGCTGCGGAACGGATCGAGCGACACGGCTACGAGATCAACGACCTCGCCAAGGAAGATGCGTGGCGCATGTTCCGCATCATCGGTGAGATGGTCAGCGGCTTCGACCGGCTTTCCGGCATAGAGCCTGCAATCACGATATACGGCTCGGCGCGGGTCAATCCGGGCGACTTGATGTACGAAACGACCGTGAAGATAGCTCATGCGCTGGGAGAACTCGGGTTCGCGATCGTGACCGGTGGAGGGCCGGGCTTGATGGAGGCCGCCAACAAGGGCGCCCAGCTCGCGGGCGCAGTGTCGGTGGGACTGAATATCGAACTGCCGTCCGAACAGAAGCCGAATCCGTACTCAACGTTGAGCCTCTCGTTCAACCACTTCTTCGCACGAAAGGTCATGCTGGCCAAGTACGCGACGGCCTTCATCGCGATGCCCGGCGGCATCGG
>JAFGNP010000097.1 GCA_016926975.1 Coriobacteriia bacterium | reverse complement strand
GAAGAACATGTAGTCGCCGAGCTGACGCTTGGTGGGCCGGCTCTGGATCTTCGTGAGGTTGATGTCGGCGTAGGCGAACTCGGAGAGAATCATCAGAAGCGCGCCGGGCTTGTCCTTCTTCATGAACAGCGCGAGCGACGTTTTGTCGTGGCCGGTGCACGACTGAATGCCCCGGCCTACCAGAACGAAACGCGTCTGGTTGCCGGCGTAATCTTGAACCCCGTCTTCGAGGATCTCGGCGCCGTAGATCTCCGCTGCAAGCGCCGGGCCGAGCGCCGCGACGCCCGGCGTGGCCACCGCGGTCTGCACTGCGTCAGCGTTGCTGTTGGCTGCGGTGACGGGCCGACCCGGAAGGTTGCGCTCCAGCCACCGCCTGCACTGTCCGCCTGCCTGCGGATGAGCCACCACCGCGGTCACGTCCGAAAGCTTGGTCCCCGGCGCAGCCACGAGAGAGAACCGGATGTCCAGGACGAGTTCCTGCTGGATCTCGAGCGTGGAATCGAACGCCAGCGCATCGAGAGTGGCCACTACCGACCCCTCGATGGAATTCTCGATCGGCACTACGCCTACCTCGGCCTTGCCCCGCTCCACGGCCTCGAAGACCTCGGCGATGCTCACACATGCGAACGGCTCGACGTCGGGTAGCCCGATCGAGAGCGCTGCGACCTCACTGAACGTGCCAGCGGGACCGAGGTAGGCGACTCTCGTCATTCGGCAGCTCCTTCCACTTCCAGCACATCGGAATCCTTGGGAAGACGGCGCAGGTGAAGGCGCGGCGCGCGGACGCGGTCCTTCCCTGTCTCCTTCACGCTGTACACGGCGTCATCCGCGGCTCGCAGCAGACTTTCCTTGTCGGCAGCGTGCGCGGGGTAGCTGGCAAGACCTATGCTCACCGTGAGATGGATCGTGCGAGCGCCGTCCGCATCCGGGAAGCGATGCAGGCTGATGCTCTCCCTGATCTTCTCGGCCACGATGAACGCACCGGACGCGTCGGTCTCGGGCAGTATCACGGTGAACTCCTCGCCGCCGTACCGGGCGACCAGGTCCACCTCGCGCACGGTGCTTTTGAGCACCTGACCGACCTCGGCCAGGACCGCGTCACCCACCTGATGCCCGTAGGTGTCGTTGACGCGCTTGAAATCATCTATGTCGAGCATCAGCAGCGACACGCGCTTGCCGAAGCGCTCGGCCCGGCTGACCTCATCGTCGAGCCGCTGCTGCAGATACCGGTAGTTGAAGAGGTCGGTGAGTTCGTCGGTGATGGCAAGACGCTTGGTGAGCCGGTACAGGCGTGAGTTCTCGACGGCGACCACGAGTTCGGAAGCCACCGCCTGCAAGACGATGCGGTCGTCGCTGTCTAGGCTGTCGACCACCTCGGTGTCTGCGCAAAACACCACCAGTGTGTTGCCATGATCCACCAATTCGATGCAGGAAAGTGTCGAGTCCGACAGGCCTCCGGAAACCGCGCCGGCGAGTTCCAGTCCGGAGTAGCTCCTGACAGCAGCGCCCGAACCCAGATTGCTCGCAGAGAAGATGGTCTCCTGCTTGCTCTTGTCCACGACCTGAATGGAAGCCATAGGGATGCTGATGACCTTCTCAAGGATCTCGAGCAGGACGGGCCCGGCCGGCTCGATCTCCAACGTCGAGTGAATCAGCTCCGTGATCTCGGTGACGGCGCGCAGCTCGGCCACACTGCGTTCCAGCTTCTCGTTGAGTCTGACCACCTCGTCATGCTGTGCCTCGATGCCGGCCTGTCGCTCCTCCTGGCCACCGACGATGTACGGTATCAGGACTCCTACCAGCACGAGGACTGCCGTCTTCACGATCAGAGAACCGAAGAGCAACGCCGAATGGGGGGCTTGGTGGAATGTCTGGGCGACCACGTAGGACACAACGATTATCGCGGTGAGCAGCCACGTACTGCGCCGTCTCACCAGCAAGACCGCGACTGCCGCTTCGGCCATGTACCACGCATAGAACGGATCTTCGTACTGCGCCAGCGAGGATGTCAGAAGGCCGAGAGCGATACCGTCCGCCACCAGGGTGAAGACTAGAAGCCGGTTGAGGTCCACGCGGTATGCCCCAAGAAGCCCCGGGACCAGGAACAGCGAACTGATGATGAAGAGACCCGCACCGGTCGCGACACTGTTCGCGTGGGAGGCTTCATGGGTGGCCACGTGTGCGTATAGGTAGAGCAGCACCAGGCACCCGGCGATGCGGGCGGCCAAGGTCACCAGCGTCATGCGGTCCGCCGAGCGTATGCGTTGTACGATGGTCATCGGAGAACTCGACCCCTCGTGTCGTGTGTCAACAGTGTATAACCTTCACGAGACCGTTGTGCCAATCGCGCCCGGATACCGGCGCCGAGGAGGATTAATGCAACCAGACGCTCTCCGGAGTCTGCTCAACGCCGTGGCCAGGGGTGAGACCAACGCCGATGAAGCCCTCGAAGCCCTGTCCACACTCCCCTTCTCCGATATCGGCGATGCGAAGATCGACCACCACCGGGCGCTGCGCTGCGGCCTCGCAGAGGTCGTATTGTGCGAAGGGAAGTCGCCCTCTCAGGTCCGCTCCATCGCACGCGAGTTGCTGGAGCACGGCGACGTGTTCCTCGGCACCCGAGCGAGCGCCGCGCACTTCCAGAAGGTCGCCCAGGTAGCATCGGACGCTCGCTACCTGGAGGAATGCCGCCTCTTGCTTGTGGACCGACGTGAGGTGCAACCTGCACTCGGGCACGTCGTCGTAGCCTCGGGAGGCACCGCAGACCACCCGATCGCCGAGGAAGCGGCCATCTGCACCGAGGTGATGGGCAACCGTGTGACGCGCGTGTACGACGTCGGCATCTCCGGCGTCCACAGGCTGCTGGCGCACGAAGACGTGCTCCGCGACGCGAACGCCATCATCGCGGTGGCGGGCATGGAGGGCGCTCTCCCCTCGCTAATCACCGGCCTCGTGCCGTCTCCGGTGATCGCGGTGCCCACCTCCATCGGTTACGGCGCCAACCTGGGCGGGATCGCCGCGCTGCTCACCATGCTTAACTCCTGCGCATCCGGCATGGCGGTCGTCAACATCGACAACGGTTTCGGCGCTGCGGCTCTCGCGAGTCGCATCAACCAGATGGTCGCCCGGTCGGAATGATCGCCTACCTCGACTGCTCCACCGGAGTCTCCGGCGACAAGCTGCTCGGTGCGCTCATAGACGCCGGCCTGGACCCGGCAACTGTGAGCGAAGCCGTGGCCTCCATGGGGCTCGGGAACATCGTCGTCCGGGCAGTACCCTGCACGTCCGGCAGTATCGTCGCCACCGGCGTAACCGTGACCGAGAGCGGAGCGCCCCGCAGGAACTACGGCGAGCTCCAAGAGCTGCTCCTGACCGCCGAGGTCCCCGAACCTGCGCGCGAGAATGCACTGAAGACGCTGGGGATGCTCGCCGAGGCCGAATCGCAGGTGCACGGCGTCGCTGTCGAGAAGGTGCACTTCCACGAGATCGGCGCTGCCGACACTCTGGTCGACACGCTCGGCGTTGCACTCGGGCTGCACGAACTGGACATCACCGAACTTGTGGCCTCACCAGTCGCAGTTGGCGGCGGCACCGTTGTGACAGAACATGGGGAGCTGCCGATACCAGCTCCCGCGACAGCGCTGCTCCTCAAGGGGATGCCCGTCGTCTCAGGATCGGTCGGAGGAGAGCTCACCACGCCCACCGGTGCAGCGCTGATGGCCGCCTTCGCAACAGGCTTCGGCTCGATACCCCCCATGACGCTTCGCCGGGTGGGCACGGGCTGCGGCACGGCCGACCTGGGCATGCCCAACGTATGCCGTCTGCTGCTAGGAGAAGCTGAGACCGGCGATCCCGGACATGAAGACATCGTCGTCCTCGAGACGAACATCGATCACCTCACGCCCGAGGAACTGGCCGTAGCCGCAGACCGGTTGCACGAGGCAGGCTCGCTCGATGTCTGGCAGACTCCTGTGGTGATGCACAAGGGCCGAGCCAGCACCCTCCTCTCTGTGCTGGCCACCACTGCCACCGCCCCGCGTCTTGCCGAGCGGATAATCGCCGAGACCGGAACTCTCGGGGTGCGGATGATCCCCGCACCTCGCCGTCTGGTGGAACGAGACGTGGCCGAAATCGAGACCTCACTCGGCAAGGCACGGTTCAAGACCGCCTACCTGCCCGGAACAGGGCGCGTCCTGCGAGTGGAGAGCGACGACGCGTCGCGGATAGCGGCTGGCCACAACATGGCCGTGGATGAAGCCGCGCGTTTGCTGGAGCAAGACGCTGCCCGCGCCACGGGCGTCCGACCTCTTCACACCCGACCGGATCCGGAGCGCGAAGAGTGATACCGCCTGCCACGCTTCGCGGTAGTATTACTTCTCAAGCTCGAATATCGGCGAACAGAGGTGACAGATGACTGCTGGCGACCCGGCACCGCTCCTGCTGATCGAGGACCTGCACGTGTCCGTCGGCGACCGCCAGATACTGAATGGCGTCGACCTGGCGATACACGAGGGTGAGACACATGTCCTGCTCGGACCCAACGGTGGTGGCAAGTCCACGCTGCTGAACACGATCGTGGGCATGCCCGCCTACCGGATCACGCAGGGGCGCATCGTGTTCAAGGGCACGGACCTGGCAGACCTCGAGATCGACGAGCGCGCTCGCCTCGGGATCGGCATAGCGTTCCAGCGACCGCCGGCCGTACGGGGCGTGAAGCTCCGACAGATGCTGGAAGTGGCCTCTCCTGCCGAACTCACCGAGATCACGATAGCCGAGTTGGATGAGGGTCTCAGCCTCGGCCACATGCTCGACCGCGACGTGAACATGGGCTTCTCCGGCGGCGAGGCCAAGCGCTCCGAGATGGCGCAGCTGCTGGCCCAGATGCCCGACCTGGCGCTGTTCGACGAGCCCGAGAGCGGCGTGGACCTCGACAACATCGCCGTCGTAGGAGCCGCGATGAACGCGCTCCTCAAGGGCGAAGAGCGCATCTCCGAGCGCCGCCGCGCCGGCCTCATAATCACTCACACCGGTCACATACTGGAGTTCGTCAATGCCGACGTCGCTCATGTGCTCTACAACGGGCGCCTGGCCTGCAAGGGCAATCCGCTCGACTTGATCGAAGAGATATCCGACCACGGTTACGATGCCTGTGTGGGGTGCAAACTATGTCAGACGCTCTAAGCCCGAAGGCGCTGACGCGCCTCGAGGAGATCCGCGCCGCAGCGGAAGCCGCGATCGACAAGCCGGCGGCGCTCGGCCCGGATATCGACATCGAGCGCTTCCGCACGGTCTCCGAGCACGACAGGATCGCCTCACTTGAGTCGCTTGAACGCCAGGTGAAGGAGACCGCTCTCCTCTCAGGCTTCGATGCCGAGGAGACGGAGCGCTCGGCCAGCTTCTTCCAGATGGACCGCACTCCCATCTACGAGCGAGTGCAGAAGGCCTTCGATGACGCCATTGAGATCATGAGCACGTCCGAAGCGCTGGACCGCTACGGCGAGGAGTTCATCGAGAAGTACTGGTGGCAGGCCGTCGACCCCGGCAAGGACAAGTACACGGCCCTCGTAGCGCTACATCAGACCGAAGGCTACTTCATCCGGGTCAAAGCCGGTCGCAAGGTCGACAAGCCGATTCAGGCGTGCCTGTTCGTCTCGGAAAGCAACGTCAGCCAGAACGTTCACAACATCATCATCATGGAGGACGGCGCCGAGGCCAACGTCATCACCGGCTGCAATATCAATACAGACGTGAAGGAAGGCTTGCACGCTGGCATCTCCGAGTTCTACATCGGCAAGGGCGCAAAACTCACTTTCACCATGGTGCACAACTGGGCCGAGGACTTCAGCGTGCGCCCACGCACCGGCGTGGTCGTCGATGACGACGGCGTGTACGTCAACAACTACGTGCTACTGAAGCCGGTGAAGTCGATCCAGGCTTTCCCGGTGGCCAGTCTTGTAGGCGATCGCTCGAAAGCGGTCTTCAACTCCATCGTGTACGGCCTGAAGGACAGCTACATCGACCTCGGCAGCGAGACGCGCCTCATCGGCGAGGACACCCGCTCAGAAGCGGTGGCGCGCACGGTGTCGATGGGTCGCTCCACGGTCTACTCACGCGGTCGGCTGGTGGGAAAGACCAACACCTGCAAGGCGCATCTCGACTGCCGTGGCATAGTGCAGTCCGCCGAGTCCACTCAGTGGGCGATACCGGACCTGGCCAGCGAAGGCGCGCCCGGAGCGGAACTGAGCCACGAGGCGGCCATCTCCCCTATCGCAGCCGAGGAGATCTACTACCTGATGACGAGAGGCATGCCCAAGGACGAAGCGATCTCTATGGTCACGCGAGGCTTCGTCAATATCGACATACCGGGACTCCCCGACGTGCTGCGCAGGCAGATCGACAAGGCCATCGAGGAAACAGGCAACGAGGCGATGTAGGAGGCTCGGGTTCCCGAACGGCCGACCTTAGCCCATCAGCTGAACGGGATATGGTAGCGGCAGTGCTGCCACACGGGACACTCGGCAGGCACCTCGTCCTCGAAGTAGGTCCACCTGTCACCCTCGACGAAGCACGAGCACTCCACGCGCCGCTTACCCTTCTCCACTCTGGTGTCGTACTTGTCGTCTTCGTTGAGATGCTCGCGCCAGTAGAAGCACTTGCCTCTTATGGGCGCGAACTCGCTCATCGAAGATGCCTCCAGCAAGAATGACCTCGGGCGATCATGACGCCCGACCGACATCGTCACCCTAGCAGGCGGCCCGACACTCCTGCAACGTCGGCGGGCATGGCTCGATCTCCGCATCCGCGAGAAGCATCTTCTCCTCGGGCGGCAGCAGCTCGCGTTCGTGGTCGCGGTGATCGTTGGACGCAGCCAGCGTCTCTCGCATCATAACGAGCAGAAGGTATCTTCCGGTCGGGGTGAGGGTGATCTCGTCGGGTGTATCGGTGGCGATGCCGCCTGCAGCGCGCATGAATGCCAGCTCGAGCGCCAGGCCACGCTCCGCGGGCACTCCGAAGTCCCGTTCGAAGCGTCGCTTGTCCAACCGCAAGCCGAAGAAGTCCGTCACGAACCGGTAGCGCATCCTCCCCTTGCGGCTGTATGCGCGCCCCATGTTCGCGATTGCTGTACGCCCCTCGGCGATGCGCTTCTGGTAGTCGGAAAGCGAGAACGTGTTGTTGTAGATGCGGTCGCCGACGAACGAGAGGGCGCCGGATCCCAAGCCGACGTACTCGTCGTAGTCGACGATGTACTCGTCGATCATCCCGCCGCTGTCCTTCGAGAAGGTCCACGCCGACGACGGTTCGAACTCCGGAGCGAGACCTTCGCACACCGTGCGGTAGTACTCGCCCTCGCGCTTGAAGTCGATCGACCCTATCGTGCGGGCGAGCTCGCGGCGGTTCTTCGGCGAAGCCATGAGAGGGTAGAACGTCGTCTGGTTCGCACCGGTCTGCCTGACCCGCTCGATGTCGCGCTCGAGGATCGCTCGGGTCTGGCTCGGGAAGTTGAAGATCATGTCCACGTTCAGCGAGTGGAACTGCCCCACTGCGCGCTGGATCTGCTCGAAGACATGCTCGCCGCAGCCGTACTTGTCGTACCGCGCCATCTGCTGCAGCAACGTGTCATCGAAGCTCTGAACGCCCACGCTGAAGCGGTCGACGCGGTCCTTCAGCGCGGCGATGAGCTCCTCGCTGATATGGTTGGGACTCGTCTCAGTGGAGACCTCCATGATCTCCGGGAACAGACGGCGCGCGAGGTCTATCGTCTCGCACAGCTCGTCGAGGAGGATGGTGGGCGTGCCTCCCCCTATGTACAGCGTCGCGAAGTGATAGCCGAGCTCGGCCGTGCGCTCCAACTCGGTCCGCAGCGCTACGAAGTACTCCCTTGCTCGCTCTTCGCCGTACAGGAAACGGTTGAAGGAGCAGTAGGGGCACAGTCGCTCGCAGAAAGGCACGTGGAGATAGAGCGTGTAGGCCTTGCCGGGCGTCGGATCGGGCAACCGCGTCACGTCGGCAGTACTCTGGCCGAGGTAGCCACGGTTCAACACGCGCAGCGCACCGGTCACGATGCGTTCAGAGAGCATATGGGGCACTTCCTAACAACAACGCATTCAGCGGTATGAACAGTCCCGTTCTAGATTGATGTACGACATCTCAGACACCATACCTGCACTTTGCCGTTCGCCTGCCAGGCGTAATGAACTCACAACCTGCCGTCGATGACCACCGCGAGTTCGCGCAGCTGATCGATGCTGAGAATGGTCTCGCCGTTCGCGTCGAAGTAGGTGTCGAGCGCGATAGCCACATCGCCCTTCCGGAAGCCGAAGATGTAGGTCGTGGAAGAAATGTCGGGATTCGGTCCGATGAACGACTCATCGCCCACCGGCGGCGTTACCGGTTCGCTGACCGTGTAACCGTCCGTGAGCCATGCGTCCCACGTCTCCGGCCCCTCGACGATCATCATCACCACCAGCTGACCGGACTCGGTGGCGATGTTCACGTCCCCGCCTGCGCCTACTGCGGGATTGTACGCGACCACCCTCAGGCCGGTGAGACCCGAGACGGCCTCGACATCTGCGGCAGTCAGCAGTGCAGACGCGTCTACCGTTGGAGCTGTCCCGGAGCCGACTTCCCCAGTGTCGAGGGTGATTTCATCGCCGTTGCAGCCGATGACCGCAACGGACATAACGAAGACCAGACCGGCGATCACGATACGTCGGAGCATGACCTATCTCCTATCCGTGTTCCACGCACATATTCCGCTCCCTGCGCCGCGAACACAACACCGCTGGCACACTTGCTGACATCCGTTCGCCCATCGCTGAGACCCCCTCGACGGCTCCGCCGGGCAGATCGCGAACCAGAAGGCAAACGGCTCCGCCCGGTGAGGCAGAGCCGTTGTCTCGACTTATGGTGCGGGTGAAAGGAGTTGAACCTTCACGGGGTTGCCCCCACATGGACCTGAACCATGCGCGTCTGCCATTCCGCCACACCCG
>JAFGNP010000096.1 GCA_016926975.1 Coriobacteriia bacterium | reverse complement strand
TGCTGCTCTCGGCGCGCGCCAGATCCTTGACGCTTGCAAGGCCGATCGGGACGGCGGTCGGAGGCTTGTTCCTGGTGGTGGCCCTGCTCTCGTTCGGCACCACCTCTGCGATGATGGTCGCCGATCACTATCTGAGGCGTTCGTACGAGGTCGACATGCCCCAGTCGCTCGAGTATGCGCGCAAGGCCGAATCGGCCATGCCGCTCGTGGCGCAGTACAGGATGCGGACGGCCTATCTTCTGGGTTCGGTCGCGCAGCGCGATACTGCAGAAGGGACGGCGCCCGGCGCTCTTGAGAGCGCAGTCGTCGCGTATGAAGACCTGCTGGAGTTCGATTCGAACAACTACGAAGCCGTTGTCCGATATGCGGACCTTCTGAACGCCGTACACCCGGCGGGAGGCGAGCTCTCGGCCGATCGCGCTCTGGAGGTATCCCGCATCGCCAGACGCTTGTTCCCGGCGGGCCTGTATCCGAGGGTCTGCGAGGCGAGGGCGTTGATGAACCTCGAGCGCCCGCACGATGCGGTCGAGGTGCTGGCACCTGTCTGGGATGCGGATGCAGACTATGCCGAGCCCGGGATCCTCTACGCGCGGGCGCTTTGGAGTGCCGGTCGCCGTGAAGAGGCAGTCTCGGCCGCGCGCGGGCTGACATCGCTATATCCGGACGATTCGGAAGTGCAAGCGCTGGTCGCGGAGATCGGTGTTCTCAGCGCCACCGAGTGATGTGTGAGCGGTATCACCGGGTTGCGCTGGTGTATCCTGCTTCCACACGCTGAATACTTGAAGGAGGCCGCTGTTGACCACCTACCGCATATGCCTGCTGCCGGGCGACGGCATCGGTCCCGAAATCACCGCCGAGGCCGTCAAGGTGCTCGGGGTTATAGGCGAGCGCTTTGGAGCCACCTTCGAGTTCGATGAGGCGCTTCTCGGTGGGGCGGCGATCGATGCTACGGGTACCGCGCTTCCGGAATCCACGCTGACGATCGCTCACGCGGCCGATGCGGTGCTTCTGGCGGCCATAGGCGGGCCGAAGTGGGACACCACGGACCCCGACAAGCCGCGTCCGGAGCAGGGGCTGCTCGGCATCCGCAAGGCACTCGGCCTGTACGCAAACCTGCGGCCTGTGAGGATCTTCGACGCGCTGAAGGACGCCTCCAGCCTGAAGCCCGAGTACCTCGAGGGCGTGGACATGCTCATCGTGCGAGAGCTCACGGGCGGGCTGTACTTCGGAGCGCGGGCGCGGGAACGCGACGTGGAGGGTGCGGGGACGGGTGGAGCGCCCGGTCAGCGCGCGTACGACACGATGGACTATCGCGAGTTCGAGATCGAGCGCATAGCGCGTGTGGCCTTCGACGCGGCGCGGACGCGCGGCAGGAAGGTGCACTCGGTGGACAAGGCCAACGTGCTGGAATCCAGCCGCCTGTGGCGCGAGGTCGTACATCGCATCCACGAGGCCGAGTACTCCGATGTCGAGCTGGTCGACCAGCTGGTGGACAACTCGGCCATGCAGCTGGTGCGCAACCCCGCGCAGTTCGACGTGATGGTGACCGAGAACATGTTCGGCGACATCCTCTCCGACGAAGCCTCGATGCTCACCGGATCGCTGGGTATGCTGGCGAGTGCCAGCCTCGGTGACGGGACGGCGCTCTACGAGCCCTCTCACGGCTCGGCGCCCGACATCGCCGGCCAGGGGCTGGCCAACCCGCTTGCGATGCTGCTCTCGGTCGAGCTGATGCTGCGGTACAGCTTCTCGATGCACGATGCTGCCGACGCGCTCGCCGCTGCGATCGAGAGCGTGCTGGCCGACGGTTGGCGCACCCGGGACATCTCGGAGGCGGCCACGCCGTTGGAGCTCACGGTCGGCACGGTCGCGATGGGGGACCTGGTGTGCGAGAAGCTGGGGGAGACCCGGCGGTGACGGAGCCCGTCGAAGAGGTCGTCTCCGTCGAGGCGGAGTCGGCGGTTGCCGCCCCGCCCCGACGCAAGCTCGACGTTGCGTGGCTGGCGCTCGTTTGCGCGGTGCTGTTCGCTCCTCTGGCTGTAGGGCAGTTCGGACCCACCGGATACTTCCTTGCGGACATCTGGGGAATGCCCAAGCTCGTGATCGTAGCGGCCGCCGCTCTCGTCGGCGTGCTTGCGTTCGGATGGCGGTACCTGAACGGCGAAGTCGGAGTCAGGCTGAACCGCACGTACTGGTGGCTCGCAGCGTTCCTGGCGGTGGCCACAGTCTCGACCTCCGTTGCGCCGTTCCCGTGGCAGGCGCTGCTCGGCAGCATGAACAGGCAGGGACTGCTGACGCTGGTGCTTTACGCGGTGCTTGCGCTGCTCGGCACGCAGGTCGTGCGAACACCGCAGCGCGTCAGGCGGCTGCAGGCCGCCGTGGTGCTGGGAGGAGTGCCGATAGCGGTACTCGCGCTGCTGCAGGTGGCCGGTGTGTACACCTTCTACTACTTCTCGGCTGCAGACGGCTGGGCCGTTGCACGGGGCATCTCCACCTTCGGCAATCCCGATCCGCTCGGCGGGTATCTTGTTCTGCCGACGGTGATGGCTGCGGCCTATGCGCTCACCGAGGGACACGGGGTGCGCAGGGCGGTCTCCTGGGTTTCGTTCGCCGTCCTGAGCGCGGCATTGTTCGCGACGCTGGCGCGTGGCGCCTGGCTGGGTGGGCTGATAGGGATGGTAGTGCTGATCGTGGCAGCCAGGAGGCAAAGCGTCCGGTTCACCAAGGGCGATGCA
Organism: Coriobacteriia bacterium; assembly: GCA_016926975.1. Classification (GTDB taxonomy): domain Bacteria; phylum Actinomycetota; class Coriobacteriia; order Anaerosomatales; family Anaerosomataceae; genus UBA6100. The sequence continues at coordinate 28,447 of JAFGNP010000096.1, read as the reverse complement.
GCCACTCTGGGGGTTTGCGGCATGGCTGCTGTAGCAGCTGTCTGGCCGTCTCTTCCTGCTGCGCTGAGGCGCGCAGAGGAGTTGTTCTCGCTGGAGGCGGCTTACACCTCCGGGCGTCTGCCCATGTGGGAGGTGGGGCTGAAGGCGATCCGGGAGCACTGGCTCATCGGGATCGGCCCCGACTCCTTCCGGTATGCGTACATGCCGCTGAGGTCCGCCGAACACCTGACCTTCGGGGGCTCCACCGTGATCTCGGATGACGCTCACAACTACCTCATACAACTTGCAGTGACCGTGGGCGTGCCCGCTCTGCTGATCGCACTCGCGTTCCTGTTCTCGACACTCGTGCAGTCGGGGCGGATCGCGCTCTCGTCTGCTTCGGCGGACAACAGCAGGCTCGCATACGCCGGGTGGCTTGCCGGGATCGTCGGGTACTGCGTCTACCTGTTCTTCGGCCCGGAAAGGGTGGGCTCCTCAACCGTGATGTGGATCGGGTTCGGAGTCTTGCTCGCTGCGCGTGCGTACAAGCCGGACATCCGATGGAGGGCCTCCGTCGGCGCGGGTATCTCGGTCTGTGTGGTGGTCGTCATCCTTGCGACAGGTACGGTCACGGCCATGGCGCGCAGCAACTACTACATCCAGCAGTCGAAGCAGTCCCTTGGGGACGTCTCGATCGCAGCAGCGCGCAAGGCGCAGGCGGCGATGCCGTGGCTGCTCGAGAACCGTTATCAGGTTGCGTACACCGTCTCGCTGAGGGCGGTGAGCCTTGTCGGTGGAGGTGCGAACGCAGAGTCCCGCGCGGCTGCGGAGGAGACGGTCTCGCTGTACGAGGACCTCATGGAGTTCGCTCCCGATGAGTATCTTGTGACGATGAACTTCGCAAACATGCTCAACAAGCTCGCGCCGGTTCTGGGACGGACAGCGGCCGAGCAGGCGCTTGTGATGGCACGCAGGGCCAATGAGCTGTTCCCCGCGGCGCTCAATGCCGAGGTAGCGGAGGCGATCGCGCTGATATCCCTGGATCGTCCTGAAGAGGCTGTCACGTTGCTGGAGGACATCTGGGACTCGGATCCCACGTATGCCGAGCCGGGAGTCCGGTACGCCCGGGCCCTGTGGCTGGTGGGCAGGCAAGATGAGGCGCGAGAGATCGCGTACGGCCTGAAGGAAGAGTTCCCTTCGGATGACGCGGTTCAGGCCGTGTTCGAGCTGGTGGGGACCGCTCCCGCGGAGTAGCCCGGCCAAGCGGCCATCTTCGTGCGAAGGGCATGCTCACATACGCTCCGCATAGCGGTACACTGTTTCGATACACGTACGCGCTCGAACGAGGGAGACAGCCATGGCGATGCCCGAAGTGGACTACATCTGGATGGACGGCGAGCTTGTCGCGTGGAAGGACGCGCAGGTACACGTCCTCACGCATGCTCTCCACTACGGCTCGGGCGTATTCGAGGGCATCCGTTGCTACTCAACAGACGACGGTCCGGCCGTCTTCCGCCTCACCGAGCACATGGAGCGCTTCGAGCGGTCGGCGAGGATGCTGTTCATGGACCTCGGCTACCCGGTGGACAAGATGGTCGATGTCGTGAAGGAGACCATCCGCGCCAACAACCTGCCGGCATGCTACATACGCCCGCTGGCGTTCCGCGGTTACGGCTCGATGGGCGTGGATCCCATCCCCGCGCCTGTGAATGTGATCGTCGCCGTGTGGCCCTGGGACAGCTATCTGGGCGAGGAGGCTCTGGTCAAAGGCGTCGACGTGGGGATATCGTCCTGGCGTCAGCGCGGGATAAACTCCACGCCGCCGGCCATCAAGGCCACCGGCAACTATCTGAACTCGTCGTTCGCCAAGATAGAGGCGAACCGTCACGGCTATGCCGAAGGCATCCTGCTCAACGAGGAGGGCAAGGTGTGCGAGGGCACCGGCGAGAACATCTTCGTCGTGCGCGACGGCGTGATCTCCACGCCTCCGGTGTCCGACGGCCTGCTCGAGGGCATCACGCGCGACTCGGTCATGGTGATCGCCGACGCCCTCGAATATCCGGTGATCGAGGAATCGCTGGTGCGGACCGATCTGTACACCGCCGACGAGGTGTTCATGACCGGCACGGCTGCTGAAGTCGTCCCGGTGCGCTCGGTGGACGGGCACGTCATCGGCGATGCCGGCCCGGTCACACTCGAGCTCCAGAAGGTGTTCTTCGACGTCGTCCACGGGCGCGTCCCCGAGTTCGCGGAGTGGCTCGAGCGGGTGTAGGTGGCGATGGGGGACTCCCGGATAGCACCGGACCGCTCGGGCAGCCCGCGCGGTGTGGCGCGCGCGGGTCGCAAGAAGCGCCGCAAGGAGCGGAAGGGGACGAAGACCGCCCCACAGCGGTTCCTGACCGGGGTGGCGTTGTCCCTCGGCGTCCTGCTTGTCGGTCTGCTCGCCGCCGGAGGGTACCTCGCGTTCCTCTCCACCCGCCTGCCCGATCTTGAGGCCGATCCCGACGCGATCCATGCTGCCGAGACGTCCGTCGTCTATGCGGCTGACGGGAGCGTGCTCGCCGAGTGGTACGACGCCGAGGACCGCACCATTGTGGACAGCTCGGCCATCCCGGCGACCCTCAAGAACGCTACTGTCGCCATCGAAGACAAGCGGTTCTACCTGCACGACGGCGTGGATCTCCAGGGCATCGCCCGGGCGTTCATGGCCAACACCGAAGCCGGGGAGATCCGGCAGGGTGGTTCCACCATCACCCAGCAGACGGTGAAGATGCTGTTCACCGACGGCAAGCGCACCTACACCCGGAAGATCGAAGAGGCGCTGCTCGCGATTCTGCTGGAGAGCCGGGCCGAGAAGGACGAAGTGCTCTCCGTCTACCTGAATACCGTCTACTTCGGACGGGGCGCATACGGCGTCGAGAGCGCCGCGCGCCGCTTCTTCGGATCGAGCACCGAGGAACTCACTCTTGGGCAGTCAGCGCTTCTGGCCGGCTGCATACAGTCACCCACGCGCTACGACCCGTTCTCCAATCCGGAGGACTCCCTCGGACGCAGGAACGTAGTGCTCTCCGAGATGCTGGACCAGGGCTACATCACGGATGCGGAGTACGCGCGGGTGGTCGAGGAGCCTCTCGGACTCAAGGAGAGCAGCACACAGGCCGCTCAGTTCGCACCGTACTTCCTGGAGTACGTGCGGCGTGACTTGCTGGAGCGGCTCGGTTCGGAGGCGCTCTACCGGGGCGGGCTGCGCATCTACACGACGCTCGATCCGGCGGTGCAGACTGCCGCGGAGGCTGCTGCCAGGAGCGTGTTGCCCGATCCGGCGGATCCGGAGGTAGCGATCGCCGCTGTGCGGTGGTCCGACGGGGCCGTGGTGGCGATCGTCGGCGGGCGCGACTTCTCGGCACAGCAGTTCGACCTGGCGACCCAGGGCAAGCGGCAGACCGGCTCGGCATTCAAGCCCTTCGTCTTGATCGCAGCGCTCGAGAACGGGTACACGCTCGATTCGCTGTGGGATGCTTCGCCGTTCGACACCCCGGTGAAAGACGAGATCTGGCACGTAGAGAACTACGAGAACAACATCACCGGCGGCCAGTACACGCTCGAGCAGGCCACCATCTGGTCGATCAACACCGTGTACGCTCGCCTGATCGTGGCAGTGGGGCCCGAGAAGGTGGTGGACGTGGCCCAGCGCATGGGGATCACCACGCCGATGGACCCCGACCCGGCCATCGCGCTCGGCGGACTCAAGAACGGCGCGTCGCCTCTGGAGATGGCCTCGGCGTTCGGCACGATAGCCAACAACGGCGTGGCGATCGAACCTTCGGCCATAGAGAAGGTGACGGACGACAAGGGCGCGCTGGTCTACCAGCCGAACAGGGCGGGCACGCAGGCGATATCCGAAGGGATCGCGGCTGCGGTGGGAGCAGTGCTGAACAAGGTCTACACGAGCGGCACCGGTGCCGCCGCGAACTTCGGCCAGTGGAGTGCCGTCAAGACTGGGACCTCGCAGTCCTGGAGCGACGCGTGGATGGTCGGCTACTCGGGAGATCTAAGCACCGCCGTGTGGGTGGGGCGTCCGGAAGCGCAGATTCCGATGGAGGACGTGCACGGCATACGGGTGACCGGCGGGAGCTACCCGGCGCAAGCGTGGAAGGCGTTCATGGAAGTGGCGTCGGTGGAGGGCGCGGTCGCATCCGTGGTGGTGGGGGAGGACGGCGAGGACATCGTGGTGCCCGAAGGGTACGCGGTGTACAACCTGTGCCCCGAGTCGCGCATGCTGGCCCGGCCGGACTGCCCCAACGCGCTGGAGCTGATGTTGCCGATAGGCAGCGTGACCGACGAGGTGTGCACGCTCAAGCACTGACGTATCCGGGCCACTCGATCAGGCGGGCAGGCCGTTCTCGGATTCCACCAGCCCCAACGCGGCTTCGCGCAGCCCGGACGCTCCGCGGTCGCGCGCGCTTCGCTCGAGTGAGGACACGCGCGCGGCGAAGTCGGCCGGGGGCAGAGGCAGCGCGTTGAGCCGCAGAATCTTCTCGCGCTGCGTGGGCACCAGCTTCTCGGCCTCGTTCACGAGTACCTCGTGAAGCTTCTCGGCCGGACGGAGTCCCACGATCTCGATGTCTGCCGGGACGCCGGAGAGAGCGATCATCTTGCGGGCGAGATCTACGATCCTCACGGGCTCGCCCATCTCAAGGACGAACAGGTCGCCGCCTTCGCTGATGGCCTGGGCCTGGAGTACCAGGCGGGCCGCCTCGGGGATCGTCATGAAGTACCGGGTGACTTCCTCGTGCGTGACGAGGATCGGGCCGCCGTGCCTGAGCTGCTCCTCGAACAGCGGCACCACGCTGCCGCGGCTGCCCAGGACGTTGCCGAAGCGCACCGCAACGCCTTTCAGGCGGCCGCGCGCGCATGCGTCGAGCATCAGCCGCTCGGCGACGGCCTTGGTGATGCCCATGACGCTCTGCGGGGCCACGGCCTTGTCTGTGGAGATCAGCACGAAGCGTTCGGAGCCGTGCTTCTCGCAGGCTTCGATGACGTTGCGCGTGCCGAGGACGTTCGTCTTCACGGCTTCCTCTGGCTCGAGCTCCATCAGCGGCACGTGCTTGTAGGCTGCGGCGTGGATCACCACCGCCGGGCGCTCGGTGGTGAAGACCGCGTCCAGCTTCACCGGGTCGCGCACGTCGCAGATGTGCATCACGGCAACGCCGGGGGCGATGCGCTCCAGCTCAAGCCACAGTTCGTAGAGGCGGGTCTCGTCGATCTCGATGAGCACGAGGCGCGCCGGGGAGAGCGAGAGGACCTGCCTGCAGAGCTCGGAGCCTATGGAGCCTGCCGCTCCGGTGACGGCGACGACGCGGCCGGAAAGAGTCTCGCGCACCTGCTCGACGTCGATAGGAGCGGGTTCCCGGCCGAGAAGGTCCTCCACCTCGACTTTGCGCAAGTCGGAAAGGGTCACTGCGCCTTTGGCTATCACGAGCTGGGGCATCACGCGGGTTTTCATGCCGGCATCCGCCGCGGCGTTCAGTATCGAGCGGACGGTCTCCGGAGGCGCACTCGGCAGGGCGACGAGGATCTCCTCGACGTCGTGCTCCTGCACGGCGCGCGCAAGATCGGCTGTGGTGCCGACCACCGGCACGCTTCGGATGGTGCGGTGCTGCATGTCCGGCTCGTCATCGAGGAAGCCAACGACGCGTAGGCCGAGACCCGGCTGGTCCTCGATGTCGCGCAGGAGAAGCGACCCGGCATCGCCGGCGCCGATTATCAGCACGCGATGTCCGGCCGACGGCTTTCTACCGAGGTAGGCGAGCACGCGTACGCTCAGGCGTACGGCAGCCGTCCCGAGCAGCGTGAGCAGCCACTGCACCAGCAGCACGCTCACGGGGATCAGGCGCAGGTCCTGGGGCGTGGTGTACGCAAAGTCCGCAACCAGCAGGGCAGCGACGCCCACGAGTGTGGCGCCCGCCAGGCGCAGGACGGTGTCCACGCCCACGTAGCGGAGCACGAGACGGTACAGGCCGAAGAAGGAGTACAGGGCCACGTAGACGGCGATCCCGGCCAGAACAGCGATGGGCAGGTGCGCGGCGTACTCGGCAGGAGGAGCACCCTCGAAGCGGATGAAGTAGCCGCAAATCGTGGCAAGCGAGATGACGGCCGCGTCGAGTGCCGCGAGTATCGCTACAGCGGTGCGGCCGTGGATGTGGGTGCGAATCGGGTCCACTCTCACCTGGCGGCCACCTCCAGCACCTTGCGGACGGCCCGCGCGGTGTCGTCGAGGTCCCTGGCGGTGAGTGTCGGGTGCACCAAGAATGCGATCGACGTCTCGTCGGCAGCGCGAGCTCCCGGCAGCCGCTCGGGTGGTGCCAGGCCGGCATCGGCGAACGCCTGCTCGCGGTAGATCTCGGCGCATGCGCCGAACAGGCACGGCACGCCCTCGGCGGCGATAGCCTGGAGTACCCGGTCGCGCGTCCAGCCGCTGGCCAGCGCTGCGGTGTCGATGCGCCCCATGAGGCGGTAGTAAGCGTGGATGACGTGAGGCGGTGGCATGGGCAGGCTGAGGGCGGGGCAGCCGTCGAGACCGGCCGCGAGGTGGCGGGCGTTGCACGAGCGCGACTCGACGGTGCCGTCGAGGCTGCTAAGCGCCACGCGCCCGATGGCCGCTTGCATCTCCGTCATCCGCCAGTTCGTGCCGAAGGAGTCGTGGATCCAGCGAAAGGTATTCGCGCCCGTGGCAGGCGCGGTGGCCTTCGTGAGCGACTTGCCGTGGTCCTTGTATGCCCACGCGCGTTCGTAGGCCTCCTCGTCGTCGAGCAGCAGCATGCCGCCCTCGCCGCCCGTGGTGATGATCTTGTCCTGGCAGAACGAGTACGCGGCACCGTGTCCGAAGGAGCCGACCTCGCGGTCGGCGAAGCGGGCGCCGTGCGCCTGCGCGCAGTCCTCGATCACGGTGAGGCCGCGCTCGGCGGCGAGCGCCATGATGGCGGGCATGTCGCACGGCCAGCCTGCCACGTGCACGGGGATGACGGCGCGCGTCTTCGGTGTGAGCGCTGCAGCGACGGTCTCGGGTGTGACGCAGTTCGTGTCGGGGTCGATGTCGGCCATGACCGGCGTGGCGCCCACCGCTACGCACGCGCTCGCCGTGGCGATGAACGTGCGGGCCGGGACGACCACCTCGTCGCCTGCGCCGATGCCGAACGCGCGAAGGGCGAGCTCGAGCGCTACGGTGCCGTTCGCGAGGGAGATGGCGTGCTTCCTGCCGAGCCGCGCGGCGTACTCGGCCTCGAAGAGCGTGCACTCCTCACCCGTCCAGTAGTTGAGCTTGCCCGAGCGCAGCACGCGCTCGACTGCGGCGATCTGTGCCTCGGTGGGCGAGGGCCAGCCGGGCATCGGCGTGGTGCGAAGCGGCGTGCCGCCGTCGAGGGCGAGAGTCACCACACTTCACCTCCAACAGGCGGACCGAAATCGATCTCAGGGTGGCGGTTCTCGGGGGTGATGTTCGCAATCAGCTCATCGCGCGGCGGAGTCTTGTGCGGCTCCGAGGGTCGTGCCTCCCAGATTGCGCTCATCGGTACGGCCCAGAGGCCGTGGCCGAAGGGGGTGGCCGCCGATCCGGTATGGAGCACCACGCCCTGCACGAACCGACCACCCACCGCCTCCCGTAGTGCTCTGAGACCCGCGAAGTCGCCGCTGCCGATCGCGCTGCCGGTCTTGACTTCAACTCCGGCTATCCTGCCGTCGCTCGACTCGAGAACGATGTCGACCTCGCGGCCCGCCGATGTCCGCGCGTGCATCAGCTTGGCTGTCGTCCTGGACCATCCGAGTTGTCTTTGAAGCTCGTTGATGACGAAGGTCTCGGCCAGACGACCCATCTGCGTGGGATTCGCTTCGAGTCCCTCTGCGTCGAGACCGGCGAGCATCGTGGCAAGTCCCGTGTCGATCACGGCGATCTTGGGCGACTTCACCATGCGACGCGCAAGATCGCCCGCATACGCCGGGATCATTCGGACAAGCATCGCGGCCTCAAGCAGGGCGACGTACCGGCGCACGGTTGTGGCCGGGATCTCCATCGCACGCGCCACCTCCGCCAGGCTGACAAGGGTCATGGTGCGCGCGGCGAGCATGGCGAGGAGCCGAGGCACCGAGGCGAGACCCGCTATGTCAGTGCGCTCGGCTATCTCACGCCGAACGATGAGATCGACGTACGCCCTGTGCCAGGGTTCGCGGTCTTCCGGTCTCCGGCCGAGCGGCTCCGGGAACCCGCCCGCGCAGATGGCCGCGGCCAATCCGCGTCTGTCGATGGTGCCCGGTGGCCACTCGGTAGGGGGCGTGAAGATGGCGTCGATGAAGGTGTCTCGAACCCCGAGGATCTCGCCCTGGGTCAGGGGCCACAGCGTGAGCACTTCCATTCGTCCGACGAGCGCGTCGGATGCCGGTGGGAGTACGCTGAGGTCCGCGGAGCCCGTGAGTAGAAAGCGCCCCGGACGACGGGCCGAGTCAACCTCGGCCTTGATGGCGCGGAAGAGCCGGGGCTCGAGCTGTATCTCATCGACTACCATCGGACCGCCTGCGGCACCAACGAGTCCCTCAGGGTCGCTTCGTGCGGCTTCCAGCGTTGTGAGGGTGTCCAACGTGAAGTACCGCTCGAGGATTCCAGCGGATACCAGAGAACGCGCGAGCGTGCTCTTGCCCACCTGTCGCGCACCGTTGATCATGACCACCGGGCTGCGAACAAGGGCAGCGCGTACCTGCGTTTCGAGGTTTCGCGTGTACATACATGGATAATGCACCACTTAGTGGTGGCAATGCAACCACTTCGTGGTCGAAATGCTAGGTGGGCGGGAGCTCGCGTGCGGGTACGCCGACGACGGTCACGCCGTCTGGAATCGGGTCGACCACGGCCGCACCGGCGCCTACTGTGGCCCACGCGCCGATGCGTGCGCCGGGTGTTGCGCATGCGCCCACGCCAACGAGCGCGCCCTCGCCGACCGAGACCTGGCCGCAGAGGTTGGCGCCCGGCCCAACGTGCGCGTGGTCGCCGATCACGCAGTCGTGATCCACCGTGCAGCCGGTGTTGAGGATGACGTCGGCGCCGATTCTGGCCGAGGAGTTCACCACTACTCCGGCGAAGATCACGGCCCCGGGATCGACGGTGACGTCCTCGGCGATGATGGCGTCGGGGTGTACCACGGCCACCGGGTTCAGGCCCAGCGACATGTAGTGCTCGAAACGGTCGCGGCGCTTCGCGTTGTCGCCGATGGCCACAACGAACGCCTCGGCGTCCGGGGGGACCTCGCTCACGGTGGGGTGACCGAGCACCTGGCCGGGAGTGCCTGACTCGTCTACGACGCCCGCTATCCGGAATCCGGCTCGCACCGCGGCGTCTATGACCACCTTGGCGTGCCCTCCGGCACCTATGACGATCACTCTCATGGATCAGTCCGTTCGCAGTCGGGTTCTGGCTGATTATCCGCCTCGGGCGTCGGTAGCTCAACGAAGGGGCGGGTGGTGGCCTCGCCTTCGGTGGAGACCCCCCGTCCGGTGAGAGTGGCGCCGACCGTGCGCGCCAGTATGCGCAGGTCCAGCGCGAGCGACCTGTGGTCGACGTACCAGACGTCCATCGCGAGCCTGTCTTCCCAGGATGCCGTGTTGCGTCCGTTGACCTGCGCCCATCCGGTGATCCCCGGTCGCACGTCGTGGCGGCGCGTCTGCTCCGCCGTGTAGTGAGGGAGGTACTCCGGCAGCCACGGGCGTGGGCCGACGAAGCTCATGTCGCCTTTGAGGGTGTTCATCAGCTGCGGCAGCTCGTCGAGGGAGGTTGAGCGCAGGAAGCGGCCGAAGGCCGTGAGGCGCTCGGCGTCGCTGGAAACGGCCGAGATCGCGCTAGGGGCGTTCGGCGCGGTATCCATCGTACGGAACTTGAGGAGCGTGAAGATGCGGCCGTCACGGCCGGGCCGCTGCTGTGTGAACAGGACCGGCGGCCCCATCGCGACCGACACGCCGAGTGCGATCAGCCCGAGGAGGGGGGCAAGAAGGACCAGCAGCAGCGCGGAGAAGACCACGTCCAGGATGCGCTTCAGAGCGTCGTAGGGGCGGCGTGCGGCGGTCATCGGCCATCACCTCGCGACGCGAGGGCCCGGGCGAAGAGGGCGTCGTACTCGGCGAGTATCTGGCTGAGGGAGAAGTCGGTCTCGGCGCGTCGCCTCCCGGCAGCGCCGCGGCGGGCGCGTTCCCCGGGGTGAGCGGCGGCCTCGTCGATGACTTCTGCCAGCGCTTCGGCGGAGTGCGAGGTGGCGACCCAGCCTGCTTCATCGGCGCCGATGAGGTCGGCGATCCCGCGCGTGGGGGTGCCTATCACGGGCACGCCCGCGGCCATGGCCTCGAGGCCGGACCGGTTGAGCCCTTCGCGGGCAGAGCACAGCAGGACGGCGTCGCTGGCGGCCAGAACGGTAGGGACGTCGTGGCGGTAGCCTGCGAACCGGACGCGCTCGGAGAGGCCCAGGCTCGCGGCCTCGGCGCGCACCTTGTCTTCGAGCGGCCCCGTGCCCACGAACGCGAGCACGACGGTAGGGTCGCGCACAAGCGCGAGCGCGTGCAGCGCCAGCGAGTGGCGCTTGTTGGCGCCGAACTCGGCGATCATCGAGATCAGGACGGAGCTTTCGGGTACCTGCAGCTTCGCGCGCACGGCGGCGGAATCGTCGGCGCAGACCGCGCCCGGCGCGAATGCCCGGGTGTCCACGCCGATACCGCGGATGAGGTGGACCGACGACGAAGCGATGGTGCCGAGCGCCTTGGCGGCCTGGAAGTCCTCGTCGTTGATCGTGACCAGGTGGTCGGTCCTGCGCGCCGCCCATCTCTCGATCGAGCGGTAGACAGCGTTCGAGAGCGGTGACCCGCTTGCGTGGAAGTGGAACCCGTGGGCGGTGTACACCACGACAGGCTGGCCCTGAGGCCGCTTCCTCAGTGCGAAGCGAGCCATGGTGGCAGCGACCGGGGTGTGGACCCATACGATGTCGTAGCCGCCGTCTGCGACGACGTGGCGGACGCGCTTTGCCGAGGCGAGGCTGCCGAGCGAGAGCGGGTTGCGCGTCCAGTCGATGTCGTAGCGGTTGTCGAACGAAGGCGCCAGGCGATCGTTGGTGGTGGCGCCGTTGGCGAGCGCGTCTACGCGCCAGCCCCGCGAGCGCAGGTGTTCGGCGAACGGCAGCAGGAACGCTTCGAGCGTGATGTCGACGGTGGTGATGAAGAGGGCGGAGGACATCAGCTAACTCCGGCCGAGCTTGCGGCGGTACGCGAGTTCGGCCGATCTGAGTAGGCGGCGAGCGCATGGAATGGATCCGAGAGTGCGTGCAAGCGGGCTGGGCAGCCGTGCAATCCTTCGCTCGCGATCCCTGATCAGCCGCCTCGTCGCGGCGAGGTCGCCTTCGCAGAGGTCTGAGGAGGCGATCAGATCGCTGACTATTTGAATGTCCGACCTCCACCACCTCTCGCGCTGGGCGGACTTCTGGCCTGAGCTGATGCGGTGCTGCGACAGAATCTGAGGTATGTAGCGGTGCCTGGCACCTGAAGCCATCGCTCGCAACCAGAAGTCGTAGTCTTCGCCGAAGATGCCGGTCTGGTACCCGCCCACAAGATTGAACACAGAGCGGCGATACACGGCGCCCACACCGTAGAAGCACTCCGCGATCACGTCGGCAAGCTGCAGCGAGCACTCCGCCTGTCTTGTTGAATAGCGGGGAGCCGTCGCTCCTGACTCCATCCGTACCAGGCCATTAGTGGAGAAGATGTCGTAGTCTCGATGGCTCTCGATGAACGCAGACACTGTGGCCAGATGCTCGGGGAGTAACACGTCGTCCGCTGAACAGATTACGATATTGTCGCCAGCCGAAGCTCGCACTCCTGCATTGTAGGCGCCACCGGTGCCCTGGTTCTCTTGCGATATCACTCGGAATCGCGAGTCGCGCGTCGCGTACTCGGCGGCCAGCGCCAAGGTGCCGTCGGAAGAGCCGTCATCGACGATGATGCACTCCCAGTCCCCGAAGGTCTGCGCGGCGACGGCAGCGAGCGTCTCGGCAAGGGTTAACTCAGCGTTGTACGCAGGTATGACGATGGAGAAGCAAGGAGTCATGCTTCAGCTCCATATGGTGGGTTCAACAATGGGGCCGCCCTATCGTAGCGCAGGAGCACTCGGATACGTCTCCGAATCGCATACACTTGTACTACATTCCGTTAGCGTTGGGAGCACCAGTGACTGCTGATGATCGAACAATGCCAACTATGGAGGGTTGTTCCGCATTCGACTACTCGACTCCTGAGGCCGTCGAGGCCATGAGGAACGTCACCAGTCTCGTACTCCAGATCCGTGAGGAGATGGACGCACAGGCGCTGCGCAAGATCCGGCTGTACGAGCGTTCCCTCGGGTTAGCGGTGATTCCCGTGATGCTGGGACAGGCTGCGCACGCCGTCGCGCGGAGGATTCGGCATAGGCACCTGGGGTCAGCGTGAGAGTACTCCACGTCAACACGATTGACCTGATGGGGCGCCGCTTCAACGGCTACGACCTCATCAACGACCTTGCCGACCGAGGCATCACGTCGAAGATGGCTGTCCTGGCGAAGTCCAGTCGCAATCCGAACGTGGTCCGATTACGGGAGGGGCTGGGCGACGAGCTCCTGCAGCGAGCGGTTGAGCGTGTGGAGTCACGCAGGTCGATGAACGACCTCTTGGTACCTTGGGGCCGCAGACTCTCCCGGCACCCCGAGTTTCTCGGTGCCGATGTGGTCCATTACCACCTCATCCACAACGGTCTTGTCTCGCTCCTCGACCTGCCCGACCTCTTTGCTGTCAAGCCTTCGGTCTGGACGTTTCACGATCCCTGGCCGATGACGGGTCACTGCATCCACCCGCTGGACTGCGCCGGGTGGCCTACCGGTTGCGATTCATGCCCGCATCTTGACTGGCACTTCGAGATGCAGGACGACTGCGCCGGGCGCATGTGGAGGGTCAAGCGGCAGGTCTACCGCGGCATCGATCCAGACATCGTGGTCGCTTCCGGGTTCATGGAGGACATGGTGCACTCAAGTCCTCTGACCAGCCACTTCGAGCATGTTCACTGCATTCCGTTCGGCATACGGACCGGACCGTCTCTTCCGAATAGCGAGCGGCTCGCGAGTCGAAAGCGGCTTGGTATTCCCGCTGGCGACTTCGTGGTGATGTTTCGGGCTTCCAAGATCCCACTGAAGGGGATGGAGTTGCTGCTAGGCGCTCTGGCGCTGCACGACCCGGTTCGGTCGACGACGCTGCTGTCCGTCGACTCCAAGGGCATGCTGCGCTCGCTGAGGCGGTCGTACAACGTGGTCGAACTGGGCTGGGTTGAGGACGCATCCGTCTATCCGGCCGCATTCTGCGCGAGCGACGTGTTCGCCATGCCATCACTTGCCGAAGGATTCGGACTGATGGCGCTCGAGGCGATGGCGGCCAGTCGCCCGGTTGTGTGCTTCGACGACACGGCGGTCGCTGACGTGACGCATGCACCGGATTGCGGCATCGCCGTGCCGCACGGGGACGTTACTGCACTCCGCTCGGCACTCGACCGGCTGGCGCTCGACCCCGAGGAAGCGCACAGGCGCGGAAACCTCGGGCGCGCGATCGCCGAGCGTGAGTATGACTACGACCGCTACCTCGATAGGATGGCCGACCTGTACCGCGGTGCGGTGGCGAGGCAGCAGGCGATGCGGGAGGCCCTGTGAGCGAATTCGTGCAGAGGTGCAAGCTGGCCGTGAACGGCGTCCTGAGACCCCTTGGGATCCAGATCAGCATGCTGCAACGGGGCGTGAGCGACCTGCACGTCTACGAGGAGACCGAGAGGCCGGAAGTCCCGCGCTACGTGAACATCGGCGCCGGCGCTTTCTATCACCCGTACTGGCACAACCTAGACAACCCTAATAGGTATTACCAGGATGTGCAGGGCGATAACCTGCACGTTCGCTACGACCTGACGTCGCACCAGCCGATGCCGTTCGAAGACGCTTCGCTCAAGGTGGCATACACCTCGCACGTAATCGAGCACATCAGTGATGAGGACGCGGCGTACCTGTTTGGCGAGGTCTACCGATGCCTTGAGCCGGGCGGATACTTCCGCATCACGTGCCCGGACATGGAGCTGGAGTACGGCGCCTACCAGCGCGGTGACATCGGATTCTGGAGGTGGCCGAACGCCTATGGCCTGTACAACGAGAGTATCGAGCAGCGGTTCCTCGACCACTTCGCGACGGCGTTGACGCAGACGCATCCGTCAAAGCACACACTCAGACTCTCCGACGAGGAGGTCAGGCGAATCTTCTCCACTATGCCTAAGGAAGAGGCGTTCGATTACGTGATCAGCCGCCTTCCGGAGGAGGTCCAGAAGGATCACTACGGCGACCACATCAACTGGTTCAGCCCAGAAAAGGTCATGTGGATGCTCGGCGATGTCGGTTTCTCCGAAGTCTACGAGTCTAGGTACGGACAGTCGCACTGTCCGGTGCTGCGCAACACGGTGCTGTTCGACTCGACGGTCCCTGAACTGTCGTTGTACGTTGAGTGCCGAAGGTAGTGTTCGTGCGGGGCCCGTCCGAGCTGACTAGCGCAACCTCAACAGGTCCTTGATTATCGACTTCTCGTCTTGTTCCATCGAAACCGCCCACGCGAGCCACAGGTAGAACAGCGACACTGCGACGATTTGGGCGATCAACACGTACCAAGATGATGCGTGGATGGTGGCGATAAGTGCGGCGAAGGCGATGCCTCCCACCAGCGTGGCCCAGATTCGCCGAAACGTCTCTATGTAGAAGCGGGACATGTCCAGCCGCAGTGATGCCTGCAGGTAGAAACCGTTGAATAACGTATAGCCAACCCACGCGATTGACGTCCCTATTGCCGCCCCGATGATGCCGACCACCCTCACCAGGACGATGGTGATAACGACGTTGACGAGTGCGGTGATCAGCGAGGCGAAGGCTTTGACTCGGGCCTTGTTCTTCGCCCACATCACGTACAGGCCGGCATCGCTCAACCCCGACAGCATTGACGGGATGATGACGATGAGGGCGACGCTGAAGGCGTCGAGGAACCCCTTGCCCACCCAGAGAGCGATGAAGCTTCTGCCGAGGAACGCGAACCCTATGGTGGGAAGGGCCAGTATCAGCAGCTTCATCCTGCCTACCCGCGCCATGTAGTCGGTGAGCTCAGCGGCGTCGGCGTCCTTGACCACGCGCTCCACGACTTCAGGCATGAGCACGTCCGAGATGATGCTGGACAGCGCGAAGAACAGGGCCGATATCTGGACGCCCACAGAGTAGACGGCGACGGCTCGGCTGGACATCTCGATGCCGATCACCACCGCGTCCGCCGAGCTGAACAACTGAAACGCGAGAACGTCCACGAACACCACGGCCGAATACGCGAGGATTCCCTTAGCGAACGCGAGGGTCACCGTCTTGAACTCCGGTCGTACTCCCAGCTTCCTGGCCGAATAGGCGGCGGTGATGATGAGTGTCGCTGCCGTCATGATGGTGTCCACGAGAACGACGGTGAGCACGCCGTATCCCGTGAGCAGGAGCACGACGACCAGGGTGGTCCTGATGATCACGCGAACGATCTCGAAGCCTCGCAGCAGCCCGAACTCTTTGTATGACTTCATGACTCCGGTCGTAAGATTCACGAACAGATTGAGCACAGCGTTGGCGACTAAGAAGATGCTCAGCTTCTGCAGAAGCTGTAGCTCTGAGCCCACCAGTGATTCGCTGAATGCGTCGGGGATGATCCGCCATAGAATCGCGCCGGCTAGCACTATCAGGAGTCCTGCCAGCAGATCGGTGATCAGGACCAGAGCAACGAACCTGCGTTCGGACTGCCTGTCAGATTTCGCCCGGTACTCTGAGAGGTAGCGGACAACCGTATTGCTCAAGCCGAGGTCTGCCAGCGCGAAGAATGGTCCCATCGAGAGCATCAGACGATACACGCCGAACTGGGACCCGCCCAAGATCGCCAGCATGAAGGGCGTCAGGAAGAACGAGACGGACTGCTGCAGAAGGAGCGAGACGTATCCGAAGACTACTCCCGCCTTCTTGCCTCTCACCGTGCCGCTCCGGGAGACTTGAGACTCTCCTCCAGTCGGCTGATGCAAGTGGCAACATCGAGTCCCGAGGAAGCTAGGTATCTGGTCAGCTCGCAGGATGCCGCAGAGATGTCCTTCACACCGTTGACCTGGAATAATCCGCGCGGTCGCCGAGTCAGCCTCCAACAAACGCTGTTAAGCGCGCGGCGCAGGGGAATCTCGATTTGTGCGCTGAGCAGTCCCGCGAGGGCCTGCAGACGCGAGCGCCCGTGTGCCCTCTGCCATGCGAAATAGTGTTCTCGCACCAGTGAGCGGTACTCCGGGTGCCGTAGCATGCAGAACGCAGATAGGTACTCGATCCTGAACAGGTCCACCAGATCCGCGCGCCGCATCTCCCTCGCTGCGGCCAGGCCTGAGTCGGCCCAGATCGTCTCCACGCTGTAGAACTCTGGTACCTCTGGTGCCCACTCGTATGACTCGTGTCCGACGAAATGGGGGGCGTCCTCGATTCGACCGGTATGCCTTCCAGAAGCCGAATCCGCCGAACCGCTGGTTCGACATACTCCAGGTATGGTCAGAGGGTAGTCGATGCAGACAACGTCGTCTGCTACCGCCGAGAGCGCGATGGCCGCGTAGATGTCGGGGGAGAGGCCTCCGAAGTAGTGTCCCGCCACTCGCTGAACCTCTTCGAGGACGTCTCCTCTGACTATCCCGTGGTACACCTTCACGAGGTCGCGCTGCAGATACTCCTGGCAACCGTCACGCATCAGCTTGTCGAGCTCGGCCTGCGTCTGCTTCAGCGCGACATCGGACGTGATCGGGTTTATGAGGAGCACTCCCGAATCTCCCGCGTCCTCCGTGACATCAAGCCCAACGTCAGGCCAGAAGTACATCGCCTGCAGTCCCGGCTTTATCGCGCTAACGCTATTGGCGCGGGCCCACCTGACGACGTCAAGTATCTCTGGGTTGATACCGTCGTCATCGCCGATGATTGTCACATATTCTCCGCTGGCCAGCCCTACCGCCTTGGTGAAGTTGTCGACGAATGAGAGCGTGCCCCGAGAGTGGCTGTAAACGAAGCGAGGATTCTCGAGGTAGAGGTCGCAGGCGGCGCGTAGAGAATCGTCGTCGCCATTGTCTTGAATCACGAGCTGCAGGCCCGGGTCGTCAATCGAGAGTATCTGCTCGATCGCGCCCAGCGCATACGAAACACGGTTGCGCGTCGGTATCACCACCGAGAGCACGTACTCGTTAGCGATGAGACCTCGTGCGACCTTCTCGCCCTCGAGCCTCGACGCTGTATCGTCGCTCATCTGAGTTCTCGTTCCGGCGGCTGAGCAAGCACGGCGGCTCCAAATAGGCGAGGATGATCAAGGACTGTTCGCGGGAAGGTCCCAGTGGATTATCCTCGGAAACGCAAGATGACTCAACGAACCGAAGGGCCGAACGTGAGCCAACTCTCTGGACGCATTGCCTATCTCAGCTTGCAGGCGGTTGTCGATGGACAGGACAGTTGGGCTGCAGTAATGGAAATCATCGCTGGTTTCGAGGCCTGCGGGTGGAAGGTGGACCGGTACTTCGTGGAGTACGGGGGAGCATCCAATCCGAGCGCGTTTCATCGGCTGCGCGAGATGTGGCGCACCCAGTGCCAGCTGATGAGCCATTTGGATGAGTATGACGCTGTGTACATGCGTTCACACGTCTTTGCGTGGCCCATCTCGTACCGAGCATTTCGGTGCCACGTGCCGCTCGTGCAAGAATGCAATGGGCCCTATGAGGACCTCTTCATCGCGTGGCCTGCGGCTTGTCTTCTCAGGCCGCTGTTCGAGAGCATGATGCGCTGGCAGTATCGCACTGCCTCCGCCGTCATATCCGTTGCCGAAGGTCTCACCAGGTGGCTAATGTCGGAGACGGGGCATGATCGAGTCATCACCAACGGTAACGGCGCTAATTTGGTCGAGTTCACCCCCGCTGCACCCCGCCGTGACGGTCTGCCCGAACGCTTCGCGGTGTTCTTCGGACAGTTTCCGGCATGGCAGGGGATCGGCACGCTCTTGAAGGCAGTGCGCTTGCCTGAGTGGCCCGACGGACTGCCGCTCGTCTTCGTTGGCGACGGAGCGATGCGTCCACAGATTGAACGGGCTGTGGTGGAGATTCCTGAGCGAGTCGTCTACCTAGGCAGATTGCCCTACGCCGAGGTTGCGACCGTTGTGGCACATTCGGTTGTGTCCTATGTGCCGATGGTTGCGTCCGAGCGTGAGACGATGTTCTCTCCGCTCAAACTGTACGAGTCGATGGCTTGTGGCGTACCGGTGGTCGCGACTGACGTCATCGGCATCAGCGAGGTGGTCAGTGAGCACCAGTGCGGCATTCTCGTGTCGGCAGGAGATGCTCCCGCAATCGCTCGCGCCACTGCTGAGTTGCTCGCCGCGCCCGAGCGGGCTGCTGCAATGGGCAGGCGGGCGAGGCAGGCCGCTGTCGAGTGTTACTCGTGGCGGGCGCGTGCACGGCAGCGGCTGGATGTAGTGGAGCGGGCAATCGAGCGTGAGCGAGATCTGTTGAGGTCTGATAGGTGATCGGGCAGCGTGTCAGCACGATAGCCGCTGGTGGCTAACGGACTGGTGTAGGTACTTCACGGGTCTTGCTCGGTGCAGCATAATCAGTTGTTGGTCCTCCGTCTTGCGGAGCGGTTTCTTTCATCTGGTTGGGGGGAACGCTATTTTTCTGTCGAAGCGCGTATGCGTTGTGATTCCAGCCCATGATGAGCGATCTCACATCAGCTCTGTCGTAGATGGACTGCCCGAGTGGGTGGACGACGTGGTGGTTGTCGATGACGCATCGTCCGATGAAACGGCCGAATGTGCTCGAGGCTGCATTCGCAACCCGGTCGTCATTGTCCACGAGGTTAACGCCGGGGTCGGGGGAGCTGTCGTTGACGGGTATCTGAAGGCACTGGAGCTTGGCGCTGATGTCATCGCCAGACTCGACGGCGACGGGCAAATGAACCCAGCGGAACTCTCCATGCTCGTCGAGCCCGTGGCTAGTGGCCGGGTCGGCTTTGCGAAGGGCAACCGCTTCAAGCTCGGGCGCATTCCCACCAACATGCCCAGTCTGCGTACGTGGGGCAATCTGATACTCACGTTCCTGACCAAACTCGCGTCAGGATACTGGCATCTCTTCGATCCACAGAACGGCTACTCAGCCATTTCTGCTGACGCAATCGAAGCGCTGGACCTCGACTACCTGCGTCGCGGCGGATACTTCTTCGAGAACGCGCTGCTCATCGAGCTCAATAGTGCCGAAGTACCGGCCCTCGACGTGCCGATTTCCACGCACTACGGCACAGAGGTGTCTGGCTTACGTATCTCGAAGGTACTCGTCACGTTTCCTGCTCGACTCACGAGCGGCCTGTTTCGTCGCATGTTCAGGCGATACGTGATCAGGGACTTCTCGCCGGTCGCCGTCTTCTTGATGTCCGGCTCGGTCCTGTTCTTTGGAGGAACTGCGCTTGCGGTATTCGAGTGGGTCTCCACTTTGGCCACCGGACGAGCCACCCCTCTAGGATCCATCATGCTCGCTGCGCTTCCGATGTTCATTGGCTTCGAGCTGCTATTGCAGGGCCTCGTTCTGGATATCAACGGATCCCCGCGCTAGGGCCTCTATTGAGCTCTGAAGCGCGCAACGCTGAAGAGATGTGGGGGGATGTTCCACGGTAGGGTGCGCGTCTTGTCGATCCTGAAGGCGTCTGACGCGGCAATCGTTCCCTCTACGACGCTGGCGTCGGCGTGGTGGTAGCCTCCCTTTCCGGCAAAGCCCGCGATTAGTCGTCCGATTCGATATGCGAAGTTCTCCGTGGGAGAAGAAACAACCAGGCAACCTTGAGATCGGAGCTTCTGCCTCATGAGATTCAGCAGCTCATTCAGGTCTTCCACGTGCTCCAATACATCTGCTGCGATGATCGCATCAAGGCCGTTGTCAGGCAGATCGAAAAGGGACTCGGCAAAGGATACGTTAAGACCCAGTTGCGAGTCGACTACTCGTGCGTAGTCCAGCACGAGGTCGATCGCGTGCACTTTGAGTCCCGCACGCGTCAGGCTCGGCAGCAGACAGCCCACGCCACAACCGAAATCCAGCACGCTGCCCCCCGCGGGCACATCCAGTAGTTCAGCAATAGTTGCGTAGCGCCGATGGAACAGCCACGTGATGAGGGGATTGGCGTGCAGGAGCGTGGGGATCGCCATCTCGTCGCGTTGGCGCTGATCCACCCCGTTCATCTGAGTTGCGGCCACTTGGTGCAGGAATTCCTTTGAGAGTGGCTCGTATCGAACCAGAGCACGATCATCGGACGGCGCACTCAGCATCGATCCTCCGGCATGTCGTTGAGTGGGAAACGGGTAGGGCATGTGTCGGCATCGTCGCTGCGTAGGTCATTCTCTCAGGTGTATTCGCGTGCGAGCTCCTCGAGCATCACGTCCCAGCTCTGAGGCAGCCACCCCGTGCGCTCGCGGAACCTCGTGCTGTCGAGCGATCGGTCGATGACAAGGTCCTGCGAGGGCTCGATGTCGACATCCCATCCCAGGTAGCCGGCGAGCCTCGTGAGTAGTGTGTACTTATCGATGGGCTCGGCCGAGACATGCCAAAGACCCGTCAGCGACTCGTCCGGCATCACGGCGTCGCGGATCACTTCAGTCAGCGCGCGCGTTGTCAGACCGCTGAACACTGCCTTCGTGAACCCTTTGAGGCGCTCGTGACGGTGTGCGGTGAACCAGCCGAGCAGGCTCGTAGGCTCTCCTACCTGCCATCCGATTATGGAGGTACGCAGGGTGACAGCACTGTCGCGGTCGGTGACCTCGCCCAACAGCTTTGACCGGCCGTACAGGTCGAAGGCGTCCGGGGCGTCTTCCTCTCTGTAACAGCCTCTGCTGCCGCTGAACACGCAGTCGGTGCTTATGTGCACCATTCGCGCATCCACGCGCTCGCACGCTTCTGCGAGGATGTGAGGAAACAGGGAGTTGATGGTGATCGATGGAATGGCGTCTCTCGCGTCGGCCCGTTGCTTGACGATGCCCACAGCATTGATGACGACGTCGGGACGGATGTCATCGATTAGCGACAGGATAGCTGCTATGTCATTCGCATCGACGCCGCGAAAAACGCGTTCGGTGGGAATGCCCAGATCGGGGAGGTCGGCGGACTGCCTGCACGCTCCCCACACCTCGAAATCGGGTGCGAGCACACGGATTGCCTCGTGCCCGAGCATTCCGCTCGCGCCCATAACCAGAATGCGCGAGGCGGCGCTCACGCGACACCCAGGACGATGCGCACGACGGTTTCAGAGACGTTGTCTGTCAGGTATTCGGCGGGGGGGCTCCATCTGCCCTTCGAGCGAACCGCCAGGTCGATGGAGGGGAGGATTCGGTCGGCCTGCACACCGGCGAGAAGGTTCGAGCCGCACTCGATTGTCTCGGGGCGCTCGGTCACGTCTCGCATGGTGACGGTAGGCACGCCGAAGATGCAGCATTCCTCCTGTACCGTTCCTGAGTCCGACAGCACGCAGAACGCTTCCTTCTCGAGGCGCACGAAGTCGAACAGCCCCAGTGGCGGCACGAAGGTGACCTTACCCTCCTCGATGCCGAACTGCCGCATCTTGTCGGCCGTTCGGGGGTGTAGCGAGCAGAGGGCGGGCATTCCGTACTTGTCGACTGCCGCATTGAGTGCGTCGACGAGCGAGCGCAGGCGTTCGGGCACGTCTGTCGTTTCAGCTCGATGGGCGGTAACGAGCAAGTACTTCCCTGGCTCGACGCCGAACTGCTTGAAGGGATCTGCGGTTTCGATCTGCGCCTCGTAGTGGTCGAGAACCTCCTTGATCGGATTGCCGGTCACGTAGACTCGGCGCCGCTCGATGCCCTCGCGCACAAGGTTCTCAGCGCTGCGGTACGTGTAGGGCATGAGCACAGTGCTGCAGTGGTCGATGACGCGTCGATTGACTTCTTCGGGCACACCATCGTCGAAGCACCGATTGCCGGCTTCCATGTGGCAGACGCGGATGTCCATTCGCTTGGCCACGAAGGCGGCCAGTCCAGTATTGGTGTCTCCAAGGACGAGTACGGTATCGGGCTGCTCGGCGCGGAAGAGTCTTTCGCTGGCCGCCAGGATCTTCCCGATCTGGTCGGCGAAGCCCTCGCCTCTAACGCCCAAGAAGATGTTCGGCTCGCGCACATCTAGGTCACGAAAGAACATCCCCGAGAGACGATCGTCGAAGTTCTGTCCAGTGTGCACCAGCAGGTGATTGCAGGATTGGTCAAGGACGTCGATCACACGCGAAAGCCTGATGATCTCGGGTCGAGTACCAAGAAGTGTGATGACCTTGGGCATGCAATGCTCCTGAGGAACGGGGTCGACTTCCCCTAGAATCCTATCATGGTCACTTCACGAAACGGGTCTGCTTGATCGTGCGCTCCTTGATTGGATGAGGTGGTCGAGGAGCGCTGCCCCGAGCACGATGACGAACGGCATCGCTGGGAATACGTACCTGTTTAACGGGATTATCAGGGTGTGGACCGCAAGTAGGTAGACTGGAACGGACGCCAGAAGCATTGCGTCCAATCGGCGACAAAACACGAAGACCGCAGCGGCGAAGCACAGCAACAGCGCCAGATGCAGCGCGGCCGTCAGGATATTCAGGTATCGCAATCCTCCAATGAGCGCGTACGGCCACGCCAAGGACCAAAGGAACGTGCGCCCTCTCGAGCGAAGCAGGGTTGAGGAGTATCTAGGCAGAAGCTCATTACGAAGGAGTCTGTACTGCGTCCCGTAGGCATCTGATTGGGCCAAGTCCGACTCTCCGCCGACGGCCGTCGCAGCTCGCACTCGCTGAGCGACCAGTTGTTCAACCGTCTTCTGTTCAGGTGTCTGGTTCGGGCCGATGGATTGCCAGGGAAATGGCCACAGAAAGGAGACGTCAGTTCGGATAGCCTCCATGGCGGTGGCATTGCCGGACGTGCTCAGTGGTACGAATCGGCCATAGAGTGCATAGTTCCTGAACCACCAAGGGCTGATCGCGACAACGGCGATTAGCCCTATCACAGCAAGTTGACCGAGGGTGCCACGAGTGAGCTTGTGGCGGAACACGATGACTAGAAGTCCGGCGACTCCCAGCCACAGTGCGATCGTGGGCCTGACCCACAAGGCGAGCCCTAGGAGCAGTCCGACGGCCGCCGCGAGTGCCAGCGAGGGCCGCTCGGTCCATCGAACGAAGGCGTAGACGATGGTGACTAACAGATAGGTGAACAGCACGTCGGTGAGGAGGTGGGAGTTTGCCGTCGAGAACGGCAGATAGACGAGCGCGATGGCGAGGGCCAGTATCCCCGCGCGCTCGCTGAAGCGTCTGGCTAACAGATACATCAGAAGGGCGCCGACGCAGCTGATAATGGCTTGGAGGATTCTCGTCCATGCGCGCCACGTGTCTGCGCCTCCGACCAGCTTGTAGATAGCAGCTCGAAACGCTGGATATCCTGGCATCGTGAAGGCGTTATCAGGCATCGACAAGAACCTGGTGATAGACTTGTCGTCTATCACCTTGCCCTCTGCGCCGGTGCTCCAGAGTTCTCTCTGGAACGGGTACGCGAAGGATCCGCTGGCTGCGAAACGATAAGCAGACGCCTCGTATCCCGATTGGTCGTTCGTGACAGCTGGCTGGTAGGCGAGCGCGACCGCGACCCGTGTCAACAGAACCAGCAGAACAAGCCAGATAGCGAGGGTCGACGGACCCGACCGAACCGACGATGGCATCCTCACGCAATCGGGTGGCGGACTACGCTTCAAGGTAGCGCTGGCCTACGACCTCGGCGATCCTGCCCTCAAGGAAGGTCGTGAGTTCCTTGGGGGTCATGAGCGCATCGGCCGAACTGTAGTCGCCCACCAACGCGGGCTCGGACACTGGATCGCCGAGTTCCGGAAGCATCGGACGGAGGGCGTAGTAGCCCTCAGCGCCAAAGGTGGTGCGGGTGGCCTCCTCCTCGGAGAGGAGGATTTCGTGGATCTTCTCGCCCGGACGAATGCCGGTGATGACCATCTCGATCGGTTTGTCACCGATTAGATAAGCTGCCAGGTCAGTCATCCTGGCGCTAGGGCATCGGGGGATGTAGGTTTCGCCACGGTGCGCTGATCGTACCGCCGCGACAACCATATCGACGGCGTCCTCAAGCGTGAGCAGGAAGCGTGTCATTTCCGGAGTCGTGATGGTGACTGGCCCTCCAGTCGCGATTTGTTCGAGGAAGAGCGGAACGACCGAGCCCCGTGAGGCTAGGACGTTGCCGTAACGCGCGCAGACGAAGCGTGTCTGGGTGGCGCGCAGATTGCCCTCCACATATACGCGTTCTTGGATTGCTTTCGTCATGCCCATGACGTTCACAGGCTTGCATGCCTTGTCTGTTGAGATACCAATGACGGTTTCCACGCCCAAGTCATTCTGGGCGATGGCTCGTACCAGGTTCTCGGCACCTCCGATGTTGGTGCGCACGGCCTCCCACGGGAAGTACTCGCAACTGGGGACCTGCTTGAGCGCCGCCGCCGCGAACACGATCTCCTTGTCTCTCGTGGCGCGCAACAGGCTAGAGTAGTCGCGCACATCACCGATGATGAACCTCAGGCGTTGGCGGCTGTTCTCGAAGATGACCTCGTCTGTGGCGGCGCGCTTCTGCATGAATGCCAGCCGCATGTAGTGTTGCTTCGCCTCATCGCGGGAGAACACCGTCACGCTCTCGGGTAAGCCGTCTGTTCCGGCCATGAGGCGACGCACGAGAACTTGGCCGAGCGATCCGGTTCCACCTGTGACGAGTATGCGCTTACCCTCGAAGACACGCGGTTCGTGCAACATACGGCATCCATCCCGAGAATCGTTGCGGGCGAAGGGGTCACGATCGCGCGCGTGCGCACAGGGAACAGTAGCACAATGGACTCCGCAGGACACGTCGTGTACGGTCGCTGCGACGCAGTGCGGGATGTCAGTCAGGTACGTCGGTCTGTCAAGCAGGGAGTGTCACACAATGAGAAACACCAATACTGCCATCGAAGCGGACAGGGATCACCTGTTCGCGATGGCGGTCAGGTATCTCAGGCCCGCGCGTGTTGTTCTGGACATCGGCCCGGGTATTCAGCCCCAAACGCTCGTCGCGTGTGATACCCATCTTTGCTGCGAGCCGTGCGAGCAGTATGCAAGCGCGCTTATCGAGAACAATCCCAACGTGATCGTTCTTCGCGCGACCGCCGCAGTGGCCAGCGAGGTACTCCCGTCGCGCTCCGTTGATACGGTGGTGATGTTGGATGTACTGGAGCATCTCGACAAGGAAGATGGTCAACGCGCCCTCGAGTTCGCGTCGAACGCTGCTCGCGGTCAGGTGGTGGTCTTTACCCCGCTTGGATTCGTCCCCCAGGGAGAAGGGGAGACCAGAGACGCGTGGGGTCTTGCAGGGACTGATTGGCGGATTCACCAAAGCGTATTGTTGCCTGCCGCGCATAGTGGCCCTGAACACCATCTCCCTGCTCTATCTGCCGCCGCCGGAGGATTCAGGTTCGCTGGGTCGAATCCTGGTGCTGGCCGCTAACGTGGTCCGCATCCTGCTCGTGATTGGCACGTGCGCGTACTTCGGTATGCGCCACCGTCGGCGAGAATCCGTGGTGCTGTACGTAGCTGGTGTGTGCCTGGTGGTGCTGTGTCTGCACCCGCTGGTCGCTCCCGGATCGACCAGGTATCCCGTGCTTCTGCTCCCCTCGATGGCAGCGGTGTGCGGCGCTGGTCTAGCGGAGTATCTGGGCAGCAATACCCGGCATGGACTGGCCGCGCGGTGTCGCACAGGTATGTGAGAACTGTTTGGTTCAGGGGTGTGCTGAGCGGCACTTGCTCTCGGTCAGTGCGGGGGTGCATGCCGGTCTAGGAAGGGCAAGGGGGGTGGCAAACCAGAGTGGCCACCTTCCGTGTCTTCACTAAGGCTTGTACGCGACCTGCCGAATCGGTTCGTGGTCATCCTGTCGGCAATCACCAAACTCTCCCACACTAACCCCACGCGGCGCCTGTGCCGATACAATCAGGATAAGGTGATTCGGCCAGAAAGGTCTTGCCGGTGAAGTTCAGACCTAAGATGCCGTCCGAGCCGCACGCGGCATGGTACCCGCTGCTCCTCGCTCCGCTGCTGATCCCTATCGCGACCACCAACTTCACCGGGTTTGGCGCCGAGATCCCTCTCACCTACGATCCGTTGAGAGCCATCAAATGGGTGCTGGCCGGTGTGTTCCTGCTCGCATGCGCGGCCATCTGGGGCTATGCGCTGGTCAAGCGGCGGGTGGAGATGCGCTGGAACTGGTCTCTGTACTGGCTCGCGGCCGCCGTCGGACTGATAGTGCTTTCGACGATCTTCTCTATCCACCCCGCAACCGCCGTGTTCGGCAGCTACCAGTACCGCCAGGGTCTGCTGATGCTGCTCACCTTCGGGGGCTTCATCTTCTTCACCGTACAGCTGGTTCGCAACATCGATGGCGCCAGGCGTATCGCGATGGCGGTGGTGATCGGCGCCCTGCCGGTTGCGGTGTATGCGCTCGTGCAGGCCTTCGGCTTCGATACCGCCAATTGGGGAGCTCCGGATTGGGGTCTGGCCCGCGGCTTCTCCACGCTGGGCAACCCCGACTACCTCGGTGCGTACCTGATCTTCCCGACGACGCTGGCGATCGGCCTGTCGATGGACAGCGAGTTCGAGCGGCAGAGGTACTTCTGGCGGGCGGCGTTCGCGATCTGTGCGACGTCGCTGTTGCTGGTCCAGGTGCGCGGCGCCTGGCTCGGGATGTTCGCTTCCGGGATCGTCCTGATCTGCTACTTCAGGCGCGTGCACGTGCACTTCAGGCGTTCGGACCGGATCGCGGCGGTGCTCGCTCTTGCGCTGCTGCTGGCAGTGGGTCTGTGGTCGGGACACACTATCGCGAACAGGGTCCTTGAGGTCACCTCCGGCGGGTCTGGGGCCGGATCGAGCCGCATCCCTCTGTGGCAAACGAGCGTCCAGGTGGGGTTGGAACACCCCCTTCTGGGCGTGGGCCCGGACTCGTTCCGCTTCGGCTTCTACGAGGTGCGTCAGGCGGACCAGGAAGACGCTCTGGGTGTCCTCGCCATCGCCGATGACGCGCACAACGCCCCCATGATGATCGCAGGTACCCTCGGATATCCCGCAGCAGTACTCCTGGGAGTCTTCGTGGGAATCGTCTTCTGGCGGTCCTTCAAAGCCATCTGCGGACAACGGTCCGATACCGAGCGGATGATCTACGCGGCCTGGTACGCCGCCATCGTGGGTTATGCGGTGTGCCTGATGGTCGACCCCTCGGCAATATCATCCAACATCCTGCTCATGCTGGGTGTCGGTGTGCTGGTGGGCGCGCGCGCCCGGCCTATCGGAGAGGCGAAACGCTGGCTGGCTGTGACGGCAGTCGGCACCCTGCTTCTTGTCGGGCTCGTATCGACCACCACCGGTGCGATGACCCTCGTCGCCGACTTCTACCACGCGCGGACGTACTACGCCACGGGCGCGGAGGCCATCGCGCGCGCACACAAGGCGGTCAGCTTCTCGCCGTGGACGTACGAGTATCGCGCCAGGCACGCAGAGCTGCACGGGAAGCTGGCTGTCTGGGAGGGGACACCGGAGGCGGCAACCTCCGCCATCCAGGCGTACGAGGAGCTCGTGGACTTCTGTCCTGCCGAGTACCTGACGTACGCCGACTACGTGGAGATGCTGTTCTCCCTGTCGCAGATGGGGGACGAGGGTGACGTGCGCGCGATCGAGGTCGCCAGGCGGGGCTTGGAGGTCCATCCTGCCGGAGTCGTTCTGCGGGCCGAAGGTGCGCACGCATGCTCGAACCTCGGCCGCTACGAGGAAGCGGTGGAGTTCGTCGAGGACTACTGGGATCTCGATTCGAGCGTGGTGCAGCCCGGCGTTGAGTACGCGCGCGCGCTCATCGGAGTCGGCCGTTACGGGGAGGCCGCGAGCGTGCTGGATGTCCTCATCGAGAACCACCCGGGAGATGCGAAGATCGCCGCAGTGCTGGGAATGCTCGCGGAGGCGGAAGATCAGGCGCAGTGACCGCGTGGTGTCTGCAGGGGAGTCCCGGGTTCGGCTAGACTGAGCGGGACGTCGGATCCGGGAGGTCACGTGGCGAGGCCCGATCTCAAGAAGCTGCCCGAACCACGAGCCGTATGGCTGCCGCTCCTGCTGATGGCGCTCCTGGTGCCCATCGCCACCATGAACTTCACCGGGTTCGGCGCGAAGCTCCCGTGGACGTTCGAGCCCACGAGCTCCATCAAGATCGCGGTCGTGGGCGTCCTTCTTCTCGCAG
>JAFGNP010000095.1 GCA_016926975.1 Coriobacteriia bacterium | reverse complement strand
CGCGAACACGCCGTCGGAGGTGTTCTTGACCCAGCCCCGCACGCCGAGGCGCGCGGCGAGGTTGTAGACGAAGGGACGGAAACCCACTCCCTGGACGACGCCGGTGACCTGCAGCGAGACCGCCCGCACGCTGTTTCAGGCCTCGTGGATTCCGTCGGCCACGAACCGGTTGTTCAGCAGCACGAACAGCCTGTACGACTGGTCGAGGAGTTCCATCGCGTCGTTGCCCATGGACGGCTGCAGGGTCTCCTTGGCGCCGTTGAACGGTGAGTCGTGGATGAAGGCGTTGCGAGCCTCGCGCATCTGGCGCCAGCGGTAGGGGAAGTCGCGGTAGCCGAGTTCGGCAGCGGCCTCCTCGAACTCCTCGCCGCACAGCGCGGGGAAGAGCTTGCCGATGCGGGTTCCGATGGCCCGCTGGGTGTCCATGACCATGCGGCGCAGCGGCAAGTCGGCGCCGTGAGCATCCATGATGCGGTCGAGGATGTCCTCCAGCACGGCTTCAAGGAGCGCCATGACGAGGATGACCACGATCTCGTGGTCGCCCTCGAGGTGGTATGCGCGGATCTGCCTGTCGAGCCGACGGATGCGCTCGGTCGGGTACGATCGGCGCTCGCCGTCGTGGGCCTTGCAGAACGGGCAGGGGTTCTGACCGTCTTCGAATTCCGGCTGGCCCGTTATGTAGCCGCAGACCGGGCACTCCCAGTACTTCGGAGCCTCACCTGTCTCGGGGGCGAACACCGTGCGGTGTGGTGGGCGGCTGGCTGAGGGGCGGCGTTTCTTGCTCATGCGCTGATTGTAGCAGGAGGGCGGCTAGGCACGTGCTGTTCTGACCGCCCACGGCAGCTCCAGCCCGTGCTCGTGGAGGAGGGCCTCGTCGGTCAGGATGTCCTCCCTGCTCCCGGATGCGATCACCATTCCAGCATCCAGCACGGCCGCATCGGCGCACAGCTCCCACGCCACATCCATGTCGTGGGTCGCGATGAGGGCGGTTGTCCCCAGCGACTTGACCAGCTCGATCATCTGCCGGCGAGAACGGGGGTCGAGGTTCGCGGTCGGCTCGTCGAGCACCAGGATGCGAGGTTCCATCACCAGCACTGTCGCCAGAGCTGCGCGCTTGCGCTGGCCGAAGCTCAGGTGATGTCCCGGTCGGCTTGCGGCTTCGGCCAGTCCGATCTCGTGAAGCGCTTCGTGCACGCGGGAATCGACCTCGTGGTGCGGCATCCCCATGTTGAGCGGGCCGAAGGCTATGTCTTCGTACAGCGTGGTCATGAACAGCTGGTCGTCGGGGTCCTGGAAGACCAGACCTACGTCGCGGCGGACTTCGCGTACGGTCGCGTCGGTGACCTGTCGGCCATGCACGCTGACCGAGCCTTCGGTAGCACGCAATATGCCGTTGAGGTGGAGCAGGAGAGTCGACTTGCCCGCACCATTAGGGCCGAGCAGGGCGAGCGACCGGCCCTCCCGGACGGCGAGGCCCACCTGCCTGAGGGCCTCGGTCCCGTCCGGGTAGCGGTAACTCACCCGGGTCAGTTCGATGAGGGGGTGTGGTCTGTCGTCGCCCATGAGAGCCTCTCAGTAGAGCGCTATGGCCGCTGCAGTGAGCATGGCCGTCGTGACGAGCAGGACTTCTGCGGTGCCGACGCGTGTCGCTCCGGTCACCGGTAGCGCGCCGTCGTACCCGCGGGAGAGCATGGCCGCATAGATGCGCTCGCCGCGCTCGTAGGAGCGGACGAACAGGTTGCCGGCGATGCTTCCGAGCGCCCGGGTCAGCTCTCGTCCGCGCAGGTGTGGCGCTCGGCTGGCAACCGCCGTCCGAAGCGAGTGGAGCTGGTCTGCGAGGACGCCTACGTACCGGGCTATGAAAGCCAGAAGCATCACGAACACTCCGGGCACCTTCAGGCGGCGCAGTCCGGCGAGGAGGTCGGCGGTGCGAGTGGTTGCCGCAAGCAGGAGCATGCAGCACGCGGACAACCAGGCCTTGCTGAGGATGCTCCATGCCACCACCCAGCCCTCACCCGACCACGCAGCTGCGAACCCGGTCGCGTTCCAGGAGCCGCCGCTGCTTTGCAGCGGTGCCAGCAAAGCTATCGTTGCAGCCACGGGCAGGACCGCCAGGCTGCGGGCGAGCAGCCTGGGAAGCGGAAGACGGCCGATCGTACTTGCCGCCAAGAGCAGCGTGCAGAACAGCGCGAACTCGGCCAGCCTCAGCGGCGGTGTGCCCACCACGCCAAGTACCAGCACGAGAGCTGCGACGATCTTGGCGCGTGCGTCGAGTGAGTGTAGCGGTGAGACGGTGTAAGTCAGCGCCTCGAACGATGTCGTGTGGGCATGATGGTGCGCCACCGCTGCAGGATCGGTGACGTGGTGGTGAGGGTGTTTGTGCGGGGGCGCACCGGCGTGTTCGTGTGCGTGCTGGTGGAAGCCCTCATCATGATGGTGGTCGGCCATCTCTCAGCCTGCTTGCCGTGCCCGACGGCTTCTTGTTGCCGAAAGGATGGCGTAGACGAGCGCGCCGGTCACGATGATGCCGACCACTCCTGCAAGTATTCCTGCGAGAGTCTCGTTCGTGATTCCGGGCATCACATAGTCGGGCATCACGCCACCGAGGATGGGGGTGCTGTCGATTGCGGTGCCCACGCGCTCGTACACGAACTCGAGCCCGTCGGGGTGCGCAGAGGCGATGAACGAGATGCCGACTGCGACCAGCGCTATCGCGCCCATGCCGATAGCCGTCTTGCGGATCGAGCGCGTGTCGGTGGCTTCTTCCTTGCCGGCGCTCAGTAGGTCGGGGCGAACCGCCAGCAGGTAGCCGACGAGTCCCGCGGTGATGGCTCCTTCTCCCAGGCCGATGAGGGCGTGCCAGAAGCCCATCGCCCCGACAACGGGGCCGAGAGGGGCGCGACCGGAAAGCCAGAGAAGGACTCCGGCTGCGATAGCCGCTGTGACGCACGCCGTCCAGGCCGCGAGGAACGACGCGACGAGCTTCATCCCGCGAGAGCCGGACAGGCGGGTCAGCGCGCCGTGTACGGCGTAGCCGACGAGCGGACCGATCACTGCCATTGTCAGCATGTTGGCGCCGAGGGTCGTGATCCCTCCGTCGGCGAAGAAGAGCGCCTGGACGGTCACTACGGCTGCCATGACCAGCATCGCCGGCCACAGTCCGAGGACGATAGCAGCTGCGGCTCCTCCTGCGAAATGACCGGAAGTGCCGCCGGCGACGGGGAAGTTGAGCATCTGCAGCGCGAAGATGAGCGCCGCCAGGACGGCCATCATGACTATCGTGCCGTCGGAGAGCCTCTTCCGGACCTCCCGCAGTGCGTAAGCGAGAGTTCCTGCAGAACCGAGCCAGGCGGGGATCCATGTACGTGCTTCGAGCATACCGTCAGGGATGTGCACGACAACCTCCAGAGTTGCGATTGCCTACGGGTCTTCGTGCAGCCCTTCGTGGGAGCGCTTCTCGGCCCTGCGGCGGGCCATCGAGGTAGGTCCTAGAGACGTTCCACGGTCACATCGTCGTCGGTGACCGAGAGGCTGGAAACGGCGGAATCGAGCTTCGCGCGCGCCTCTCCGAGCATCACGCTCACCTGTGCGAGTTCGGTGCTGGTCGCAACGCGATGTCCCTGGTCTGCCAGGTGATGCAGCTGCTCCAGGTGCTGCTGCGCAAGCGTCAGTGTGTCATCGATCATGGCAACGGCCAGCTTCATCTGACCGGTGTTGATGCCGCCTTCACACATAGGGTTCTCCTCTGTTGCGGTTCGGCTGTTGTCAGAGTGCTAGCGGGCGCTGAGCACTACGGTATGGTCGAGCAGCCGAACCTCTTTGAGTGTCGCTTCGACCGTGCGATGACCGCCGTACAGATCGTACAGCTTCAGAGTCCCGTCCTCGGGAACGATCGTCGTCACGTCTTCGATCGCTTCGATCTCGGAGCCGTCCGGCCCCTCGATGACCACGCGGGCCTCACACATGCGCCTACACCTCCTTGCCGAGTGCGGAAGCCACCACGGCGATGGCTTCCTCGAGCAGATGGGGCAGCGGGTCCTTCGTGGTCCCAACCAGGTCGAGCCTGGGATTCGTCAGGGGAAGTATAACCTTGCGAGCCGGAGAAAGCGACAGCGCTTCGGCCAGCGCCGGAGTCACTTCGCCCATCATGGAGTTCGGGATCAGCACCGACAGCGGCCCTATCACGAGGTCCGCGTCACGTGCGGTGATGCGGACGGCGTTCTCCCCGGTGGCGCCCCTGTTCGCTCCGGCTTTCAGCATGGCCGAGGTCGCCGTCGAGTTCGTCCCCACGGCGAGGATCTCGACCGTCTCTCCGAAGGCGGCACGCAGCCGCTGCACGATCTCCTGACCGATGCGGCCGCCCATGCCGTCTACGACCATGATGCGTCGGATCACGCTCTCGCCCCGGTTCCGCTAGAGCAGGTCGGAGAGTTCTTCGGCCAGACGCTTCTTCGGCATCGCGCCGACCAGCTTCTTCACGATCGCTCCATCCTTGAAGACGAGCAGGGTGGGGATGGAGAGGACATCGTACTTGGTGGCGGTGACCGGGTTCTCGTCGACGTTGAGCTTCGCGACGGTGATGCCCGGGTACTCGAGGGCGATCTCCTCAAGTACGGGTTCCATCATCCTGCACGGGCCGCACCACGGCGCCCAGAAGTCGAGCACGACGGGCCGGTCGCTTGAAACGACGTCAGCCTCGAAGCTCGCGTCGGTGACATGCTTCAGGGTCTCGCTCATCGAGCACTCCTTTCGCGCCGGTCGGCCCTAGCCGATCGAACACAGACGATCATCGACGTACTTCAGCGCCTCGAACGCAGCCGAGGCTCCGCCCGACGCAGCGGTGATGACCTGCTTGAGGTCGGACACGGTCACATCTCCTGCGGCGTACAGTCCAGGGTACGACGTGAGGCCGCTGTGGTCTATCTTCACGTAGCCTGCGTCATCGAGGTCGCATAGGTCTGCTACGAGTGAGCTTCTGGGTTCCACCCCCACGAAGATGAAGATGCCGTCGAGCGGCAGGAACTCATCAGGCTCGTCGTTGGTAGCGCTCAGCTGGATGCCGGTCACCTTGCCCTCGGCGCCTTTGATCTCCGCGACCACCCGACTCCACTTGAACGATATCTTCTCGTTCTCGAAGCAGCGCTCCTGGATGCACTTGGTGGCACGCAACTCGTCACGCCGGTGCACGATCCAGACCCTGGTGGCAAACTTGGTGAGGAAGAGCGCCTCCTCGACGGCAGCGTCGCCGCCTCCGATCACGGCCACTGTCTTGTCGCGGAAGAGCGCGCCGTCGCACGTGGCGCACCAGGAGACGCCGCGGCCGGTGAACTCGGCCTCCCCGGGCACTCCGAGCTTCTTTGGTACCGCGCCTGTCGCCAGGATGGCCGAATGCGCGAGGACCTGCTGCCCCTCGGAGTCGGTGATGATGAAGTCCAGGTCGCTGGGCTCGATGTGCTCGACGGACGCGAACGTACGGAACTCGGCGCCGAAACGCTCCGCCTGCCGGTACATCAGGTCGGCCAGTTCGGCACCGGAGATGCCCTCGGGGAAGGCCGGATAGTTCTCCACGTGGTCCGTGGTCACTATCTGGCCTCCTGGCAGCGCGGTCTCGAAGACCACGGTCTTGGCCCGGGCTCTCGCTGCGTACAGTGCTGCGGTGAGCCCGGCCGGGCCCCCGCCGATGACCGCTATGTCGATCGTCTCCACTAGCTGGCCCCCTCGACGGGCAGATACGCGGGGTCTATGTCCACAGTGGCGCCGGCTGCGGCAGCCTCCTGCTGGATCTGCTGCAGGTTCTTGCGAGTATCGGCCTCTATGAGCGCCGAATGCGGGTCCGTGGAGTCTTTGACCAGATCGACCACAACCACGAACTGCTGGGCTGCCGCCTCGTAGTCGGACCGGCCGCGCCAGTAGAAGACGCCCAGGTTGTAGTTCGCCTTTAGGTGCGAGGGGTCGGCCTCGATGGCCCGTGAAGCCTCCTGGATTGCCCTGTCGGTCACACCTATGTAGAAGTACAGAACGGCCATGTCGGTGCGAACGTCAGGATCGTCCGGCTCGGACTCCAGGTACTTCGCGTAGTACGTGATGCCTTTCTGGGCCAGAGCGGCGCCGCCGCCGTCTTCGTGTAGTGAGTAGTACGCGTCCCCGACCTGCTTCATCGCTTCAAGGTCCGAAGGGCTGCGTTCCAGCACCATCAGGCCGTCGAGCAGGTCGCGCTGGTCGGTGGAGAGCAGGTCCCGGAACTCGGTCGGCACAGTGGAAGATGCGTTGCCGCCGAATCCGGCCAGCCGCGAAGTGTAGACCGAGAGGGCGAGCACGCCGGCGAACACCGCTAGCGCGATCGCAAGGATAGTCATGGGGGTCTTGTACCGCTGCAGCCAGCGGACAGTGCGCTTGCTGATCCCTGCGTCGACTTCCGAGCGGCGCTCCACGTCGATACCGTAGGTCTGCGCCTTGAGCAGCATATTGAGATCGTTGGTCACCAGCGTGAGGTCCTCGCACCCGGCCATCGATGCCTGGTAAGCCGAAGCGAGTATGCGATCGTCGGCATTGCGCGTCCCCATCCCCTCGGGCAGGGAGACGTTCGGGTCCAGGGGCACGACGCGCAGGGTGCCGCCTTCTGGAAGCGAGACGCCCTCGACGAGGTTGCCGGCCTCGGACAGCTCGAAGAGCATGCGGCTGACTTCTCGCCCGCGGAACCGCAAATCGGGATCGACGCGGGAGATCTTGAGCTTGTCGATCTCGCCCAGCACGGTGTCGGGCACGATCACGTCCGCATCCGGGTAGTCGAACAGAACGTTCGGATCGGAGAGCAGGACGTTCGTGTCGAGGACTACCGTGCGCATGGCATGTGCGTCACTTTCGGCCGTTGGTTCTTTCAGTGTGATTCGAATCTCCCAAGATACTACCAGCAACAGGCGCTAAGACCCGACGTCTGATGACAGCCAGAAGCACGATGAGGACGACCGCTACCATGCCGACGGTGGCGAGCCTGTCCACGTAAGAAGCCCGGACCCGCACTGTGGACTCGGCCACGGTCAGGTCACCGGAGTGCACGGACACCTCGATCTCGTCGGATAGAGCGTTGCCCAGGTCCAACGGGATGGTGAGGAAGTTCTGTGTGGGCTGAGCATCGATGTACTCGGGGGCCTGCGAGTGCACGGTGTCCGACGATGCAACTTCCAGCCTCAGCCGAAGTTGCTTGCCCGTGTCGTTTATCAGCGTGAGAGGCATGTTGCCCTTGCTGCCTGACAACGTCACGTCTGTCGCGTCGAGCCGCACGAGCGAGAACTGGGCCTCTACGAACTCGCGCGCTTCCCGTGTGAGTGCCAGACAACGCGCGGACGAAGCCCAATCGCCAGTGCCCTTCCACAGGCTGCTCTCGGAGACGAGCATCGCTTGCAGCACGGCACGCGCGTCGATGTCCTCGGCACCCACGGCCGACGAGTAGGCGAGCGCTGCGGTCCTGCCGGCCCCGATCTCCGACCAGTAGCCCCCGGGCGCGTGGCTGTGCGGCAGGGGCGCTAGCGCCACGTCCGGGGACAGTTCGGCTTCCACCATGGAGTCGATCTCAGACAGTTCCAGCCAAGGAGCATTCGTGATCCAGCTGAGAGCGTGCTGCACGTCGATAGCCGAGTGAGTCCCTCCCGGGCCGAGCTCGAGCATCACGACCGCAGGGCCGCCGTCTTCGAGGCAGTCGAACAGCGCGTCGTAGAAGTCCTCGGCGCCGGTGCTGGCGCCGAGGGCGGCCCGCTCGTTCACGACGAGCACGCGGGTATCCTCGTTCGGCAGCGAATAGCAGCCAGGCGTGGCGATGTCCTCGCCATCGCTCACAGCTGTTGCAGGCGCGAGGATGCACGACGCTCCGCGCTGCTCCAGCGAGGAGACCGCTGCGGTGCTGAGTGCAGGGCCTATGTAGGCGGTCTTCGAATGGGGTGCCGAACGAAGGACCGATGCCATCACGGCATCCGTCTTCGCCCAGTGCATTGCCAGGTCTTCAGCGGCGTTCATCTCCGCGAGTCCGGCAAGATCGGGAAGCGCGTAGGGCACGTCGATGAAGTAGACGGTGCCGGCGTCCGCTGCGCTTCGCAGCGATTGGAGCATATGGGCGGCTCGCAGTGCCGGTTCGTCTGTAGGGGCGATCGTCACCCCCGCCGTCGTCTCACAACCGGCGGCTACATGCGCGTACTGCTCCAACAGTACCGGTGGGACGGCAAGACCCAGTGGGACCTTGTGGTCCATCGCGAGCTGGGCGACATACTCCAGATCTCCGCGCAGGCCGGAGTCATTCGACGGGTCGGTGCAGAACCGGCCGCCGAATGTCACCGTGGGAGTGTCGATGGCGCTCACTGCCAATGCGACGGGCAGTGCGGGCGTGTCTGAATCGACTACCAGCAGCCGACTTTCGGCCACAGCCGTCTCAGCGTCTGTAGCAAGGACCCTGACCTCTATCGGATACCTGCCCTGCGCGAGATCCAGTTTCGCGATGTCGTGCTCGTATTCGATGATGTGTCGCCCTGCCGGAAGGTCGGATCGGATCTCTGTCTTCTGGTACACGAGCCGTCCGGACGGACTCTTCAGCCGGAGGCGGACCTCCAGGTAGTCGGTAGGTGCCAGAGCTGAGACCGCGACCGATATCCGGAGAGGCCCCTCCTCCGTGATGGCCGGAGTGGGCTGAGACACCTCGACGGATATCGCTTGTGTCCCTGCGGCGCTGGTCTCGGCCACAGCCGACGCAGCATGGGCAGGTCCGGACAGGAGTCCGACCCCGAGCAGAAGCGTCAGCAGTATGTGAGATGTGGAGCTGCGACGGGCAAGTGACATATCTACATCCGATCCGCTGTCCCGCTGGCGCGGGGGCGGCAGGAGGCTTCGTGTACGATAGCGAAGTACTGGGGAGATTATCACACGTCCCGCACTTTTCGAGACGAGAGGGCCGGCGCTGCATGTCCACGAAGGATGAGCGTACACAGATACCTGAGGTGCTGCCCCTCATCCCGTTGCGGGATTTGATCCTGTTCCCGAACCTGGTGGTGCCGCTGTTCGTGGGGCGGGAACGTTCCATCGGTGCGCTCGAGCAGTCCATGCGCACCGATCACCTCGTGGCTCTGGTGACCCAGCATGCGGCCGAGACCCAGGACCCTACGCCTGAGGAGATCTACGACGTAGGTTGCGTGGTGACCATTCTCCAGGAGCTGAAGCTGCCCGACGGCACCGCGAAGGCGCTGGTCGAGGGCGTCCAGCGCGTACGCATACTGGAGTACGTGACCATCGACCCGCATCTGACCGTGCGCGTCGAGGTGATAGACGAGCCGGAGCGCGCTGACGTTGAAGCGCAGGCGCTGATGCGCAATCTCATCGCGGACTTCGAGAGCGCCTCCCAACTCGGCAAGCCGATACCGCAAGAAGTGCTCATGGCCGCTTCGGCGATCGAGGAACCCGGACGTCTGGCGGACTTCGTGACGTTCCATCTCTCACTGAAGATCGAGGAGAAGCAGCAGATCCTCGAGGCGCTCGATCCCAAGGAGCGGTTGAGGAAGACCTCCGACTTCCTTCGCAAGGAGCTCGAGATCCTAGAGCTGGGCAGCAAGATCCAGAACCGCGTCAAGGAGTCGATGACCAAGTCGCAGCGTGAGTACTTCCTGCGCGAGCAGCTCAAGGCGATCCAACAGGAGCTCGGTCAGTTCGATGAGATGCAGGCAGAGGTCGACGAGTACAAGGACAAGATCGCTGCAGCTGGCATGCCCGAGCCGGTGGCCGAGAAGGCACTGAAGGAGCTCGGCAGGCTCGAGAAGATGCCGCAGGCGGCCGCGGAGACCGCGGTCATCAGGACTTACCTGGATTGGCTCGTGGGGCTTCCCTGGCAGATCGCCGATGAGGAGAAGCTCGATCTGACAGAGGCTCAGGAGATTCTGGACGAGGACCACTACGGCCTGGAGAAGGTCAAGGAGCGGGTGCTGGAGTATCTGGCCGTACACAAGCTGACCGACCACATGCGTGGGCCGATACTGTGCTTCGTCGGACCGCCCGGGGTGGGCAAGACGTCGATAGGCAAGTCGATCGCCAGGGCGCTCAATCGCAAGTTCATCCGCATCAGCCTCGGAGGTGTGCGCGACGAGGCTGAGATCCGCGGTCACCGTCGCACGTACGTGGGGGCTCTTCCCGGGAGGATCATCCAGTCGATCAGCCAGTCGGGGGCCAACAACCCGGTCTTCATGATGGACGAGATCGAC
Source organism: Coriobacteriia bacterium (assembly GCA_016926975.1). Taxonomy (GTDB): domain Bacteria; phylum Actinomycetota; class Coriobacteriia; order Anaerosomatales; family Anaerosomataceae; genus UBA6100. The sequence goes on along the minus strand of JAFGNP010000095.1, from coordinate 6,018 downwards.
AAGGTCGGGGCCGATTTCCGTGGCGACCCCACATCGGCTCTGCTCGAGGTGCTCGATCCCGAGCAGAACAACGCGTTCCAGGACCACTACCTCGAGGCGCCGTTCGACCTGTCGGACGTGATGTTCATAACCACGGCCAACCTGCTCGACCCGATACCTCCGGCGCTCAAGGACCGCATGGAGGTCATACACTTCCCCGGCTACACCGAGGAAGAGAAGCTGCATATCGCCAGGAAGTACCTGGTGCCCAAGCAGGTCAAGGAGCATGGGTTGAGGCCGTCGCTGCTCACGATCAGCGACAGCGCGATCCGCGAGATCATCCGTCGTTACACGCGCGAAGCGGGAGTCCGGAACCTCGAGCGGCAGATCGCGACGATCTGTCGGCAGGTGGCTCGCAAGGTCGTTGAAGGCGGGACCAAGAAGACTTCGGTCACCGGCAAGTCGATACACGAGTACCTCGGACCCGTGCGTTTCACTTTCGGGCTTGCCGAGAAGAAGAACGAGGTCGGTGCAGCCACAGGTCTGGTTTGGACCGAGGTGGGCGGCGATGTCATCTTCATCGAGGCCACGAAGATGAAGGGCAAGGGGGGTTTGACGCTCACGGGCCAGCTGGGCGACGTGATGAAGGAGTCGGCTCAGGCTGCGGTGAGTTGGATCAGGGCGAATGCGACGACTCTTGGCATAGACCCGGGTTTCGCCGAATCGCTCGATCTGCACATCCACGTACCGGCGGCCGCGATACCAAAGGACGGGCCTTCGGCGGGCATCACCATGGCAGTGGCGCTAACCTCGGTGCTCACGGGCACGAAAGTACGGCGTGACGTTGCGATGACAGGTGAGATCACTCTGCGGGGCCGGGTGCTGCCGATAGGCGGGCTGAAGGAGAAGCTGCTGGCCGCGCATCGAGCGGGAATCAAGACCGTCCTTATTCCCAAGGAGAACGTCAGGGACCTCGACCTCGTTCCGGAGCATGTGCGCTCCGAGATGAACATCGTCGCAGTCGAGCGCATGGACGAAGTGCTCGACCGCGCGCTCATCGGGGCGACCGTCAAGCGGTAGGGCCAGCTGATGGCCGCACAGACCTGCGGCGTCGCTTTTCTGGCCCGCAGCGAGATTGCAGCAGCTCGTACTGCCGTCGAGCATCCGTTCGTCATTACCTAGTGTGATATTGGTTACAAATCGCCGAGACTGGGGTAAACTGCAACTTGCACGTGTTGTAGGCACCCGTACTTTGAGTATCGAGGAATCGGCTTCTTGGGAGGCGCTGATACGTCGGGGGCGTTTGCGGTCACCGAAGTCCGACGCGGAGCCAATGGTGAGACCGACCCTAACAAGGGCCGGTCTCGTTCTTTTTCAGGGGTGCCGAAGTCGTCTAAGTGGGTCTTGGGAGGGACTGACGATGACGAATATTCTCTGGGCGCGCGCGCAGGGGAGGTCTGCCGGTGTGCGGCTGATCTCTCTGTGTCTGGCGCTCGCTGTCTTCACGATGATCGTGGGTCCGAGTGTGCCGATGCAGGCGGTGGCGAGTGAGACCACTTCGACGCCGGAACCGTCTCCTGATGAGTTAGCGCCGGGAGATCCTGCCGAGGATCCGGAGCTGGGCGATCTGTCGGCGCTGGATGAGAGTCCTGAGGGCGAAGAGGACTCGCCCTCGGAGACCGATCCGGTGGTTGAGCCTTCAGGCGAAACAGCTCCCCAGACGGTGTCGGCTGAGTCTGCGGTCGTCGAGTTCGGTGAGCCCTGGGTCATCAGCGACCGGGACGACTATGCGCCGGGCTCGCTGGTCACACTCAGTGGGGGCGACTGGTTGGGCGACAGCGCGGTCCATCTGCAAGTGAACGATGTGATCGGTAACAGCTGGCTGCTCGAGGTGCAGGTTCCGGTTGCGGAAGACGGCACCTTCACCTACGCGTTCTACCTTCCCACCTGGTTCGTTGCCGAGTACCTTGTTGTGGCGACCGGTGCGGAAACGGGGCGGGTGGCCACGGCGGTGTTCACTGACGCGGTCCTCCTCTGGCGAGCGGCGGATCCGCAGCTTAACAACCGTTCGTACATGCCGACCTACGACAAGCTCTCTCCCTCGGGTCTGGATGCCCTTCCCGGCATCTCGTATCCGTTCACCGGCGCGCATGCAGATCCGTATCAGCATGCGGTCGCGTACGGGCCCACCAATGCAAGCAACGACCTCGATGCGGTTGCGTCACTGACGCCGGACGGCATGACTCTCGGCCAGGTAGTGCCGTTCGAGTTGATCGTTGACGGTGCTGCGGCCGGAGCGAGCGGTGTCATCAACGTCAAGCCGTTCTGGATGGCCAAGACGACTAATGGCGATGACTTCGGATTCGATCCTGCCTACGGTGTGCTGGGGGCGTTCGTGGACACCGGAGATGCGTACCACGAAGACAGCGGTGCTTCGGCGACCGTCAGTGGTTTGTCGTGGAGCGTTGTGAACGGTGGTACCAGCAACGAGAAGATCCTCGGTAGTGTGACGGTCTCCGGTCTTCAGACTGGCGACAAGATCATTGTCGAGATGTGGGTGGTATTGAAGGGGTCGATTACTGAAGGCACGAACGGTGTCATTCAGACTGGTATAGATTCGGCGACAACGCCCGAGAACCCGGACAAGAGTTTTGCATCAGCCGCTATGACCTGCCCGTTGCGTCAGGCGGAAGGTTTCCTAGAGCAGATCGCGGACCTCTCTATCACCAAGTCCGATTCTCCGGATCCTGTTGTGGCCGGAGCTCCCATCACCTACACGATGGTGGTGACCAATACATCCACAACTGTCACCTCGTATGACGTCGTCATTGAGGATGTCCTGGACCCCCTGACCACTTACGTGCCGGGTTCTGTGACGATCAGCGGGGCAACGCCGATCGTGGGACCTACCTTCTTCGCGGGAGTACTGAATATCCCACTGGGCACGATGGTACCCGGTCAGGTAGCGACCGTGACATTCCAGGCGACGGCCAACGTGTCTCTGCCCATGAGCGGGGTGGCGGACTCCTCCGACAGGGTGAACTCCGCGACGGTGGATGCGGCGACCACGGACGACAATCCGGCGAACGACACGGCGACCGCCATGACGGGCGTCATCCCGCCTGTGCCGGACATCAGTGTCACCAAGACGGCCAGTCCCACAAGCGTCCCTGAGACCGGTGGAAATGTTGTCTACACGTTCGTTATCACGAACAACAATGCGTACCACCCGATCACCATCACCGAGATAACAGACGACAAGTTCGGTGCAGGCGCCGGTCCAGAATATGATTTGCTGCCAGCAGCCAAGAGCCAGAACGGCGGAATGGACATCACTCTCGCCCCGGGTGGCGCGTTCGCGTTCACGTACTCCGCGACACTCGCGTCTGACTCTCTCACCCCGCACACCAACAACGTTACCGTGACCGGTGTCGATTCATTCCAGAGGTCCGACACGGCTACCGATGACGAGACCGTCACCTTCACCGACGTGCCGCCGGTCATCAGTGTGACCAAGACGGCGATCCCGAAGAGCGTGCCGGAAGACGGGGGCTACGTCACTTTCACCGTGACCGTCTACAACCCTGGGCCTGAGGACGTCACGCTCACCGGTCTGGTAGACGACGTCTTCGGCGACCTGACCCTCCTGGCGAGTACTGACTTGACGCTACCCCAGTACATTCCTATTGGCGACAGCTATTCTGGCTGGTTCACGGTGCCGCTCTCATCGGATACTCTAACGCCTCACACCAACACCGTGACTGCGACTGCCGTTGACGACGAGCAGACCGAAGTGACCGACTCAGACGACGAGACCGTCACCTTCACCGACGTGGTGCCCGAGATCACCGTCACCAAGACGGCGGACCCGACGAGCGTGCCCGAGACCGGCGGCGACGTGACCTTCACGGTCGTGGTCGAGAACACCGGGACCGAACCGGTCACTCTCACCGGTGCGGTGGACACGGTCTTCGGCACGATCGACGTGTCCGAGTTCGACAAGACCTACCTGGTCGTCGGCGATGAGGCCACCTACAGCTTCACCGAGTGGCTCGAAGGCGAACCTTCAAGCCCCCACGAAGACGTCGTCACCGTCACGGCGGTCGACAACGAGGAGACAGAAGCCACCGACTACGACGACGCGGACGTGACCTTCACCGACGTGGAGCCGAGTGTGGACGTCGAGAAGTTGGCCGAACCTCTGCACATGATCATGCCGGGCGGGACGTTCGACTACACAGCCGATGTGACAAACACGAGCCCCGAGCCGGTGCAGATCATGTCGGTCGAGGACAGCCTCTTCGGCACCGTGTACGAGTGGGCAGAAGGCGACCCGGAGATCTGGCTGGATCCGGATGAGTCACGGACTTTCGAGTTCTCCATCGACCATACGGAGCCGGGAACCTACCTGAACGTCGTTGAAGCAGCGGTCGTTGACAACGATGGGTCCGCCGCTTCAGATGAGGCAGAGGCCAGTGTCCTGGTCACCGATCCTGGCATCTCGCTTGAGAAGTCATCGGATGCTCCGCCTGAGGGCGTACTGTCCGGCACCCTGGTCACCTACACGTATGTGGTCAGTAACATCGGTGACGTCACGCTCTTCGATGCGGTTCTCGTCGATGACCAGCTCGGCCAGATCGGCACGATCGACGAACTCGAGGTCGGGGGCTCCCGGACCTTCACGAAGAGCACTACGCTCACCGATGGTGTCACCAACATCGCGATGGTCACTGCCATCGACGAGTACGAGAACCAGGTTCAGGACTCCGATGAAGTCACTATTGACACATATCTGCCATTCACCGAGCTCGATCTGGCAATCACCAAGTCCGCGAATCGCTCTGTTGCCGATGTCGGCGATGTGATCACCTACACGCTTACTTACTGGAACAACGGCGATCTGGCTGCCGAGAACTTCACGATTTCCGATGACTACGACGAACGCTACGTCACCCTGGTTGACGCAGGCGGCGGAGCCGCCTCAGGCGGGGTGATCACCTGGACCCTGCCCGGTCCGCTGACAGCTGCAGGTGGCAAGCAGACCCTCACCTACTCTGTGCGCGTCAAGGACGACATGCCCGAGGGTAGAACGAATGTCGATAACGTCGTAGTCATTCGTCACCCACGCGATTCAAACGATTCGAACGACACTGCAAGCCACAGAGTGGTCGTGGAGGTGGACGAGCCGTTCCTGCCGTTCACCGGTGCCGAGTACCTGTTGCTCATCTTGGCGGTCATCATTGCCGGCGTGGTCGGCCTGGCGCTGAGGCTTGCCTCCCACAAGTCATCTTAGAGCCAGCTGACTGTGAGGGGTTCGGCAGTGTTCGACTGCTGGGGAGGGGGTGCGTCCGCAACGGCGGACGCACCCCGGTTTCTTCGGTGACGGGTCGCGCTTGACTCACTATTCGATCGGCAGACCCTCCGGCGCAGCATCTAGGCTGGTTGCGAATATGACGAGACCTCGGGGGAGGGGGGCCGAGGTCTCGTCCGATCAGGCTGTTTTCGATCTCAGTTCGGGGGGATGTTCTCTCCCCAGTCGATGACGCCGTTGTCGCGGTAGTCGATGATGTGCCAGATTTCGTGACCGATGATGCGGGAGAGGCTTGCGGTGTGGTCGGCGCTGATCACGATGCGCCCTGACTTGTAGTACGCGATGGCCTGGTAGCCCTGAGCATCGCCGAACGTGACGGTCGTGCCGGCGAGAATCGGATACTTGGAGATGTAACCGGCGAGGATGGACTGAGCATCGGATGTCTCGTCACGCGGCGCCTCGGCGGTTGCGGGCTCCGTGGAGGTGCTCGTGGTCTTGGCCGCAGTGGTGGTGGCCTTGGGCGCTGCAACCGGCTGGATGACCGTAGCGGTCCTGGCGTGGGGAGCGAGAAGCGAGGCTAGCGGCTCGTCGGTGATTGTCAGCTTGCCAGCGGCGGTGCTCTCCTCGAGCTGATTGTGGAAGACCGGGATCTCGGTAGCTGCCTGCGCTGCAACGCCCACAGGCGCGAGCCCTGCGACGAGCGTGAGACCCAGTGCTACGAGCACTGT
>JAFGNP010000094.1 GCA_016926975.1 Coriobacteriia bacterium | reverse complement strand
AGAGACGGTTCTGGGCGGCGACGACAAGGTGGGCGTTGCGGCGATCATCGAAGCGGTTCGGCGGCTGCAGGAGGGCGAGCGTCCACACGCTCCGGTCAAGGCGCTCCTCACCGTTTCTGAAGAGGAGGGGCTCATCGGCGCTAAGGCGCTCTCACCCGAAGACGCTCGCGCGGACGTGTGCCTGGTGCTGGATGCCGACGGGCGGGTGGGCGGTATCGTGACCGCTGCTCCTACTCACTGGACGTTCAAGGCGACTTTCACTGGCCGCGCGGCCCATGCAGGCGTGGAACCCGAGAAGGGCGTGTCTGCGATCCGGGTTGCCGCATCGGCGATCGAGAGAATGGATCTGGGGCGTCTCGACGCGATGACCACGGCGAACATCGGGGCGATACAGGGGGGCAGCGCCACGAACGTGACGGCTCCGTCATGCGTAGTCACCGGTGAGTGCCGCTCGCTCGACCGGGAGCGGGTGGAGTCTGTACGGGAGGGTATGCAGCGGGCGATGACGGATGCCGCCGAGGCGTACGGAGCGGTCGTTGATGCCGAATGGACGCTGGCTTATGAGGGGTTCTCGGTAGCTGGTGACTCCCCGGCGGTACACCTCGTGGAGAGCGCATGTTCCGAGATCGGCGTGGAGTCTCACCTCTACACCACCGGGGGTGGCAGCGACGCCAACGTGTTTGCTGCTTACGGCACGCAGGCTCTCGTGCTCGGCTCAGGCATGACCAACGTGCACTCGATCGACGAGGAGCTTCAGGTGTCGGAACTCGAGCGCCTCTGCGATCTGCTCGTGGCAGTCGCGTATCTGGCAGCGGGGTAGGGCGATGAGGCTGGTCTGGGGTAGCGTCACCACCGCAAGTCCTGCCGAATCTGGCGCGCAACGGTTGGCGGTGCTCATCGACGCCTGTACGGAGCCCGCCTCCGCCATCGCATACCCGGCGCTGACCGGAGAGTGCGCGATCGGCGACCGGGTGCTGTGCAACACGACCGCCGTGGATCTCGCCCTCGGCACGGGTGGGGATCACTTCGTAGTGGCTCGGGCCGGTGAGGGCGTGGCGGTCGATGACCCGGTGGCCGGGCACATCATGAAGCTCCGCTACACGCCCATGCAGCGCGATGTGACCGCTGTGGAAGAGCCCGCCAGCGGTCATCACGATGTGATGGCGCAAGCGCGCAGCCTGGAGGGGGCTCCCGTCGTGTGCTGTGGGCTCCACAGCCAGGTTGCCGTTGTGGCCGGGGCGGTGAAGCAGTCGGATGCGGCACTCCGGGTCGCGTACGTGATGACCGACGAGGCCGCTCTGCCGATGGCGGTGTCGCGGCTTGTACCGCAGTTGAAGGCGGCGGGTCTGCTGGACGGCTCGATCACTGCCGGCCAGGCTTTCGGCGGGGAGCTCGAAGCGGTGAACGTGTACTCGGCACTCCTGGCCGCGCGTCACGTTCTCGCAGCGGATATCATCATCGTCGCCATCGGTCCCGGCATGCCTGGGACGGCGACTCCGTTCGGTCACAGCGGTATTGCACAGGGCCAGGCACTGAACGCGGTGTACTCGCTCGGGGGAGTGCCGATCGCGGCGCTCAGGCTATCGTTTGCCGACGAACGACCGCGGCACGTACCCGTAAGTCATCAAACGCTCGCAGCTCTCGGTGTTGTCGCGCTGGCGCCTGCGCTGGTGGCGGTTCCGACGCTGCCCGGTCCTATGCACGCCGAAGTGACGCAGGCGCTCGAAGCTTCAGGCATCTGGTCGCGTCACGAGTGCAGGGTGGTTCCCGAGGCCACTTTTCCCGACATGCGTGGCGTCGAGACCCGCACCATGGGTCGTTCTGCCGATGAGGATCCGGCCTTCTTCCTTGCCGCCGCTGCTGCGGGCCGCTTGGCCGCGGAGGTGGCGGCGCAGCGACGGTAGCATCTGCCCGAATCCGCGGCCAGAAACATGACTTGCGTGCCGTCTATCCGGCTATTCGTGCCGCTGGTTCTGAAAATGGGGTAGTATTCGCTCATGGGTGAGCGAATACTAGATGATTTTCTCGGCTACCTCGCTGTGGAACGCGGGTCTTCCGTACACACGATCAGCGCCTACGGCGGTGACTTGAGAGCCTATCTGGGGCACCTGAGGGACCGGTCGGTCGATCCGTTGTATGCCAGTCGCGACGACGTGACGTCTTTCATGGCTGCGCTGCAGGCCAAGGGGCTGGCGCCCAGTACTGTCGAGCGCAAGATCGCCGCTGTTAAGAGTTTTCATGCGTTTCTGGTGCGTGAGGGCCTCACCGATGTTCATCCGACGGTCGATGTGTCTCTGCCCAAGGTACCGGCGCGTCTTCCGGCAGTTATCTCCATAGACGATGCGGAGCGCCTGCTGTCACAGCCGTTCCCGAAGGGGCCTGTCGGCTACCGCGATCGTGCCGCGCTTGAGGTCCTGTATGGCTGCGGTCTGCGCGTTAGCGAGCTTGTTGGCCTGGACCTTCTCGACATCGATCTCGAAGCGGGCTTCCTGCGCGTGATGGGCAAGGGGGACAAGGAGCGTCTGGTGCCGGTAGCGGGTGCGGCGAGTGTGGCGCTTTCCGAGTACCTGGAGCACGGCCGGCCGTACTTGAGGGCCAAGAAAGCTGCCACGAGGCAGGATTCGTCGGCTGTGTTCCTGAACGTTCGCGGAGGGCGGCTTACGCGACAGGCCTTTTTCGGGCTGGTTCGCACGTATGGACGCCGCGTCGGGCTCGACCTCCACCCTCATACGCTCCGTCATTCATTCGCGACACACATGCTCCGGGGTGGCGCGGAGTTGCGTGCTCTGCAGGAGATGCTCGGCCATGCCGACATCAGCACCACCCAGGTGTACACTCACGTGGATCGTGCGCATGTGCGCGAGGAGTATCTCACCACACACCCCCGCGCGCGGAAGCGCTGATCGGTTCGCCTTTCCGGGAAGGGCACGGGTGTGTTGCTGTTGAATCGACACCGAGAGCGTCTCCGCGTGCCTGAAGCGCTTCTCTGGTCGGCTTCCTGGGGTCTGGGCGCGGCAGTGGGTGTTGCGCTTGGGGGATGGCTCACGTTGGTCGGCGGTTCTGGTGCCCCTGGCATAGCAGGTCTCGATCCCGTATCAGATCTTGTCGTGCTGCCCGCTGCCGCTTTCGCCGGGGTTACGTTCGTCCATCTGTGCGTCCAACTCGTCCTGGCGATGCTGTTGGGCCGAGCCATAGCGCGCGGCAAGTCCGAGCGCTACGAGCAGCGCGCATAGCACTATTGCGTCTGCGGGCAGATCGGGAATCGCTGTACCACGCACGACGCTTCGAACCACGTAGGCGGCGACCGGGATAGCGGCCGCCGCCCACAGCGGGATTCGCAGATGCGGCATCAGCACGCGTTACTCTTCCGCAGGCCCGGTGGGGTCTTCGGCAGGTGCCGCAGTGAAGGTGTCGACCGAAGCCGCTCTCTTCTTGCGACGGTTCATGAGGATCGCGCGGACTACGAAGAAGACGACCAGGCCGAATATCCACAGGGGAGCAGTGGCGATCAGGAAAGCGATCGCGAATGTGAGCACGTTGGCCGCTCCGCGGAAGCCGGAAGTGATAGCTTCCTTGAAGCCCCAATCCTCGCCCTCAGGGCGCACGACTTCCTGCTCTTCGACGAGTTCGATGGTGACGGTCGCCATGGCGGCCTGGCGCTCGAGGTACTTCACCTGGGCATCCATGCTCTCGATCTCCTGGCGGACCCGGTTGAGCTCCGCCTCTATGGCGAGCATGTCCTGCACGTCAGATGCGGCGTCGAAGAAGGAGCGAAGGTGCACCTCCTCGGCGCGGAGGTTGTCGAGTCGCGCGTTGAGGTCGACGTGTTCTTGCGTCACGTCCTCGGTGTCCTCGGCCTGGTACTTGACCGTGCCGAGAGCCATGGTGGCATCCACGAAGGCGTCAAGTGACTCGGCGGGCACTCTGACGGTCATCCAGCCGCGCAGTGCCGCACCGTCGCCCACGGCGTAGCCGTACTCATCGTAGCGGTACAGCCAGTCTCCGGTGTCGGTGGCTACTTGCAGGTCGGTGATCACCGCAGTGTGGGTGTCCGCCAGCTCGCGGAGGGCTTCGACCGTATCTGGGGTGCTCTCCACCTCGAGCCTCAGGGTCTGGGTCCTGATGATCATCCTGTCGGTCTCTACGGCCGTGCCCTCGGACGCGGGCGCGGCTTCGAGCGACTGGTCCTCGGCGTACTCCCCGGTGACCGCCTCAGGGGAAGTCGCCGCCATATCGGAGCCGCCGACGGAGCGGCTGACTTCGTCGACTGTGGCTTCCTCTGCTGTCGTGCAGCCTGCCACGGCGCCTGCGGTCAGGAGCACCGCGAGCACCAGTGCCGACAGCCTTGGCCTCTTGTCTGACTTCATGACCCGACTCCTCCTTCCGGGAGACACGCTCGACCTTAGAATGCACGAACGCCCTTCGACCTTCATACGACAGGTCAAGGGCGTCCGGACAAGACAGTAGTTGAGGCAGCGTTACTCGGGCTTGCTCTTCCGCAGGACATCCTCTGCCTTCTTGAGCTGCTTGGCAGCGTAGACGAGGAAGCCGATGCCGATTGCGACCACGACGAAGAACACGACGACGGTCAAGTTGAACATTATGCCGGAGACGTTGTTTCCGAGATTGAACCATCCGTACATAAGGGCTGCTCACCTCCATCGCACCCGTGCATTACCTGGGATTCTACAGTTCCCGTCATGCACGAGCAACTGCACGAATCCCGGTTCCGTCGCTGTCTCTTTCCACTGTCAAGGTCCGATTCCTGCCTGTCATCACCTATGACGGTTCGCAAAGGCGACAGGTTCACGTCGATTCGACGCTACGTAACGATAGTTCCCCTCATTCCGGTCGGTCACAAACGGCAGCGTCTATCCGCGCATGCCGTGTGCACATGGCGGATTCAGGGCGCGAATGGCACAACATGGAGTGCGGTGGGAGAATTGCCCAAATTGTGTTGCAAAGTGGGGCAAAGTGGCATAGAGTCTAGTCATGCAGGTGCCCGAGGGGCACAAGACCGGTTCGAAAGTGGGGAGGCACGCATGTTTCTCGGCGAATACCAGCACACGCTGGACGCCAAGGGGCGCCTGTCTCTGCCTGCGAAGTTCCGGAGTCAGATGGCCGGCAGCTACGTAGTAGGCAAGGGTATCGAAAAGTGCCTCTACGTGTTCTCTCCCGAGGAGTACGAGGCGTTTCTCGGCCAGCTGATGGAGCGCGGGGATTTCGGCAAGGACTTCCGCCAGGTGCGCCGCTTCTTCACCGCCGGAGCCAAGGAAGACGAGCTCGACGGTACCGGGCGACTGAGCATCCCGGCCAACCTGCGCGAGTACGCCGATCTCGATCGAGACGTTGCCGTGATCGGTAACGGTGACCGGATTGAGATCTGGAATGCCAAGGCTTGGGCCGAGTACAACGGCGAGGCTGAGGGGCGGATCGAAGAACTCACGAGCGACTTGGCCGACAGCGGCCTGTTGTAGGTCTTTGAGAATGGAATACCGGCACACCCCAGTTTTGCTGGCCGAGGTCACGCAGCAGCTGACCTTACACGACGGCTCCATCTT
>JAFGNP010000093.1 GCA_016926975.1 Coriobacteriia bacterium | reverse complement strand
GCGCCAGGCGGCAGCTGCTCGGCGTCTACGATGCGCGTCTTGCGCCGGTGATGGCCGAGGTGGCGGGGCGCCTCGGTGCTGAGCGCGTGCTCGTGGTGCATGGCCATCCTGGGATGGATGAGGTTTCGGCGAGCGGGTCCACCACCGTTGCCGAGTACGAAGCCACGGCCGGTGGGGTGCGCACGTACACGGTGACGCCCGAGGAGGTGGGCATCGCGCGTTCCACGATCGCCGACATCGCGGGCGGCGACGCCGCAGCCAACGCCGCGCTCGTGCGCGCGGTGCTTCAAAGCGAGCACGGAGCGCGCCGGGACGTCGTGCTGATGAACGCGGCAGCGGCGCTGCTCGCCGCGGGAGAGGTGACCGATCTCGCGGCCGGTGTGGCACGAGCCCGCGAGTCGATCGATTCGGGCAGGGCGCTCGAGGTCCTTGATCGCCTGGCGGCGACCAGCAGACGACTCGGAGGTGCCGCGTGAACTTCTTGGACACCGTGGTGGAGCGTCGAAAGGCCCGGCTCAAAGCCGAGTTCGGGTCGCTCACGCAGGGCGAGCTGGAGCGGCGACTACGCCCCGAGCGTGCGCACCGGCCGTTCGAGAACGTCGAGATCGTACGCTCTCTCGACGACGTCTGCGTGATCGCGGAGGTGAAGAAGGCCTCGCCGAGCGCCGGGGCAATCGCGCCCGACTGCGTCGCGGCCGAGCAGGCGATGCGGTACCGGCGTGGCGGTGCGTGTGCGATCTCGGTACTCACCGAGCCTGAGTACTTCGGTGGGTCGTTTGCGGACCTCGAAGCGGTTGCCGCGGTGACCGAGCTACCGCTGCTCTGTAAGGACTTCGTCGTCGACCCCGTTCAGCTTTACATCGCACAGGCGAGCGGCGCCGACGGCGTTCTGCTCATGACGAGTGTGCTTGGAAGTGACCTGGGGAGGTACATGGACCTTGCCCGCTCCATCGGTATCGGTCCGCTCGTCGAGGTGATCGACCTGGATGAGCTGGACATGGCATGCGGACTCGGCGCACGCGCGGTTGCGGTGAACGCCCGCGATCTCCGTACGCTCGAAGTGGACACGGCGCACCAGATGCGCGTCCTCGAGGAGGCCGCCGGATGCGATGTGGTGGTCGTGGCCGCGAGTGGGATCAGAACGCGAGCGGATGTCGAGGCCGCTGCGGCGGCCGGCGCGGATGCGGTACTTGTCGGCGAGACGCTCATGCGCGCGCCGATTCCTGAAGACGTACTGGCAGACCTGACCGGCGTGAGGAAAGGAGCACGGCAATGAGCGACAAGACGAGGTTCGGGCTGGATGAGACCAGGATTCCGGAGGCCTGGTACAACGTCATCCCCGATCTGAAGAACCCGCCGGCGCCACCGAAGGTGGTCACGCCCGACGGCACCGAGCTCTCGCAGGAGCAGATCGGTGAGGTCATGGCCAAGTTGTTCCCGATGGAATGCCTGAAGCAGGAGATGTCCGCGGACCGCTGGATCGACATCCCCGGCGCGGTCATCGACGTCTACAAGACCTATCGTCCCTCACCGCTGCTGCGAGCACGGCAACTCGAGCGCGTGCTCGGGCTGCCTTCGGGCGTCAAGATCTTCTTCAAGTACGAGGGTGTGAGCGCGGCTGGCAGCCACAAGCCGAATACCGCGATTCCGCAGGCGTACTACAACAAGCAGGAGGGGATCACGAAGATCTCCACCGAGACGGGCGCCGGTCAGTGGGGGAGCGCGCTCTGCATCGCCGGCGCTCTGTTTGGCATCGATGTCGAGGTCTTCATGGTGAAGGTCTCCTACGAGCAGAAGCCGTACCGCCGCATCCTCATGGAGACCTACGGCGGCACCGTGCATGCCTCACCGACGAACCTCACCGACGCCGGTCGGCACGTGCTCGCGATGGATCCGGACTCGACCGGCTCGCTTGGCATCGCCATCTCCGAGGCCGTCGAGGTCGCGCTCAAGGACCCCGGCACCCATTACTCGCTCGGCAGTGTGCTCAACCACGTGTGCCTGCATCAGACCATCGTCGGCCAGGAAGCCATCGAGCAGATGGCGCTTGCCGAAGAAGAGCCCGACGTGGTCATCGGCTGCGTCGGTGGCGGAAGCAACTTCGCCGGCATCGCGTTCCCGTACTACCACCGTAAGCTTGAGGGCAAGAGCAGCGCGCGCCTGCTCGCGGTTGAGCCCAAGGCGTGTCCGACGCTCACCGCGGGCGAGTACCGCTACGACCTCGGCGATGAGGCGGGCATGACGCCGCAGATGCTCATGTACACCCTCGGCCACGACTTTGTGCCCGCCGGCATCCACGCGGGTGGCCTGCGGTACCACGGCGATTCGCCGCTCCTCTCGCAACTCGTGCACGAGGGCGAGATCGAGGCGATCGCGGTCGACCAGATCGCGTGCTTCGACGCGGCGGTCATGTTCGCGCGCGCCGAAGGGATTCTGCCCGCGCCGGAGAGCAGCCACGCGATCCTCGCGGCCATCAACGAGGCCAAGGCCGCGCACGCCGCGGGCGAGGACAAGGTCATCCTGTTCAACCTCTCCGGTCACGGCCACTTCGACCTTGCCGCGTACCAGGCCTACAATGCCGGCGAACTCGTTGACTTCGACTTTGCCGCCGGCACCACGCTTTCGGAGTAGCAGTGCAGCGCACACGCGTCAAGATATGCGGCCTCACACGGGCCGAAGACGCCGCCGTGGCGGTGGCGGCCGGCGCCGATGCACTCGGCGTCGTGCTCGCCCCGTCCCGGCGGCAGGTGACGCTCGATCAGGCGGCCGCTGTGTTTGCGGACGTCCCGCCGTTGGTGGCGCGCATCGGCGTGTTCGTCGATGCGCGGGCCGACGACGTGTGGGAGGCGGTGGCACGGCTCGGCCTCACCGCGGTGCAGTACCACGGTGCCGAGGCACCGGAGACCTGCGAGGTCGCTCCCGTGCCGGTCATCAAGGCACTCAGGGTTGGCACCGGGTTCGATGCTCGGGCCGCAGGCGTGTACCGCGATTTCGTCTCGGCGCTGTTGCTCGACACGTTCGTGCCAGGCGAACAGGGAGGCACCGGCGTCACGTTCGACTGGGAGGATGTTGGAAGCCGTATCCCGACGTGGGCGCCGGTGATCCTCGC
>JAFGNP010000092.1 GCA_016926975.1 Coriobacteriia bacterium | reverse complement strand
GGCCTGCGTGAGCAGGACCTCCGCGGGTACCGGCGTGGGGCCCGGCGTCATCAGGTACTTCTTCTGCATTGTTGCTCTCTTCCTCTCTCAGGGTCTTCAACTCTCGCCACTCCCGGCATGAAGCGGCGCTTGATACCGTACGGCCGCGCATGAGCGGCACATGTCCGCTCGATGCGTGGCGCGTGGCTGTGCAGGAATGGCCGTAGGCTATTCCTGTCGTAGCCACGCGAACATGGAGCGCATCTCCGCCCCGACCTCCTCGATGAGGTGCTCGGACTGTATGCGGCGCATCGCCTTGAAGCTTGGCTGACCCGCCCGATTCTCGAGGATCCAGTCGCGTGCGAACGTGCCGTTCTGAATCTCCCAGAGAACCTCAGCCATCGTCTCGCGCGTCTCGTCGGTGACGATGCGCGGGCCCGTGACGTAGTCGCCGTACTCGGCGGTGTTGGAGATCGAGTCGCGCATCTTGGCCATGCCGCCCTCGTACATGAGGTCGACGATGAGCTTCACCTCATGCATGCACTCGAAGTAGGCGATCTCCGGCTGGTAACCAGCCTCGACGAGCGTCTCGAAGCCGGCCTGCACTAGGTGGGTCAAACCGCCGCAGAGAACCGCCTGCTCGCCGAACAGGTCGGTCTCGGTCTCCTCGGCGAAGGTGGTCTCGATGACGGCAGCGCGCGCGCCGCCGATGCCGAGCGCCCACGCGAGCGCGATGTCCTTGGCCTTGCCGCTCGCATCCTGGTGGACGGCGATCAGGCACGGCACGCCCGAGCCCTCGGTGAACACACGGCGCACCATGTGACCGGGGCCTTTGGGGGCGATCATGATGACATCAACGTCCGGCGAAGGCTCGATCTGCTGGTAGTGGATGTTGAAGCCGTGCGCGAAGGCGAGCACCTTACCGGCGGTCATCGACTCGTGGATCTCCGAGTAGTAGATGTGCGCGGTGAGCTCGTCGGGCGTGAGCATCATGACGATGTCAGCTTCGCCGGCCGCCTCACGCGGCGTGGCGACCTTCAGACCGGCCTCCTTGGCGGCTTCCCAGCTCCTGGAACCGGTACGCAGGCCGACTCTTACGTCGCATCCCGAGTCGTGCAGGTTGAGTGCGTGCGCGTGACCCTGCGACCCGTATCCTATGACCGCGATCTTCCGGTCGCGGATCAAGCTCAGGTCACAGTCCTTCTCGTAGTAGACGGTCGCCATCTTGCTTCCTCCTCCTTGCGCCTTCGGGTGAAAGCGCTCTCAACTCCTACGCGTCGCGCGATCCGCGCGCGAGCGCTATCTTCCCGGTGCGTGCAAGTTCCTTGATGCCGTAAGCGCGCAGCAGGTCTTCCATCGCTGCCAGCTTGTCGCTCGTTCCGGTCGCCTCGATCGTGAGGCTGTTCTTCCCGACATCCACGATCTTGGCCCTGAACACGTTCGCGATCTCGATGATTTCGTGCCGCCGCTCGGGCGCCGCGTTCACCTTGTAGAGCACGAGCTCGCGGTCGATCATGTCTTTCGGATCGAGGTCCTGGATTTTGATCACGTTGATGAGCTTGTGCAGCTGCTTCGTGACCTGCTCGATGGCGGTCTCGTCGGCAGCCACGACGATCGTCATGCGCGAGAGGGTCGGGTCTTCGGTCTCGCCCACGGCGAGCGAATCGATGTTGAAGCCGCGCCTCGCGAACAGCGACGAAACCCGGGTGAGAACACCCGGCTTGTTCTCCACGAGTACAGACAGCGTGTGCTTCATCTACTCCCACACCTCCTCGAACATCTCGTCGTCGAGCATCTCCGAGACCGGGCCACCGGGGATGCCGCCCAGCATCTCGTCGATCGAGCCGCCAGGCGCCACCATCGGGAACACGTTCTCCTCGCGCTCGACGCGCACGTCCACGACCGCGGGGCCGTCGAACGCAAACGCCGCTACAAGCGCGTCGTCCAGCTCCTCCGGTGTCGTGGCACGCACGCCGAAGGCGCCGTACGCCTCGGCGAGCTTCACGAAATCGGGGCAGTCCTGCGGCAGCGTGGAGGACGAATAGCGGTGCTCGTAGAAGAGCTCCTGCCACTGCCGGACCATGCCGAGATAGCCGTTGTTCAGGATGATCACCTTCACGGGCAGCTTGTTGATCGCCGCCGTGGCGAGCTCCTGGCTGTTCATCTGGATGGACCCGTCACCGGCGATGTCGATCACCATGTGGTCGGGGCGGCCCAGCTGCGCGCCGATGGCCGCAGGCAGACCGAAGCCCATCGTGCCGAGGCCACCCGAGGACACCCACGTGCGCGGTTCGGTGATCCTCAGGTACTGGCACGCCCACATCTGGTTCTGCCCCACCTCTGTGGTGTAGACCGTCGGCTTGCCCTTCGTGAGCTCCCGGACGCGCTCCACTACCGACTCGGGCATGATCGACGTCTCGCTCGTGTGGTAGTGGAACGGGTACCGCGCCCGCCAGTCGTCGATCACGCGCATCCACGCCTCAGTGCGCGGCTCGGCGTTCATCTTGCGGAGCTCGACCACTATGGCCTCGAGAACCGACTTCGCATCTCCGACTATGGGCAGGTTCACCGAACGGTTCTTGCCGATCTCCGCCGGGTCGATGTCCGCGTGGATGATCTTCGCCTTGTTCGCGAACGTGGCCAGCTTGCCGGTCACGCGGTCGTCGAAACGCACCCCGATGCCGAACAGCAGGTCCGTCTCGGTGATGGCGTAGTTGGTG
>JAFGNP010000091.1 GCA_016926975.1 Coriobacteriia bacterium | reverse complement strand
GAGCCTGGAGATGCTCCCCAGGGGGCTGTCGTGGACCGGAGTTCGATTCTCCGCGCCTCCACCACACACCTCACGCGCCTGTCCGCGTACCTCGCGGGCGGGCGCGTTCGCATGCTCGCCTGAGCGCTACTCCTCGCCCGGCTGCACGCGTTCGCGCGTGCGCTTCAGCCGCGCGTGTCGGCGTTTCGCTTCGACCTGGCGCGCTTTCACGGCCCGGCTCTTCCGCGTGGGCACGCGCTTGGGTGCGTCGAGCGCGGCGTTATGCTGTTCGAGGCGCTGGCGCAGCCGGTCCAGGCATTCGCGCTTGTTCTGCAGCTGGCTGCGCTCTCTTCGGCATATGACCGTGTACCCGCTAGGCAGGTGGCGTATCCGCACGGCGCTGTCGGTGGTGTTGACTCCTTGGCCGCCGGGGCCCGTGCCGCGGAAAGTCTGGACCTCGCACTCCGCTAGGAGCGCCGCGTCGTCGTCGGGTATGTGGTAACGGACATCCATCGCATCGCCATTCTACTCCGCGCCTGTGGCATACTCCCTGCATGTCTGAGAACACCCGATACGGCTTTCCGCTCGAAGTCTGGGAGGCTGCCAAGGCCCAGGCGAACTTGCTCCTGGAGGAACGTGCCCGAGTGCGCGGCACTTTGACGTACGCCGAGCTGTGCCGGGAGGTTACCGCCGTGGACCTGAAGCCCCGGTCCTGGGCGATCATGGGCTTCCTGAACGAGATCTGCACCGAGGCCGACGCGGTACATGGCATAATGCTGGCGTCGCTCGTCGTTCGCGCCGACACCGGCATGCCGGGTGAAGGCTACTTCCGCAACGCCGCCCGCCTCGGCCGCGACGTGTCGGACCCCGAAGGCTACTGGCGCTCAGAGGTGGAGCGCATCTACGACGTTTTCGCACCCGAAAGGTAAGCGATGCCCGAGTTTCTGAGCGATCTTCCCGCCTGGCTCAAGTACGTGTTCGTGTCGTGGATTCCCACGATCGAGCTCCGCGCGGCCGTTCCATGGGCGGTTGCGGCGGGAGAGCAGGTGTATCTGCCCATCATCTTGCTGGCCAGCCTTGCCATCTTCTGGCCGGGCTACTACTTCCTCGAATTCGTCTACGAACGCTTCTCCGAGAAGGGGTGGCTGCATCGCAAGCTGGAGAAGATTCGTGACAAGGCGCACCCCCTCATCGAGAAGTACGGCTTCTGGGGCCTCGCGGTCTTCGTCGCCATACCTCTGCCCGGGACCGGCGCGTACGCCGGCACGGCGGCGGCCTGGTTGCTCGACATGGAGCCCAAGCGTGCGTTTGTCGCCGTATCGATAGGTGTGACCAGCGCTTTCTTCATAGTCTGGGCGCTGTCAGAACTCGTCGGCTTCGGTATACGCAGCATGTAGCCGATGAACCGTCTGCCTCTCAGCGGGACGCCGTTCCCGTTCGGACTGACCTTCGTGCCGCCTGAGGCTCTGGGTGCGGTTGCGGGCGAAGCGGTCGACCCGGTCTCGGTTCTGGTAGGGGCGTGCTCGGTGTTCGGAGCGTCTTTCGTCTTCGTTCCGGCCGAGGCGCCATGGGCCGAGCAGGCAGTGCCGGCCCTGGCCTCAGAAGATGTCGCACCGCTGTGGGCGGTTTCCGGGCCGCTGTGGCCGGTCATCGAGAAGCGCGGCGTTCTGGACGGCTTGCGCGACACCCTGACGCATCCCGGCGAGATCGGCGCAGAGCTCGAAGAGAGTATCGAGGCGCTGCTTGCCGAGGTCGACAGGGGAGTGAGGTGCGGCGCGCGCGGGATCGTGCTGGCCGAAGACCTCGCCGGTACGGCAGGCCCGCTCATCGCGCCGGACTTCGCCATCGCCGAACTTCTCCCACTCTACGGGCGCATAGTGCAGCAGGCCGAGTCGCTGACCGTGCCCGCAGTCTTTCATTCCGACGGCGACATCAGGTCCATTCTTCCGGCGATACGCCGGGCCGGTTTCGTCGGCGTTCACGCCGGTGGCGGGCTGAGCTTCGCGGCATTCGAGCGCCTGTATTCGGCGGCCAGGGAGGCTGATCTGGCCGTGATCGGCGGTATGGTAACGGCCGAGTTGGGCGATCCTTTCAGCGCGGAGTCGCTCGGCAACGCCGTCGGCGTGCTTGCCGGGGCGGGTGGACTACTGGTGGCCGATGACGGCGGCATCAGTACCGGCGGGGAGGTTGCCGGGCTTGCGACGGCCCTGGAGGCCGCGAGATCCGTCTGAGACTGCAGGCCTGCCTTACAGTGACTAGGGCGCCGGTTTTCCGGCGCCCTAGTGTCGTTCGGCAGAGAACAGGTCTACTCGGCAGATGCTTCGGCTGGAATCTTGTCCTTGCCCGGCAGCGGCATCGCCGCCACGACCAGGTCGATGACCTGCCAGATCTCCATGCCTAGCTCGTGCTTCTTGTTCAGTTCCTCGATCTGGAGGCGGCAGTTCTCGCACGGGCATGCTAGCACGCTGGCGCCGCTCGCCCTGAGCTGCTCGACCTTCTTCAGGCCCGAGGCACAGCGCACGTCTCTGAACTCCTCCATCGCGACGATGCCACCGCCGCCGCCGCAGCACCACTGCTCGGCGCGGTTGGGGATCAGATCGACGAAGTTGTCAGTGACTGCCTTGACGATGTCGCGCGGCTGTTCGAACACGCCGCCGTTGCGGCCCAGCTGGCACGGGTCGTGGTAGGTGACCTTGCCATCGATCAGGCCTTTGTCCACCTTGATGCGGCCCGACTTGATGTACTCGTCCACCTTCTCGAGTATGTGGCTCACCTTGAAGGGCATCGGCTCTTTCGACCAGGCCTCGTAGAAGAACTCGGCAACGCGGTACGCGTGCCCGCACTCGGGCACCACTATCTCCTTCACGCCGAGCCTCTTGGCCTCGTCTATGTAGCGTTTGGTGATCAGGCGCGCCTTCTCGGTGTCCCCGTAGAAGTAGCCGTAGTTGGCCGCCTCGAACATCGAGATCGTCCAGCTTTCGCCGGCCTCCTCGAAGATGACGGCAGCGGGCCGAATGGAGTGCGCTCCGGCGAGCGCGACATACAGGATGTCGGCGCCCTCCTTGTTGACCGGTACGCCGTGGTTCGGGTTGCCGGTGATCTCTCGCACCTCTGCCGCGATCTCCTCGAAGCCGGACACGATCACGTCCTGGAACATCGCGATGTTGTCGCCCTTGAATATGGCGGCGTCGGCTAGCTGCCCGAGCATCTCATTGCCCTTTCCGGCAGCGATCAGTATCGCCTTGGCCACCGACAGGATCCACGCGGTGTCGATCGAGAACGGGCAGTAGTACATGCAGCGTCGGCAGCCGGTGCACGCGTACGTGGAATCGTAGAGTTCGTCGAGCAGGTTCTCATCGGGATCGCGCGCTTCGTACAGAGCGGGCACGAACTCCCCGGTCTTCGTGAAGTACTTCTTGTAGATCTGCCGGATCAGCTCCGCACGTCGGGCTGGCAGGTACTTGAAGTCTCCCGTGCCCACGTACTGGTGGCACGCGTCCTTGCAGATCGCACAGCGGGCGCAGATGTCCATGTACTGCTTGAGCTGCCGGTTCATCTTCTTGTCGATGACGCCGGTGAGGGTTGTGAGCTGCTGAGAGTCCATGGCTACTCACTCCTCACGTAGTTGGCTGCAAACGAGCCGATGGTGTGCACCAGCTTGCTGAACGGGAAGTAGATCAAGAACAGGTCCGTGAACAGCATGTGCGTACCCAGCGACCAGCCCGCGAAGCCGCTGAGCAGCTTGTCGGGGAAGAACGGCTTGAATACCAGCAGGCTCTTGAACCACTCCTGGTAGGTGTCGGCGTGGATGTAGCCGCCGTACACGAAGCGCAGGTGGTCGCCCATGATGATCACGCCGAACAGCAGGAACAGCAGCAGGTAGTCTTCCGGCACGGACAGGTTCTTGTACGGCCCGTACGTGCGCCTGAAGATCCAGTAGATGACGCCCACGAGCATCAGGGTCCCGGCGATCGAGCCGGCCCATGCCGCAAACGCATCCATCTCGATGCCGACCTTGTCGAGCAGTTCGGGCAGGATCGGATACTCGCCGAAGATGCGCAAGTGCCCCACGAACGCGCCCAGCGCGGCGATGTGGAACATCATCGCGAAGAAGTACATCTTCGGTTCGATACGTGCCGAATGCGGCGCGATGAACGTGTCCTTGAGCATCTTGAGGAAGCGGCCGCCCTTGCCTGCCGGCTTGGGGAACATCCCGAGACGGACGGGGGACTTCGGGGTGGACGCCCACTGGTAGATGCGCCACCCCATCCCGAGGACGAACACCGCTATGCCCAGGTATACGCCCCAGACTGAGGTAATCCACAGGTAGGTTTCCATTTAGGGATCAGCCTTCGCTACTTGACGCGCTTGACGAGGAAGACGAAGAGGTCGCCCTCCTTGCCCGCAGACAGTACCTCGTGGCCGGTCGACTGGGCCCAGGCGGGGATGTCGGCCATGGCGCCGGGATCGGTCGCAACGGCGCGTATGACGCCACCGACCTCAACGTTGTTGATGTTCTGACTCACTTTGACCATCGGCAGCGGGCAGAGCAGTCCCTTGAGGTCCAGCTCCAGATCGACCTTGACGTCGTCAGACATGGCGTGTCCTTTCTTCGTTGTCGCGCACCCGGCAGTGCGCGAACCGTTTGCACTGCGCGCCGTCTTGGCGTGCAGATGTTTCACTTGAAGGTGCTATATGAACAGCTGGATGTCCGCTGTCTGGGCCTTGAGAAGGAAGAAACCGACGCCCACCGGGTCTTGGACGCCATCGATGAACGACTCCTGCGGGATCTCCATCACGTCCATCGACATCTGGCAGCCGTACATGTTCACGCCGAGTTCGACGGCGAGATCGCGCATCTCGTTGAGTTTCTGCACGTTGTGGTTGCCCATCATCTTGCCGAACATCCACCGGCCCATTCCTCCGAAGCTGAACTTGCTCGGGTTGGCCCTTGTGATGTCGCCCCCGTACATGAGTCCGAGCATCTTCCCGAAGAAGGTCTTACCCGTTCTGACGTCCTTCTTCAGCGCGCGCAGGCCCCAGAACGTGAAGAACATCGTCACGTCCATGCCCATAGCGGCCGCACCGTTGGCTATGATGAAAGCGCCGAAGAGCTTGTCCATCTCGCCGCTCATCACCACCATCGCCAGGCTCTTGCTCCCCTGCTCGTCCATCCTGCCTACCTCCTTCTCAAGGGCTTGCTGTCGATACCATGCGGCTACAGCCGCGAATCGTTCCTGGGCGTCGGCTGACCGGACGGAGTCCGGTTTGCCGCATCCTGCTGTCGGCCGAGTGTCTCTAGCATCACTTCGGTTATGAGATCGAATGCCTGGATGATCTTGGGGTTCACGATGCTGTAGAAGACACTGCTGCCCATTCGCCTGGTGCGAACGACACCTCGACTGCGCAGCAACGATAGGTGCTGGGAGAGGGTGGCCTGGGGTATGCCTGTGGATTCCTGGAGCTGACTCACGGTCAGCTCGGAGCTTCGCAATGAGTTAAGGATCATCTGACGTTTCGCGTTTGCCAGCGTCTTGCAGAGTTCGGAATGCAGGCAGTAGAACTCGGTGTCTTCCACAGTCGGCTCCTGTAACATTCGAATATGCGAATGTGCATACGTTGATACTAGTGGAAGTTCCTTTGGAGTGCAAGTAGTCCGCCGATCCGCGATGACGATCAGCGGGCGCAAGCGCGCTCCGGCGCTCGTGGCGCGGGTGTGAGCAACCGCCGGACGCGTGCTACGATTGTCGCGCGGTCGGCCTTCTGGACGGCCGCACGATTCAGCTTGCTATCCGGTATCAGCCGAGGGAGCAGTGCGCGTGGCGCTCGAGGGCAATCTTAAGGACTTCTCCATCGAGGACATGTTCCGCCTCCTCGCTTCGGGCAAGAAGACGGGGACGCTGTACCTCGAGTCTGCAGACGCGCAGGGGAAGGTCTGCTTCAAGAACGGGCGGGTGTTCTTCGCCAGTTCGAACTGGCAGCGGGAGTCCCTGGGCCGACGTCTCGTGAAGGCCGGTGTGGTTTCCGAGAAGCAGCTCCGGCAGGCACTCGGCCTGCAGAAGATCCAGAAGAAGGAGAAGGCCGAGCGCCGCCTCGGCCAGATCCTCATCGATGAGGGATACCTGGACGGCAAGGTGCTCGAGACGTTCATCCAGGACCAGATAAACGACACGCTGTTCAACCTGTTCAGATGGCAGGACGGCGAGCTTCGTTTCGAACCGGATGAGACCTGTGATGACGAGGACATCGGTATCTCGGTGTCGGTGGAGAACATCATCATGGAGGCCTCGCGTCGGCTAGAGATGTGGAGTCGGATACGCGAAAAGATACCGTCGATGGACACGGAGTTCGTGATCGCCTCCACTCCGGGTGACAAGACGATGGAGATCCACCTGAAGCCACGCGAGTGGATGCTGCTGTGTTACCTGCACGGGGGACGTTCAGTGCGCGAGCTGGTCGAACTCACCGGCTACAACGACTTCGAGACCTCGAAGATCCTGTACGGCATGCAAGCTGCGGGACTCATACAGCGCCTCGGCGGAGAGCAGGGCGCACCGTGAGCAGCGATGAGGCGGACACGCTTTGAATGAGGACCTGGCAAAGGACCTGACGCTGGAGGAGTTCCGGCGCTTCCGGGACCTGCTGCACAGTCAGTCCGGTATCTACCTGGAGGAGTCGAAGTTCGACTCGCTGCGGATATCGCTGGTCGCGAGGGCGACGCGTCTGGGATACGCGACCATGGCCGACTACTACACCGCACTAGCGCGCGACCACCGGGAGTTCAACGAGCTCCTCAACCTGGTGACCATAAACGAGACTAGCTTCTTCCGATTCCCCGGGCAGTTCGATGCTCTGCGCGCGCGCGTCCTGCCGGAAGTCATGGCCAACAAGACGGGCGGCAATCGCGCGTTGCGAATCTGGTCGGCCGGTTGCTCGACCGGCGAGGAGCCGTACTCCATCTCTATGACGCTAATCGATGCCGGAGTGGAGGCGTTGGGGTACAAGCCGCAGGTACTGGGAACTGACGTGTCCACCAAGGCACTCGCCCGCGCCAAGGCCGGCATCTACGGCAAGAGGGCGATGATGAACGTCTCGGAGGACGTGGTCGGACGCTACTTCGAGCCTACGGCGAGTGGTGATTACAGGGTCAACGAGCGTGTTCGGGGCTGCGTGGACTTCGGGTACCAGAATCTCATCAAGGAGCCGTATCCGCTGTCGCTCATGGGCAGCTGGGACGTGATCTTCTGCCGGAACGTGACCATATACTTCCGGCTCGAATCCACGAGGCGTGTCGTCGCGAACCTCTACGACAGTCTGAACGAGGGTGGATACCTGTTCATAGGACATTCGGAGACGCTCACGTCGATCAATGACGATTTCGAGGCGGTGGAGGTCGACGGCGTGTTCCTGTACAGGAAGCCCTCTTCGAGGAAGTCGTTCGCTCTCGGGAACCCGCTGTCTTCCGCCAGGGGGCCGCGTGTCGCGAAGCCTGTTCCGGACGCCGGCGTGGCGCCGACCGGGTTGACGGCGGAATCTGCAAGAGATATCTCGGCAGCCGAGGTCGAGGAGCTGCTCGTCAAGGCGCGCGCGAACCTCAGAGAGGGTCGTCCTCAAGCGGTTCTCGAGACCGTGGAGGAGGTGCTGGCGGCAGATCACAACAATGCGGAGGCGCATCTGCTGTCGGCATACGTGCATGCGGATGCCGGCGATTACGATGAGGCTATGCACGCATCGAGTCGTGCGCTTGCGATCAACCCGCTGCTCCCGGTGGCGCACTACATCCTGGGCATCATCTACCAGCGGAGAGGTGACACGGTGCGGGCTGTGAGCGAGTTGAAGAAGGCCATCTACATCGATGCGGATTTCGTGCTGGCTCACTTGAACCTCGCGAATATGCACAAGGCACAGCGCAAGTGGGAATCTGCGGCCAGGGAGTATGAGAACGCACTGAAGGCGCTCCGCAGCAGTCCCGATGGCAGCTGGACGGAGTTCTCCGGCGGATTCCAGGCGGACTTGCTGGTCAGGACGTGCGAGCGCAGTTTGATAGAGTGTCGTAAAGCGATGGGTGACGCGTAGGTAGGTCGGCGGATGTCACCGGTCCGGACGGCCGCCGAAGCGGCACACGGGCGGTGGCGCGGAGGGAGACCAGCATGGCAGGCGCGCGTATTCTCGCGGTGGATGACAGTCCCACCATCCTCGAGATGATCAAGGCCATCCTCCTGGCCGGTGGCTACGAGGTGATCACCGCTGCGGATGGCAACGAGGCGCTCCAGACCGCCAGGGCGGAGAAGCCCGATCTCATTCTCCTGGACGTGATGCTGCCCGGCCTCGACGGCTACAGGGTCTGCCGCCTGCTGAAGTTCGATCAGAACTACAAGTCGATTCCCATAATCATGCTCACCGCGAAGACCGAGGAGCAGGCCATGGCGACAGGGATCAGGACGGGCGCGAACCAGTACCTCACGAAGCCTGTGGAGCCCGACGCGCTGCTCGCGGCGGTTGCGGAAGAACTCTCGAAGGCCCAGGGCTAGGGGATCGGATGTCTCCGGGCAGCTCCATCTCGGGCCGCGTTCTCGACAGTCTGGTGTCGGCCGGCCTGATGACAGCCGAGCAGGTCTCCAGTGTCCGGGAGGCGGCTTCGGCTAAGGGCGTGCATGTCGGCGTCGTTCTGGCCGAGCGCGACCTGGTGAGTCCCGCGGACGTCGCCTCCGTTCTGGAGAGTGAGATGGGTGTCCCGCAAGTGGACCTGTCGAGCTACTCGCCGGAGGAAGAGGCCATAGCGCTAGTTTCAGCGCAGATCGCTCGCGGCTGGAAGGTGCTGCCCCTGTTCGAGATTGAAGGAATGCTCACTGTGGCCATCGGCGACCCCATGGACGTCTTCGCGTTGGATTCGGTTGCAGGAGAGCTGGGCCTCGAACTGGAGCCTGTGCTGACGGATGGCGCTTCGTTCGCTACGATGCTCGATCAGCACTATCCGGAGGGGGCGCCCGGCGGAGCCTCGCAAGGCCGTGCCGAGGCCCGGTCAGCCGAGTCGTCGGACCTGCTCGATGAGCAGCTCGAGGAGGCGCCGGCAGTGCCGATAGCGCCGGAGGCCGACACTCGGACATCTAGAGCGGCAGAGGTCTCTGCTGCCGGCAACATCGAGCAGATGGTGGCCGATGCTACGGCCGACAAGAGCCCCGCGGCGATCGATCTCGACGTGCTGGCCGTAGCCGACTCACGCAAGGTCTCGGTTCTAGTCGCCGACATACTCGATCACGCGGCGTCTCGTGGCGCCGCACGCATAGAGCTGCTCCCCTACAAAGACGACTTCTTCCTCGTCTACCGGGTGAAGGGTGCCCTGGAGAAGGTATCGAGCGCGCCGCTTTCGCTGCAGGGCGCTCTCGTGGACGGCTTCAAGCAGTATGCGCGGCTTTCGGGAGTTCCGCCAACGCATCCCGCACTCGGCAGGATCCGCACACGCATCGGAGACAAGGACCGCGTTCTCACGGTGTCGGTCGTGCCGACGATCGCCGGGCAGCGAATGGTGGTCACTCTGGCGCCGCTCAGGGACCAGCCACGCGGGCTTCAGGAGCTCGGCATGCCAGAAGCCGAGACGCGGGCATTGCACGCGATGGTCGAGCGTGGGCGTGGCATCCTGCTTGTATGCTCTCCGGTGTCCGCCGGGTCTAGCACCACCTACTACGCGCTGATAGCGCACGCCGCCGCTTCGGGGAAGACCGTCTACTCGGTGGAGCCTTCCGTCGACTATGAGATCGCCTCCGCCGCGCAGGTCATGGTCGAGCCCGGAGGGCCGTCCGTCGAGGCGTACATGGCCGCCGGCATGCGTCAGGACACCGACGTGCTCGCCGTCGACGGTCTCCGCACTGTCGAAGATGTCCACCTGGCCGTCGAAGCTGCCGGGATGGGGAAGCTGGTCGTCGTCACTTTCCCGGCAGCCGATATCGCTGCCGGTGTGCGTCGCATGCTCGATCTTGGAGTGGAGCCGCACAGTCTCGCCTCGGCGCTAGCCATCGGCGTGGGCCAGCGTCTGGTGCGCTTGAACTGCCCGAACTGCTCGATGGAGACCGACGGCGTGCTGGCGGCGAAGATCCCCGGCGCCACCAAGGGATTCCGCGACAAGAAGGGCTCGGGCTGTCCCAACTGTGGGAAATCAGGATTCAAAGGCGCGACCGCGATCTTCGAGGTCCTGCCGTTCACGGAGTCGGTGCGGACCACCATCAGCCGGGCCGGGTGGCAGGCGGAGATCGCGACCTCGGCCGCTGAATCAGGCATGCGCACTCTGGCCTCCGCGGGTCTGACGAGGGTCAAGAGTGGTGAGGTAAGCGCCGAGGAACTCAACAGGGTACTGCGCTTCGCCGAGTGAAGGAGTGCTGCGTGCCGCGCAAAGCCAAGACAGGCGAGGAGCCGGCGGTCGCCCCGGCGAAGAAGCCGAAGCGGTCGGCCAAGAAGGCGGAGGTGCTTCCTGTCGAGCAGCCCGTCGAAGACGACCAGCCCGCCGGTAGTGCGGGTGCTGTCGGGCGCGCCGTCACGTTTCGGCTCGACGACCAGCTCTACGGGTTTCCGATCGAGGTCGTCCAGGAGATCCAACAGCTCGTGGAACTCACTCCGCTTCCTGACGCTGCGCCGGCGCTGGTGGGACTTGTGGATCTCAGGGGCTTGGTCGTGCCCGCTGTCGATCTCCGCGTCCTGGTCGGGATGGAGCCACGGCCGTTCACACTTGAGACTCCGATGGTCTTCTGCAGGGTGCGCGATCACCTCGTGTGCCTGATAGTCGACAGTGTCGAAGATGTCATGGAGCTGCCGTGCGAGGGGCTGCAGCCGCCGTCCGGCCTCTACTCTCTGGCCGATCGCATGCTCGGCGTTTGCCGCCTGCCGCAAGGCCTGCTGCTGGTCCTGGACGTCGAGCGGCTGGTCCCGGAGTCGGCTCTTGCCGCGACAGTGGACTCCGGGGGTGACAGGTGATGTGCGCTGCTGGCACGCCTGGCCCCGAAGACCTCGAGAGCGCGCAGTTCGCAGAGGTGCTCAGGCGCCGTGCGGAATCGCTAGCCCAGGAGCAGGAAGAGGAGAGCCAGGGCGATACCCTCGGTCTCCTGCTCTTCCGGCTCGCAGAGGAGTGGTACGCGTTCCCAGTCGAGGGTGTTCGAGAGATCCACAATGAGTACAAGGTGACCCGGATACCGC
Organism: Coriobacteriia bacterium; assembly: GCA_016926975.1. Classification (GTDB taxonomy): domain Bacteria; phylum Actinomycetota; class Coriobacteriia; order Anaerosomatales; family Anaerosomataceae; genus UBA6100. Next base: position 1,187 of record JAFGNP010000091.1, on the reverse strand, counting down.
GAGTACCGGAGCACATACTCGGAGTCATCAACGTGCGCGGGGAGATCCTGTCGGTAATGGATCTCGCAACGCTGATCGGCGTTCCGTCTCGGACGGTTCGCGATATCGGCGCCGAGCTGCCCTCGGCGATAATCGTAGCCAACGAGAAGTGCGTGAGCGCCGTCGTGGTAGATGAGATCGGTGACATCGCGGAAGTGCAGGGCGACGCGGTCGAGCCCTCGCTGTCCACTCTGGACCGTGCGCGTGCGGAGTTCATCGGGGGCTCGGTATACCTCGACAATCGGCTTGTAGGCATCGTTAATCTGGAGAAGGTACTCGAGCCCATCGGAGACACCGCCTGACGGGAGTGGAGAATGTTCAAGTCACTGATCGGCCAGATCAAGAGCAACTTCCTGCTGAAGTACTCGCTGATTACCCTGGCGCTGGTGGCTGTGGCCAATGGCGTCCAGCTGATCGCCGGGTGGGTGATCTTCAGCGAGGAGTTCGGCGAGCTGACGACAGGGCTGCTACTGAGAGTGGCCGAGATGGTCGCCATCTTCGTGGCCGTGCTGTTCATCTTCGCCTATGTGCAGCGTAGGATTGCCGGCAACATGATGGCGCCGCTGTTCGAGGTTGTGACCAGCATCAAAGCGGCATGCGGTGGCGAGATCGGTCACAAGGTCACCCTGGATTCCGAAGACGAGTTCGGCACGTTGTCGCGTTCGTACAACCAGATGCTCGACCTGATCATCTACCTCATCGGCCAGTCCCAGGACTCTTCTGCGAGGTTGGCCGGCGCTTCGACCGAGATACTCTCGGCCACCGAGCAACAGGCCTCGGGTGCTGCCGAACAGGCCGCATCGATCGCCGAGACCACGGCCACCATGGAGGAGCTCGCCGCGACCTACAGACAGATAGCGGAGAACGCCAACCAGGTTGTCAAGCTCGCAGAGAACTCACTCGGCAATGCGGAGAGCGGCCAGCAGTCGGTGATGAACACGCTGGATTCCATGGAGTCCATCAGGGCGCGTTCGCAGTCCTCGGCGACGAAGATCCTCGAGCTGGGCGAGCGCAGCCAGCAGATCGGTCAGGTTCTCTCGATCATCAACAGCATCGCCGACCAGACCAAGATCCTGGCGCTCAACGCGGCCATAGAGGCGGCGCGCGCCGGCGAGGCGGGCAAGGGCTTCAGCGTGGTTGCGATCGAG
>JAFGNP010000090.1 GCA_016926975.1 Coriobacteriia bacterium | reverse complement strand
CTTCGCGAGGGGTTAGGTCTGAGTGCGGTTCAGGTCCATACGGGCGCGCGTCGCCCTCCTCTCCACCTTGTTCGCGGTGCTTCTCGTCGGCTGCGTCACTGTCACGACCTATGCTCTTGTAGCCAGAGGGATGTCCGAGTCAGCCGAAGATGCGTCGGTGCGCCTCGGCGCGGCCGCGCTGCAAGTCGTGGGTAACGAGGTCGATGCGGCAGCGGCCGAGGCCGATCGTCGCGGCCTGTCCGGGGCGGAGGCGGAAGCCTTCATAGCGAGGACTGCACTCGGCAATGCGCCTGACCTGATCGAAAGTGGCCTGGCGTACGACGGTGCCTTCGCACTCTACGTCTGGGATTCGGCCGATTCGGAGGCCAGACTGGCCTGGTCGTGCGGAGATGAAGAGTACACCGCTACGTCGGAGGAGACTCTGCGGGAGGCTAGGAGCGGCGAACTCGTTCAGGCGCTTGTCGGCAGAAGGCCGCTGGTGACGAGCTTGGTTCTCAGGGCGGACCTGGGGCGCAACCTATCCTACTTCGTGCTGGACATCCCGGGCGTGAACGCTGCGGTCTTGGAGGTCGCGTACCTTCCCCACCGGGAGGAGGCGACTATCGATGCCATCAGAATCCCGATGGTGCTGGTGAGCGTTGTCGGGCTTGTGGCAGCCCTTTTCATCACCGGTCTGACCACGGGGTGGATGTTGTCTCTGGTGACGAGCCTTCAGCGCGCTGCAGACTCCGTCAACATCGGGCAGTTGGATGTGATGCTGCCCGAGGAGGGGAGTCATGAAGTCGCCGAGCTCGCCCGCTCACTCAACGGTTTGATCGACAACCTCCGGCGCCGGAACGAGGCGCAGGCGCGTTTCATAGCTGATGCCTCACACGAGCTCGCAACTCCGGTTGCCGGGATCAGAGGATACGTGAACATCCTGCGCGCGTGGGGTGCCGAGGATCTTGCCTTGCGCGAGGAAGCCGTGAGCGCTATCGATCGTGAGTCGCGACGCATGGCCCGCCTCTGCAGCGATCTGCTCTCGGTCATCCGGAACGAGGAGGTCTCGGAGTACCGCCAGATACGCTACGACATGAATGCCGTTTCCCGAGAGGTCCTCGCCAATGCCGCCACGCGCTATATCGACAAGCATCTCGAGTTCGTCGGACCCGACGAGGGGCCGCTGTGGCTCTACGGGGATCCCGATCGGATTGAAGAAGCGCTGGGCATACTGGTGGATAATGCCTGCAAGTACACTCCGGCGAACGGCAAGGTGTCGATCACGACGCGCCGCCACCGCGATCGTGTTCTGGTCGCTGTAGCGGACACCGGGATCGGCATATCGGAGGAGGACATCCCCAACGTGTTCGACCGGTTCTACCGCAGCGACATCTCCAGATCGAAAGACACCGGTGGTTTCGGTCTCGGACTCGCCATAGCCGAACACATAGTCGATGCGAGCAGCGGAACGATCACCGTGCGGAGCGTCATCGACCGTGGGACCACTTTCGAGATATCACTGCCGAGACAGAAGGCAAAGAGCTGATGAGGCCGCAAGCCCGTACGATTGCGCACGCAGGGGTGATCGCCGCAGTCTATGCCGCACTAACACTCATCGTGATCCAGAACCCGCTGGGATACGGTCCTGTGCAATTCCGGCTCTCGGAAGCCGTGACGGTGGTGGCGTGTCTGACTCCTGCCGCGATACCGGGTCTGATGATAGGGACCCTTGTCGCCAACGCATTCATGCTTGCACAGTTCGGCGTGCTGGCTCTCCTGGACGTGGTCTTCGGGTCGATAGCGTCGCTTCTCGGCGCGATGTGGACCTGGCGGCACCGCGACCGGACGGCTCTCGCACTCGCGGGCCCGGTCGTAGCCAATGCGCTGATCGTACCCGCCTATCTTCCACTGATGCTCGGCGGCGCAACGGGTATCGACTTCTATCGGATCGCTGCACTCGGCATCGATATGTCGGGAGCGTGGTGGAGCATGTACCTGTTCGGCGTTGTGACAGTCGGAATAGGGCAGGCGGTCGTCGTGTATGGTCTTGGCATGCCCTTGTTGGGCGCATTGAAGAGGCTCGGTATCGGCGGCATGCTCGGCGGCCGCTCCTAGAATGGGGGATCTGTGGGATCGACAGCGCCACACAGCGGCGACGAGCCGCTGATAAGTCACTCCAAGGACGAGTGTGTAGAGTGCTGGGGATGTGTGAGGGTCTGTCCCGTGAGGGCGATCCGCGTGGTCGGCGGGCGCTCCGAGGTCGTGCAGGAGAAGTGCGTGGCTTGCGGGCTGTGTGTATCCGAGTGCGGCCGTGGCGGTCACGTCGTGCGTGACGATACTCCCGCTGTGCGCGAGCTGCTGCGCTCACGCCGCTCGGTGGTTGCGCTCCTGGCCAGCGAATTCACTGCCGCTCTCCACCCGATGACCGCTCCCCAGATCGAACGAGCCCTCGGTGCTCTCGGCTTCTGCTCGGTCGAGACGACACTCCTCGGCGAGGAGATCGTCGCTGAGGCCTACGAGAAGATGCACCTTCGGGACGGCAGTCTCATCAGCATGAGATCCACCTGCCCGGTGGCCGTGGACTTCGTTCGCAAGTACTACCCCGCGTTGGTCGGAGCGCTCGCGCCGATCGTTCCACCATACATCGCCCAAGCGCGGCTCATCCGTGACGCATACGCCGGTGACGTGGCTATCGTCTACGTGAGCCCGTGCTTTGCGAGAAAGGACGAGTACCGCGATCCGCAGTTCGGGGACGCGGTCGACGCGGTGATCGACTTCCTCGAGCTCAAGAGGATGATCGAGGATACCGCCGAGCCCTATGCTCAAGGGCACGTCACGATGCCTACGGTCTGTAGGCCTAGCGTGCTGAAGGAGATCTCGCTAACGGACGGTTTCCCGAAGCAAACGCTGATGTCCCGGGATATGACCGATGCGTCGGTCAAGGTAGTCAGAGGTATCGACGACCTGGACCGGACACTGCGCGCCCTGGTCGCCGGTGAGGCGGGTCCCACGATCATCGACATGCTGAACTGCGAGGGTTGTATCGATGGTCCCGCGGTGAGCCCGTCCCTCTCTCTGTTTGCGAAGCGCAACATCGAGGCCGCTGCCCGGCATGTTCCGGGAGCTACGCGAGTGGGCACTCGTGCCATGCTTGCGGTACTTCCTCAGATAGACACCGTGCGCTCGTTCAAGGCTGCCCCCGTGAAGGTTCCGGTTCCGACAGCCGAGATGATCGACGAGATCCTAGCATCCGGAAGGATAGTGCGCGAGGAAGCCCCAGATTGCGGCGCATGCGGGTGGAGCACTTGCGTGGAGCACGCACTTGCGATCTTCGGCGCGGAGTCATCGTGGGACCTGTGTCTGCCGCTGCAGCGCGCGCTCTGCGCAGAGCAGAGCTCGCAGCTGGACGAGCAGAAGGCCGCATTGGCTGACGCGCAGATGCTGGATCCCATCACCGGCCTGTGGAACCGTCGCGCATTCGCGGAGCGCCTGGAGATGGAGCTGGCCAGACACCTTCGGTACGGTTCGCCCCTGGCACTCGTCCTTGTGGACATCGACAGGTTTGCTGAGATCAACAACGCCTTCACCAGTGACGCGGGAGACATGGTGCTGGCGCTCGCAGCTGTCCGGATAGCGTCGGTACTTCGCAAGACGGACGCTGCCGCGCGGTGGGTCGGTGATCAGTTCGCGGTCCTGCTTCCAGGCATCAGCAAGACCGCTGCCTTCGCAGTCGCCGAGAAGCTGCGAGAGACGATCAAGGCGGCGCCCTGCCCTGTGGAGGTGGCTGGGTATACAGGGGATGTGAGTATCACTGCCTCGCTGGGTGTGGTGGCTGCATCACCCGAAGTGCGTGATGTGCAAGGGCTTCTGGAAGCGGCAGACGCTGCGCTACACGAGGCGATGGGCGCCGGGATGGACAGGGTGCATCTGGCCCCCGGCTAGGAGGCTTGATGATGCACGAGGCACTCCTCTGGAAGTCCGAGGGCGAGCGCGTTCGCTGCCTGCTGTGTCCGCACGACTGCCGGATCGCGGACGGTTCGCGTGGCATCTGCGGTGTCCGGGAGAATCGCGGAGGCAAGCTTCAGGCACTCACATACGGGCTCGTCTCTTCCGTAGCCGTGGATCCTATAGAGAAGAAGCCGGTACTTCACTTCCGCCCCGGAACCAAGGTCCTATCCATGGGGAGCGTCGGTTGTTCGATGCGCTGCGGCCACTGTCAGAACTGGTCGATCAGCAGGGCTCGCCCGGATGAGGACACGTCTTTGGACAGTCTTCCGGCATCCGAGGTCGCGGCGCTCGCTAGGGAGAACGGTTGCGACGGCGTCGCGTTCACGTACAACGAACCTGTCATCTGGATCGAGTACGTGCTCGATGTGGCGCTGGCATGCAAACAAGCGGGGCTGTACACGGTGATGGTGACCAACGGATACATCACCAGGTCGGGTCTGGATCTCATCGGTCCGCACATCGATGTCTGGCGGGTCGATGTCAAGGCGTTCAGCGATCGCATCTACCGCGAGTTGTGCAAGGCCAGCTCGGTACACCCGATACTCGAGGCTGCCGAGAGGGCGAAGAACAGGTGGTCCATGCATGTCGAGGTGGTCACGAACGTGATACCCACAGTGAACGACGACGACGAGACGCTGGAAGGCATCGCTTCCTGGATAGGCACCGCTCTCGGCTGTGATACCCCCTGGCACATCACCCGCTTCTTCCCGTACCTGGAGCTGGCGGAACTCCCGCCCACACCGGTGAGTACGCTTGAGCGCGCCCGGCGGATCGGCACGGACGCGGGACTGCACTTCGTCTTCCTGGGCAATGTAGACACGCCGGGAGGCGAGGACAGCGTCTGCCCCGGATGTGGGCATGTGGCCGTGGGAAGGCTCGGTTATACGATCACGTCGAGGGAGACGCGCGGGGGAGCCTGCGCTCGGTGCGGTACCCCACTCGGCATAGTGGAGGAGTAGCCGAAGCGGGCTCGAACGTATCCTGGAGGTAGGCAAGTCGCTCGGAAGAGGTCCCGAACCGCTAGAATGAACGGATGCCCGCACCGACCGGCGCACAGATGCCGGGACGAAAGGAACAAAGTGCAAGCGACCGTGATCATCCCGACCTTCTGGACGCGGCGCCGCAGTCGCGGTTTGGATGGGTCTAGGTTCCACTACGACCACCCCACTCCTCTGGGAGAGGGCGGTACACTGCCAAATTGTCTCCGGTCTCTTGAGAGCGTTGAAGGCCTTGGTCGGGTCGTACTCATAGTGGCCGTGACCGACGAATCGATTGCTCACGCCGCCGAGGACTGCGTGAGCGAGATCCTCGATGACTTTCCCGGCATCGACTCTCTGGTGTGCGGGTCGGCCGAGATGGGCTCCCTGCATCGCAGGATGGAGCAGCTCGAATTCGCGGACGTCATCAGCGGTGTCAGCCTGGCGGGTTACGGTGGAGTGCGTAACGTGGGCCTCATGCTCGGAGCGGTGCTAGGCAGCGAATCGCTGGTCTTCCTAGATGACGACCAGGTGATCACGGACGCCTCCTTCCTAAGGCGCGCCGCAGAGGGTCTCGGGCAACGTGACGGCCAGGGTCGCACGATCCTGGCCAAGAGCGGCTACTACACCGACAGCCAGGGGGCTTACGCGATTTCGGGCAGCGAACCCTGGCACGATATGTTCTGGCGTCAGAACGAGTTGTACAACCGTGCGATGGCCTCGGCACTCAAGCCGCCGCGGATCAAGCCGAGCTCCCTGGCATTCGGTGGATGTCTCGCCCTGCACCGCGACATGTACTGCAACGTGTCGTTCGACCCGTGGGCGGTTCGCGGCGAGGACGTCGACTACGTGATCAACGCACGCATGCACGGCGGGGACGTCTTCCTGGATGCCGAGTGGTCGGTGATCCATCAGCCTCCGGCGGCGCCCAGTCAGGCGGCGCTGTTCCACCATGACGTGTTCCGTTTCGTGTACGCGCACCGCAAGCTCGAGTTCTCCAAGTCGCAGGTGGACTTGAGGCAGGTCACTGCCGAGTCGCTGCTGCCATATCCGGGTCATCTTGTCGATTCCTCGATCAACTGGCGCGCGCGCGCCACTGCCTTCTTGCGCGCCCTGGGCGGTACCGAGCGCAGGGCGTATATGGACGTCGCCCGCAAGGCGGTTCCTGCCGCACAGCTTTATGCGCGCGAGAACTGCGAGCGCTACTTCGCGTTCCAGCGACGCTGGCCGCTGCTGATGGATCGCCTGTGGGAGGATATCGCGCTCAAGTCTCTGCTCACAGGTGAGCGCCGGGTGGATCGCGGCGCACTCACGGGGCGCTTCCCGGTCATCAAGGCCGACTGAGGGCATGGGCGCCTCACAGCCCCTGGCGGTGGCTGTCGGGCTGGTTGCAGGCTACCTGTCGGGCCAGTTCGGGATCGGTGGCGGGCTGATCACCACTCCGGCGATCAGACTACTGCTCGGGTATCCGGCACTCATAGCGGTGGGGACTCCGTTGCCAGTGGTCATACCGACGGCGATTGCCGGTGCAATAGCGTACTCTCGCCGCGGGTTGACGGACGTGCGACTGGGCGTGGCCGTAGGTCTCATCGGAGGTGCCTGCGCCGTTGTCGGCGCCTGGGCCACCACGCTGGTCGGCGGAGACATCGTACTCATCTTGACCGCTGCGCTCATCTGCTGGATGGCCTTGGACATGGTGAATCTCGCTCGCAAGCCCGAGGATCCGGAGCACGTGCGGTCGGCTCACGTAGACCGCGCCCGGTCGTGGATGTGGATCGGCGCCCTGGGCGTGGCGGCTGGCCTGTACTCGGGGTTTCTGGGACTCGGCGGAGGTTTCGTGGTAGTCCCCGCCCTCGTGCGCTACTTCGGCTTCCCGATCAAGCGGGCGGTCGGTACCAGCCTGGTGGCCCTCAGTCTGCTGGCCATACCCGGCACAGTCGCTCACTACTTCCTGGGCAACATTGATGTCGGGCTTGCCATAGCACTGGCGATCGGAGTGGTTCCCGGTGCGCTTCTTGGCGCGCATGTCACGGCGATGGCACGGGAGAAGTCGGTTCGCATCGGCTTCGCTGTCCTACTCCTGGCCGTCGGCGTCCTACTCGCAGCGAGTGAGATGGGGATCGTCTGATGGCGGAATGTCGATTCCGCGACGCATCTGCCGATGAAGTGGGCCGCATCGCGCGCACGCTGGTGGCAGCCAAGCTCTTCGCCGATGCAGGGGAGTTGCAGAAGGTCCATGCTGACGACCCGTGGCGCATCCAGGTCGGCCGTCAGGGCGATGTTGCCGTACTGGGTCGCTGGCGCGATCACCTCCCCATACTGTCGATCGAGGCCCTGTGGTGCCCGCTGAGTGCGATTCCGGATGCGGTGCTGTACTTCCTTGGTTTGGCGCAGTCGCGAGGTCTCACCGACGTGGTCAGCCCGCCGACCCTGGTCGAGGAGATGCATGCGTATGAGAGTGCTGGCATGCACCCTCACACTGTTGCCACCACATTCGCGCTCACGCGTCTGGGTGTGGTCGGAGAGCCCGTGCTCCCGGCAGGTCTCACCCTGAGGTCCGCGGGTCACAGCGATATACCCGCGCTGCTCGGCGTGGACCTGCTCTGTTTCGAGCCGTTCTGGCGCTACGATGAGCGCCACATGGTCGGATTCTGCGAAAAGGGGCGTCTCGCTATCGCGGAGAAGGATGGTGAGGCGGTCGGCTATACTCTGTGCACGGTTGACGGTGCAGGCGGGCTGCTCGGACGACTGTGTGTAGCGCCCGAACACCGTCGCCAAGGGATAGGGACTTGCCTGCTGGCAGATGCCGTGCGGTACGTGCGCGAACGTGGCGGGGACCGGGTGGCTCTGTCGACGCAGACGGACAACATGCCGTCCAGGGCGCTCTATCGGGCGGCGCACTTCCGGGACACCGGACGCAGGTACGCGTTCCTGCGGTTCGGGACCGGAGAAGGATAGGGTGGCTGGCATTTCAACGGTGCGGTCATGGGTCATTGATGCGGTGTTGTTCACGGCGACCTTCATCATCGCGATCGTCGTAGGTGTAGGTCTCGTCGTGCCCGTGTCTCGGCCAGTGTTCATCGTTGCCATCGTCGGCCTCGTTATCGTTGCCGTCGGTACCGCCGTCGCGCGCTTGGTGACCAGGCCGGACCATCTGAAGGCGATGCAGTCGCATCAGATACTGGAGATCGCCGACCGCTCCCTGGCGTACTTGCGTCGGGGACTTGATGCGGATACCGCGCAGGAAGTCTGCCGTCTCGCGCTCGATGAGAGCGAGGCGGCGGCCGTGGCCATCACGGACACGGAGTGCGTGCTGGGCTTTGCCGGGATAGGCGAGGACCACCACGAGGTCGGAGGTCCTATCCTCACCCGGGCCACGCGCGAGGCTATCGAGACCAACGAGCACCGTATTCTGGGCTCCAAAGAGGAGATCGGCTGCCCCAGGCGCGACTGCATGCTGCGGGCAGCGATCGTCGTCCCCCTTGAGATGCGCGGCGAGGCTGTCGGGACACTGAAGTTCTACTACACGACCCCGCGATTGTTGAACGAGACCCAGGTCATCATGGTCGAAGGCCTGGCGCGGCTTCTCTCGACACAGCTCGAGCTATCGGAACTGGAGCACCAGACGGCGCTCGCCTGTCAGATGGAACTCAAGGCGCTGCAGGCGCAGATCAACCCCCACTTCCTGTTCAACACCATCAACACCATCGCTATGCTCATCCGCACGGACCCTGCGACGGCCAGGGACCTCCTGCGCGAGTTCGCGTCGTTCTACCGCAGGATGCTGCAAGACAACGAAGGCCTGATCTCCCTGCGACAAGAGCTTGAGTTCGCGCTCACGTACCTGCGCTTCGAGCAGGCGCGATTCGGCGACAGGCTGACAGTCCGCCAGGAGCTGTCTCCCGATGTCCTGGACACTCCCGTACCGGCGTTCATACTGCAGCCGCTTGTTGAGAACTGCGTCCAGCATGGCATTCGGCCGGATTCGGCACTCACCATCACAATCGATGGCAAGCGGGACGGAAGGGCTGTTGTCGTGCGCGTTGCCGACGACGGGATGGGAATATCCAAAGAGGACTTGCCGCACGTGCTGGAGCCGGGATTCGGCGAGGGGCTGGGCATCGCTCTGAAGAACGTGGACGATAGGCTCAAAGGGCACTACGGGTTGGGGAGCGGGCTCAGTATCGAGAGTATCGAAGGCAGGGGGACGACGGTGACGATAACGATCGTCGTGCTCCCGTCGGAGGAGGTCGCCGAGTGAGCAACATGCTCAAGGCGCTGCTGGTCGACGATGAGGTGCCGGCTCGCTCCGAGCTTCGGTATCTGCTGGGTGAAGCCGGTGGTGTCGAGGTCGTGGGTGAAGCAGGCAGCGCCAACGAAGCGCTCCAGCTCATCCGGGCGATCCCGTACGACGTCGTCTTCCTGGACGTCAACATGCCGGGGTTGTCCGGGATCGAGCTTGCCGAAGCGCTCACGGAGCTGACCAATCCTCCCGCGATCGTGTTCGTTACTGCGCACAGCGAGCATGCTGTGGACGCGTTCGCGGTTGCGGCAGTCGACTACCTGGTGAAGCCGGTGGAGATTCAGCGTCTGAAGACAGCGGTCGAGCGTCTGCTGCCTGCCGTCGAAGCGCCGACGCGCATAGATCGCATCCCGGTAGAGAAGGGCGGCAAGAAGCTACTTCTCCAGGTGGCAGATATATTCCACGTCATGGCAAGGGACGACTACAGTTACATCTTCACGGATGGGGAGCGGTTCCTGTCGACCCTGTCGCTGGCAGATCTGGAGCAGAAGCTGGAGTCCCAGGGCTTCTTCCGCGTGCACCGCAGGTATCTCGTCAACCTTGCGCAGATCAGAGAAGTCGCGCCGATGTACGGTGGAACGATGGAGCTCACTCTAAAGGACAGCGAGCAGACGCACGTGCCCGTCTCCCGGCGCCGCGCGCCGGCCCTGAAGCGCCTGTTGGGGCTGTGACGATGCTGGTAGGCGTCATCTCGGATACACATGGCTCACTGCCCGCAACGATAGTAGCGGCGTTTCAGGGCGTAGACCGAATAGTCCATGCGGGGGATGTCGGTGGGCAGGGCATACTCGATGAGCTCGAGGCGATAGCGCCGGTGACCGCCGTGCGCGGGAACATGGACACCGGAGAACTGGAGTGGCGTCTTGCCGACACTGCGGTCGTGCGTCTTGCAGGTCGGCGGGTGATGGTCGTCCACAAGAAGGAGGACCTTCTGGCGGGTGGCCTGCCCGAAGGAATCGACGTCGTCGTGAGCGGTCACACACACCGTTCGTGTGTCGAGTGCGTCGGCAACGTCCTGTACGTCAATCCCGGTGCCGCCGGGGGCAAAGCCAGAGACGGTCGCGGACCGACTGCGGCGCTCCTGGACCTGGCAACAGACCCGCCTACCGCTCAGATAGTCGACCTGTAGGCTGCGGCGGAACCGCCAAAGAGCGGCGAACGGTGCTTGTTGGGGCGCAGACGGCGCTGATTGGCCGATTCTTCGTTGCGCCCACCACTTACCGCCCCATTTCTTCCCTCTGCCGAGAGTTCGCCGCCACAGGCGGCAGGTTCGTTCCACGCGCCCCCTTTCGGGGGTAACTTCAGTGTGCGGGCATGCATTCGCAGCTCGCAATGACATTTGGGGAGGTGGAACGCATGAAGGTCAGCATCAAGGGTGCAGCCGAGGACATCAACCTCGGCGACATCGGTGAGATGACGTTCGAGATCGAGCGCATCTTGGTACCGACGGACGGCTCTGCGCCTTCGGTTGCAGCCACGGAGTACGCGGTGATGATGGCCAAGACTTTCGGGGCCACCATCAAGGCGGTATTCGTGGATACAGGCGAAGCGGCTCTCTCGCTTCCGGAGGAGGTCATCGCTGAAGACGTGTTCGAAGGCGACCTTCACCCTATGCGCGGCATCGCGGTCGCGCAGGCCATGTGCCAGAGCAATGGCGTTACCTGTGAGACAGAGGTCGCAAAAGGCGGCGTGGCGAAGAGGATCGTTCATGTTGCCGAGGATTGGGACGCCGACCTGATCGTCATCGGTGATACCGGGCGAACTGGTCTCAAGCGCATCGCGCTAGGAAGTGTGGCGGAGACGGTCGTCAAGGGCTCGCCGATTCCCGTCCTCGTCGTCAAGGCCGACTGACCGCCGGACGTCTCCGGCTTGTTCCAGACAAGGGAGGTGCGCATATGGGAGACCCGAAGTTGCATGTGATCTCGACGGTGTCGGGTGACGAGCGGCACATACGTCACGGCGATCACACGGACACGATCGAGAGCGTTGACACCGTGTTCCGGGCGCAGCGCAAGCTGAGCTTCACGTACGGAGCTGTGTTCTTCGCTGTGACCCTGGCTATTCCGGCGGCATCGGTTTGGTGGAAATCGTGGTACGCAGAGCCGATATGGGGTGGCTTCACCGCCAACTACCTGTTCGTCTCGCTGATTTACTACGTCTTCCTGTGGACCATGGCCTGGACCTACTCGAAGCAGGCAGACAGGCTTGATGAAAGGCTCATGCACATGGCCGAGGCGATCTCGGCCACGGAGGACCAGAAGGAGGTCGAGGGACAGTGAACACCATAGCCATCATTCTCGTGGTCGTGCTGATCCTGTTCACGATCGCGCTCTCGGTCTTCTCCCGTCGCTTCACGCGCACCACTGCCGACTTCTATCTCGCCGGTCGCAAGGTCGGTTCGTTCTCCAACGCTTCGGCGATCTCCGGTGACTACCTGTCGGCGGCATCGTTCCTGGGCGTTGCCGGAGCAGTCTACGCGTCCGGACTCGACGGCGTGTGGTATGCGGCCGGGTTCGCAGGCGGCTTCATGGTGGTGGTGCTCTTCATCGCCTCGGCGCTGAGGCGCTTCGGCGAATACACGGTGGCCGACTTCGCCTTCGGGCGCTTCGGATCCAACCGCATCCGTCTGGTCACCGTGGTTGCCGTGTTGCTCACGTCACTCTTCTACATGGCGCCCCAGATGTTCGGCGCCGGCACTACATGGCAGGTGCTCGTCGGTCGGGGCTTCTTCGGGATGGATCCGTACACCACCGGTGTTGTGGTCGTCGCGGCGATCATCGCCTTCTACGTGGCGGTGGGCGGCATGAAGGGCACCACGCTGAACCAGATCTTCCAGTTCTGGTGGCTGGCGTTCGCAATGACCATGGTGGTCATCTTCGCGTTCGGCAACGGCTTCAGCTATCCCGGGGCGCTTGCGGATGTCTCTGAAGGGCCGATCGTGAACACCAAGCAGCTAACGGTCGCCGAGCTCACGACAGTGAACCCTGCGACCGGCAAGACGCCATACGATGCAGCAGCAGCGATCATGACCGAGGAGGAACTTGCCAAGGTCGACGAGTTCATCGAGAGCGATGCCGAAGGCAAGGTGCCTGTTGCGCTGCCGTCTGCGAACAAGCTGCACGAGCTTCGCGACATGCTGTTCACCGAACCGGGCCATCGTTATAACGCCTTCGACCAGTTCTCAATGGTGCTCGCGCTCGTGCTGGGTACGGCCGGCCTGCCGCACATCTTGAACCGGTACTACACGAACCCTTCCGGCTCGGCTGCGCGCCGCTCGACGTTCTGGGTGCTCGTGTTCATCGGCACGTTCTACATATTCGCCCCTATCGCCGGCCTGTCGGGCCTCGGCTTCATCAAGGAGTATCTTGCGGGCGGCGGCACGCTCAACGTAGCTACCGTCCATGGCTTGCTGGTCAAGCCGGACCAAGTCATGCCGACACTCGCCGAGATCCTTGGCGGTCAGTGGCTGATGGGCATCGTCTCAGCCGGTGCGTTCGCCGCGATGTTCTCGACGGTCGGTGGGTTGCTCATCGCTGCCGCGTCGGCGATAGGCCATGACGTCTACGAGAAGTACGTCAACCCGGATGCGACGGAGCACAAGAAAGTCGCTGTCGGCAAGATCGCGGTGCTCTCGTTCGCCACACTGGCGCTCGGGATAGGTCTGGCTATTCCGAAGTACGGCCTGGACCAGGCGTACCCGGCGCTCATAGCCATGATGGTGACCTGGGCGTTCTCGGTCGGTGCCAGCGCCTTCGTGCCGATGCTGCTCACAGGTATCTGGTGGAAGGGGACGACCGAGCGCGGTGCGACGGCAGGCATGGTTGTGGGCCTGGTCGGCTCGATCAGCATCATCTTCCTGAACATCCTGCAGCAGCTCGGGACGATCGGTAAGGACGGCGTGCTCGGGTTCGTCGGCTCGCTGACCTACCCGGTGCTCTTCACGTTCCCGCTCGGCCTGCTCACCATCATCCTTGTGAGCAAAATCGACGGGCAGTTGCCGAAGAACGTGGATCAGATCTGGATGCGGATTCACGGCACCGCAAGCGAGCGTCACGAGAAGCAGCACGGTCTCGACAAGGTGGGCTCGATGTTCAACAAGGGCAACTAGAGGAATCCGTTTGGAGCCTCACCCCCAGGGGGCTCCAATGGGCGACGCACCGGCTCCACCTGATGGTGGGGCCGGTGCTGCTTTGGACTCGAGGTCTGCCTGCTGCCGGTCGATCTCTCAGCTGATGGCCGTCACGAGGTCGGCAGCGAGTGCGGCGAGTACTTCAGGGGCTGTCGAGGGCAAGTCGAGTCTGACCACGCGGCGCCCGTGACGTGCGAGTGTGACCAGGTCGCCCTCCGCCTGCGCGCGATGCAGTGAGGCAAGGGTGAAGTGCTGTCCGGGGATCTCGATATCGATGCGGTCCCGAGCGGTCACCAGCACGAACACGCCGTTGTTCGGACCGCCCTTGTGGAGCTGACCGGTGGAGTGCAGGTAGCGGGGACCGAGTTCGAGGCAGGTAGCGCGTCCGGTCGCCTTGGCGGTGGCCGCACAGGCGTCTCTTAGGGGCGAGATGCGAGACTCGTCCTCGGGGGCGTACACCAGGAAGGCGATGTAGTCTCCTTCGGCTGCCGAATCGAGCACGCCGCGGATGGCCGAGCTTAGGTCGGCAGGTCGTACCTCGGGGGGAGCCATGGCACCCGCGTACGTGATCCAGGTTCCGTCGAAGTCCAGCAGCGCCTGCGGCACGTCCCCGGTGCCGCCGGTGAGGATGGTGTTAGTGGCGGTCTTGGCCTCGGTCACGGAGAGCTCGTCGAAGGGGTTCACGCCCATGAGCACCCCGGCGAGGGCCACCGCGTGCTCCCACCTGACGAACTCGGCGCCGAGATCGAAGACGTCGGTGGCGGTGAGCTCGAAGACCGGGTGAGCGGCTGCCACTTCGCGCGACCAGGTCGCGAGCTCGTCATCGTCCCCGAACCGGACCACGACGACCGCCCTGTCATCGCCGTAGCCTGCGGATGTCGAGAGATCGTGCTCGATCACGGGCACTATGCCCTTGCCGTCCTTGCCGAGCGATTCGGCGACCAGCTGCTCCACCCATAGTCCGAGCGGACGGAAGCGCTCCGAGGTCACGAGGGTGAGCTTGTCGTGGCCTGCCTGCCAGGAGTCGACCATCCAGGCGGCCAGCAAACCGGCGGGGTTCTCCTCGGCCGGAGCCGAGCAGGCGGCTTCCATGGCGTGTGCCCGTGCGGTGAGGGTCGGGAGGTGGATGCCGACCAGCGCTGCAGGCGCCAGGCCGAACATGGACAGCGCGGAGTATCGGCCGCCGACCGTGGCTGGCGCGGTGAGGGTCATGCGCATGAGGTTGCGCTGGCGGAGCTTCTCCAGCGGCGACGCGGGATCCGTGATCACGATGCACCGTCGGCCCGAGTCGGCTTTCGTCATACCCTCGGCGGTCAGCCATTCCTGCACGATCGCGTAGAGGCTGAGCGGCTCGATCGTCGTGCCGGATTTGCTCGCTATCAGCACGTAGGTGTGCTCGCGATCGAGAGTCTCGAGGAGCTCGGAGATCTGGACCGGCGACGTGGTGTCGAGAACGTGGAGCTTGGGGAAGCCGGGTGCGCCGCCGATGACCCTGTCCATGACAAGCGGCGCGAGAGAGGAGCCGCCCATGCCCAGGAGCAGCAGGTCGGTGGCGCCCTCGGCTACCAGCGCCTCGGCCAGGCCATCGAGCAACGGCAGCCGTCCGGGCGCCTTCTCGGCCAGGTCCGTCCAGCCGAGTCGCTGCATGATCGGTATGCGCTTGTCGAGGTCGTCGCTGAACAGGGTGGCGTCGCGCTCGCGCAGTCGCTTGATAGCGTCGAGCTCGACCAGCCGTTCCAGGGAACCCATATGCGCTCCTTCTCAGACGGTTCCGACGTCGATCATCGGTCCCGGGGCCTCGATGCCGGGTGTCGGCTCCATTCTGGCGACGAGTATGCCGCCCAACACAACCATCGTACCGCCTACGAGCGTCGCTGCCGAAATCGCCTCACCCAGGAAGAGTGCGGCGAACACTACCGCGCTCACGGGCTCGGCGTAGGTGAGAATCGCGGCGTGATCGGTGCGCACGGCGCGCAGGCCGGAGAGGAACAGGAAGCCGGTGCCCGCGGTGTGGACCACGCCCAGGACCGCCAGTGATCCCCACTCGGCAGGCATGGAAGGCCCGGGAAGCAGGAAGACCGCAGGCAGAAGGAGGACGGCTGCGGTGATGTCCTCCCCGAGCATGTACACGGTCGCGGGGATGCCCTTGAGCAGGCGTTTCGCGTTGAGAACGCCGATCGCGTAGGTGAACGCCGAGGCGAATGCCAGCGCGGCCCCGAGCAGGTGCGTGGTGTCGGCGACCTGCAGTTGTCGGGGTCCGACGATCACCGCGGTCCCCGCCAGTGCGAGGGCGAGCGGAACCAGCACCCGGCTGTCGAACTTCTCGTGCGTGACGGCGGGTGCGAGGACCGTTACGAAGATTGGGCCGCAGTATGTCAGGAGGACGGCGACCGCGACGTCAGTGCGTTCGAGAGCGCTGAAGAACAACACCCAGTTGAGCGCGAGGATCGTTCCCATCGCCACCAGGCCGAGCTTCTTGCGTGCCGACAGGCCGAACAGCTCGCCCAGGCGTCCTCGCGCCACGAGGTAGACGCCGACGGCGATGGCGGCGAAGGCCACACGCCAGAAGACGATGACGAAGGCGCTGGTGTGCACCTGGCGGGAGAACAGCGCTATCGATCCCCAGATGAGGCCAGCCGTGGCGATGCGGGCAAGACCGCCGCGATACGTGCCGCCGGCGTTCATCGGCTCAGCAGATCCGCGGCAGCTGTTCGCCCACGAGCATGTCCATGATGCGGGTGGCGCCGAAGCTCGTGCGCACGTAGACCTTGCCCGCCGGCGACTCGGCCACCGTCCCGATGATGGCGGCCTCGGCACCGTATGGCGCGCCGCGCATCGCATCGAGGGCGGCTTCTGCCTGCCCGGGCGGAACGACGGCGACCATCTTGCCCTCGTTGGCGACCTGGAGGACGTCGTAGCCGAGCATCTCGCAGGCGCCGTACACCTGCGCGTTCACCGGGACGGCGGTCTCATCCACGGTGATCGACACGCCCGAGGCGTCCGCGAGTTCGTTCAGCGTGCTGGCCAGGCCGCCGCGGGTCGGGTCGCGGAAGCAGCGGACATCCGGCACGGCCGCCAGTACAGCGGCGACGAGTGCGTTCAAGGGCGCGGCGTCTGTGAGGATATCGGTGGAGAAGGACAGCCCCTCGCGGGTGGACATCACCGCGATGCCGTGGTCGCCGAGCGTGCCCGAGAGCAGCACCACGTCGCCCGGCCGGCAGTGCGAGCCCGAGAGATCGAGCCCTTCGGGCAGCACGCCCACGCCTGCGGTGTTGATGTAGCAACCGTCTCCGTGCCCGCGCTCCACGACCTTGGTGTCGCCCGTGACGATGCGCACGCCAGCCTCGGCGGCGGCGTCGCGCATCGAGACGAGGATGCGCTTGAGGTCGTCGACCGGCATGCCCTCCTCGAGCACGAAGCCGACCGAAAGGTACAGCGGCGTGGCGCCCGAGGTGGCCACGTCGTTCACGGTGCCGCAGATCGCGAGGCGGCCGATGTCGCCGCCCGGGAAGAACAGCGGGGAGACCGTGTAGGTGTCGGTCGAGAAGGCGAGGCGCGAGCCGGGAAAGTCGAGCGCCGCGGCGTCGTCCATGCGCAGGAGCACTTCGTCGCCGAACTCGGCCACGAACAGCTCCTCGATGAGCTCCTTCATCATGGTGCCGCCGCTGCCATGGGCGAGCAGGATACGGTCTGAGCGCATGCGTCTACTCCTTGCCGTAATCGGTGTAGCGGTAGTAAGCAGCGCACGAGCCTTCACTCGAGACCATGCACGGGCCTACAGGATGTTCGGGCGTGCATCCCTTGCCGAAGAGCTTGCACTCGAACGGGAGCACCACGCCGCGCAGCACGTCGCCGCACTGGCAGCCCTTGATCTCGCGGGGCTCGGGCGGAGTGCAGGGTACCCGCACCCGCGCGTCGTACTGCGCGAACTCGGGGCGGAGCGCCAACCCGGTGCCGGGGATCACGCCGATACCGCGCCACTCGGCGTCGATTGGCTCGAAAGCGGCCTCGATGGCTGCCACCGCCGTCGGATTGCCTTCGGCGTCTACGCCTCGACCGTAGGCGATCTCGACCTCGGCGCGGCCCTCGGACAGCTGCTTGGCGAGCATCCACACACCCTGCAGCACGTCCACCGGCTCGAAGCCGGTGATAACACTAGGGACGCCGTACTCGCTGGCAAGGAATTCGTAAGGTGCGGTGCCGATGATGGTGGAGACGTGCCCGGGCAGGATGAAGCCGGTGATCTGCACCTCCGGGTCGTTCAGCAGCGCGCGAAGCGCCTCGGGGACCGTCTTGTGGAGCGAGAGCGCCGACCAGTTGGACAGGCCCCGCCGCGCAGCCTCGCGGATGGTGAGCGCCACCGTGGGCGCGGTGGTCTCGAAGCCCACCCCGAGGAACACGACGTGCTTGTCGGGCTCGTTCTCGGCGATGGTGAGCGAGTCGAGCGGGGAGTAGACGATGCGCACGTCGCGGCCGTCGGCCTTCTCGCGCGAGAGCGAGGAGTACGAGCCGGGCACCTTCATCATGTCGCCGAATGTGGTTAGCACCACACCGGGCTGGCGGGCGATCTCGATCGCCAGGTCGATGTCGGGGTTGGCGGTGACGCAGACTGGGCAGCCGGGCCCGGACAGCAGCTTGATGGTGTCGGGCATCAGGCCGCGGAGGCCGTGCTTGGCGATCGCCATGGTGTGCGTGCCGCACACCTCCATGAGCGTGCAGGGGGAGGTGGCGGTGGCGTGGATCGCCTCGACGAGCCCGCGTGCCACTTCCGGGTCGCGGAAGCCTTCCAGTATGGAGTTCACGCGGGGACCTCGGTGGCGGTGTCGTCACCTTCAGCCTCGGCCGCCAGGTCGTCGGCATGTTTGATGCCCATGCTGCGCAGCATATCGAGCGACTCGGCGGCGAACGCCTCGTCCACGATCTGTATCGCGAACCCGGCGTGCACGAGTACGTAGTCGCCGGCCTTCGCGGCCGGGGTCATGAGCGTGGAGATGTGGCGCTTCACGCCGAGGATGTCGACCTCGACCATCTGGATGTCGTTCGGCTCGCTGACAAGCCGGGCGGGTATTGCAAGACACATGAGAGACCTCCGGGTCCACGGCGCCGACGGACGCCCTCGCGGCATCCACCTACTATAGCTGGACGGGCATTCCTTGCCGAGTGTGGCGGGGAGCTAAGTCGGCCCAAAGGGCCGGCTCGGGTCCTTCAGACTCACTACTCCCCCCGACGGCACACAGTCTTAGCTCCCCGCCACACTCCGAAGTGCTACGCTTCACGCCTCAAACGATGAAAGCTCACGCCCGTCTTAGCTCCCCGCCACACTCCGAAGTGCTACGCTTACCGAAAGGAGCATGGCGATGAGTGACACGTCTTAGCTCCCCGCCACACTCCGAAGTGCTACGCTATAAGGTGTGCGCGGTGACTTCGGGCTCGAGTCTTAGCTCCCCGCCACACTCCGAAGTGCTACGCTGCTGAGAAACCGTTACAGCTTCATCACTGTGTCTTAGCTCCCCGCCACACTCCGAAGTGCTACGCTGCGCACCCTCGGCGGTGTCAACGCCGGCGGCGTCTTAGCTCCCCGCCACACTCCGAAGTGCTACGCTGAGGACCTCAAACTTGCGCCAGAAGACGATGTCTTAGCTCCCCGCCACACTCCGAAGTGCTACGCTGCGCCACGAATCACCCCACGAAAGGTATTTGTCTTAGCTCCCCGCCACACTCCGAAGTGCTACGCTATAGGGAAACTTCGTAGTCCCATCAGCGTAGTCTTAGCTCCCCGCCACACTCCGAAGTGCTACGCTCATTTCGACCATACATGCAACCGTAGTCCTGTCTTAGCTCCCCGCCACACTCCGAAGTGCTACGCTGACGATACCCACACCACCGCCAGCTACCGCGTCTTAGCTCCCCGCCACACTCCGAAGTGCTACGCTCACGGCCTCAGCCCACCAACGGCGTCTTGTGTCTTAGCTCCCCGCCACACTCCGAAGTGCTACGCTTCGCCATACTATCGGCATAGTCATACCCATGTCTTAGCTCCCCGCCACACTCCGAAGTGCTACGCTGCGCGATGTGTGTGTTGGATATGTGGCCAAGTCTTAGCTCCCCGCCACACTCCGAAGTGCTACGCTAAGCACAACCCGCTTCCAAGCTCTGGCCTAGTCTTAGCTCCCCGCCACACTCCGAAGTGCTACGCTCCCCGAGGACGGCCGGCATCGCGGTGAGCAGTCTTAGCTCCCCGCCACACTCCGAAGTGCTACGCTGGCCACGCGCCTGGAGGCGATCGACGACCAGTCTTAGCTCCCCGCCACACTCCGAAGTGCTACGCTAGTGGGACAGAAAGAGCGCTGCTGAGCAGCGCTCTTTCTCGTTGCGGTCGT
>JAFGNP010000089.1 GCA_016926975.1 Coriobacteriia bacterium | reverse complement strand
TTCAACCCGGCCTCTTCGGCCAGCCGCGTGGCCGGCACTCGGAAGATGCTCACGTCATCGCGCTCGGGGACGTGCGGAACCATCGTGCTGTCGACGATGACCGTGCCGCCCGGGACCACTTCGTGGAGGAACTTGTCCAACGACGGCTGGTTCATGGCAACGAGCACATCCGGCTCCACCACCAACGGAGATCCTATGGGTTCGTCCGAGAGACAGACACTGCAGTTCGCGGTGCCCCCACGCATCTCCGGCCCGTACGACGGAAGCCACGAGAGCTCGCGCCCCTCGATCAGCCCCGCGTACGCGACCAACTTGCCCGCGAAGAGAATGCCCTGACCGCCGAAGCCGGCCAGGAGCAGGTTGAGTGGCGCTGACACTACTCGGCACCCCCCTCGGATGACGGGTCGCCGGCTGGAGCGGACTCCACCGTGCCCGCGAGAGCCGCGGCTCTTGCAGCAGCAGCCTCGGCAACGTTTCCGAACCCCTCGGCCTTCACGTCCTTGTACACGCCGAGCGGGTAGTACGGCAGCATCTTGTCGCGCATCCACTGGAGCGCGTCAACCGGAGACAGCCCCCAGTTCGTAGGACACGTGGACACGACCTCGATGATCGTGTAGCCCACCCCCTCGATCTGGTACTCGAACGCCTTCCTGATAGCTTTCTTCGCAGCCCTGACGTTCTTGGGCGAATCCACGGTGACGCGTTGCGCGAGGGCGACGCCGTCGAGAGTGGAGAGCAGCTCGCAGATGCGGATGGGAAACCCGTCAGTGTCGACGTTCCTACCGTAGGGGCTCGTCTGAGTCACCTGACCCGGCAGCGATGTCGGAGCCATCTGGCCACCGGTCATCCCGTAGATGGCGTTGTTGATGAAGATGACGGTTATCTTCTCGCCCCTGGTCGCTGCGTGCACTGTCTCGGCGGTGCCTATCGACGCAAGATCGCCGTCGCCCTGGTAGGCGAAGACCACGTTGTCTGGGTTCACGCGCTTGATACCGGTGGCCACCGCAGGCGCTCTGCCGTGAGCCGCCTGAACCATGTCGCACGCGAAGAACTCGTACGCGAGCACGGAACAGCCCACAGGCGCTATGCCGACCGTGGTTCCTTCGATACCAAGCTCGTCGAGAGTCTCGGCAACGAGTCGGTGCACGATCCCGTGAGTGCAGCCCGGGCAGTAGGAGAACTGCGCGTCGGTCAGTGACTTAGGGCGTTCGTACACGATCTTGCTCATCGCGCACCTCCTTCGGCCATCCGCTCGATGACTGCAAGCGTTTCGGCCGGCGTGGGAATGATCCCGCCCGCACGCCCGAAGAACTCGACCGGCCTGCGGCCGTTCACCGCCAGGCGCACGTCGTCCACCATCTGCCCCATGTTCATCTCGACCGTGAGGAAAGCCTTCGCACCGGCCACGACCCCCTCGATCGTATCAACCGGGAACGGCCACAGCGAGATCGGCCGGACCAGCCCGGCCTTGATGCCCTTGTCGCGCGCCTTGTGCACAGCGCTTCTCGCGATGCGCGCGCTCGCCCCAAACGCGACGACCACGATCTCGGCGCCGTCGGTGAGATACTCCTCGCAACGCTGCTCCGTTGCCTTTATCTGCGCGTAACGCTCGTAACGCTCGATGTTGGTCTCCTCGAGCCGCTCCGGCACAAGGTGCAACGAGTTGACGATGTTGTGAGGTCGCTTGCCCTTGTGTCCGGTGACGGCCCACGCCTTCTCCGCGACGTGCGCTCTCGGTTCGGGCAACACGACAGGCTCCATCATCTGGCCGAGCATTCCGTCGGCAAGGATCATGACGGGAGTGCGATACTCGTCGGCCAGATCGAACGCCTCGATCACGTAGTCGATCATCTCCTGCACGGTCGAGGGAGCCAGCACGATCGGGTGGAAGTCGCCGTGACCGGTGGCGCGCGTCGCCTGGAAGTAGTCGGACTGCGACGGCTGGATCCCGCCGAGGCCGGGACCGCCGCGCTGGACGTTCACGATCACACCCGGCAGGTCCGCACCCGCCATGTAGCTGATGCCCTCGCCCTTCAGCGAGATGCCCGGGGAGCTCGAGGACGTCATCGCGCGAGCGCCGGCGGCCGACGCTCCGTACACCATGTTGATCGCGGCTATCTCACTTTCCGCCTGGAGATACGTGCCGCCTTCTGTCGGCATGCGCTTGGCCATATAGGCCGCGAGTTCTGTTTGCGGGGTGATCGGATAGCCGAAGAAGAACCGGCACCCGGCACGAATGGCTGCCTCAGCGAGCGCCTCGTTGCCCTTCATCAGGATCTTGTCTGACACCTCACGCCTACCTTTCGACCGTGATCGCAACGTCGGGGCAAATCAGCGCGCACGACGCACATCCCGTGCACAGCGATTCGTCGGTGAGCATCGCCGGATGGTAGCCCTTCTCCGTCATCGTGTCCGGATCCAGCACGATGCACTCGCGCGGGCACACGTCCACGCACAGTCCACAGCCCTTGCAGTAGCGCTGATCGACGATGATCCTCGGCATCCCTACATGACCTCCTCGTCCACCCTAGGGAGCTTCCTCCCAGGGGGTGCGAACCCAAACCTGAACAGGATACGCGTTCTCGACGTAGGTCGCAGCACCCGGCTCATCGGAGAATGCATTCTCCAGACGCCGCGGTACCGTGGTACACACGAGCGGCAGGCCGACAAGCTGCGCCGTCTCACGGGCGTAACCGAGCGAATCCAGCACGGTCGCGACAGTCGTCTCGTCCCGCAAGTGCGAGTTGTTCACTACTCCGGTGGCCTTCAGGTGCGACGCATACTCGATCTCCTCGAGGAGCAGCGCCGCCTCGCTGGGAGTCGCGGTGAGATTCCGGTAGCAGTTCACCACATAGAGCACATCGTGCTCGATGGCTCCGATCTCGCGGGAAAAGCGGCCGAGCGCAGTGGCACCCGCGTCGTCCCCGCCTACATCGAAGATCACCACACCGCTGTCCTCGAATGCCGAGTAGACCGACGCGGACAGCGACGGAACGTCGAGAGTCGTGCCCGCGAAAGTCGGGGAGATGACGCGCACATCATGCCCGGCAAGCAACGCAGCGTGGTCCGAAGAACGGAAGTACGGGTTGACGACGTCCAGATCCACGAGTGTGGCCCGGCCGTGCCTCCCGGCACTGTCCATCGCCAGGTTCAGGGCGAGATTGGTCTTGCCGCAGCCGTAATGACCGGTCACGACGGTGAGGCGTTTGGTCTCTGGCATGCCACGCACGGCTGGCTCCTCGCATGGTGCGGTCGCAGTACTCGGGACACTTGAGCGTCCGGTGAGTCTTCACGACATTCTAGAACGCCACGGACACAGCGTCAGGCAAACATCGGCGGGCAGATGGGGACACCTGCAGGATAGGGCAACAGGCGCTCTGGTGTTAGAATCTCCAGAGTCAGCGAGGTCGAAAGAGCCGGGCTGCAAGCCCTCGTAGCTCAGGGGATAGAGCACAGGTTTCCTAAACCTGGTGTCGCACGTTCGAATCGTGCCGGGGGCACCATCAACGCACAGCAGGAGCGAGCATCTGCTCGCTCCTGCTCCATTTCACCGGTGCCCGAACTGCGCCACACGGGCGTCACCGCTTCGTACTACGCGTCTTCTCGTGCATAATCGTGCGTGCGCCGTGGTGCAGGATTACCGCGCAAACGTCAGAATAGGTTGTCGTATAGCTGTGCCCGAACAGAGGAGCGTACAGTGCCCGAGCGCGACGATAGACGCCAGTTCCATCATGTCAGGGCGCTCATGGCCGGTACAAGAGAGGGCATGATCGCCGTCGCGCCGGACCGCACCGTGCGGATGATCAACGAACCTGCGGCTGCGATGTTCGAAGTAACGCGCAATGGTTGTGTGGGTTCGAGCCTCGACTGTCTCGCAACGCCTCAGCTGTCGGCTGCGCTGGACGCCGCTTTCGCCGATCGGGTCCCGGTCGTCATGGACTGCGAGCGCAATGGCCGCGACTACACATGCACTGTCACGCCGTACGAAGACGGAAAGGCCTGGGGCGCTATTGTCACCATCAGCGACAACAGCGAGATCCTCGCCGTGCGCAGGCGCTCCGAGGCCATACTCACGAGCACCAGCGACGGCATCATCATCTTCGACCCGAACGACCGGATCACGTTCGTGAACCCGGCCGCCGAGCGGATGCTCGGCCGCGGCATCGAGACACTCGTGGGACTCGTGACCGACACGTGGGAGGTCTTCGGGCTGTCACCCGACCCTGAAGGCACTGTCCGCGAGACCGGCTCCCAGGTACGCGAAGTCCGCATACAGGAGCCCGAATCCCGAATCGTGGACGTTCACGTGGATCCGATCGTGGACGACCGCCAGGTCTACCTCGGCTCGGTCACGACGATCCGCGATGTCACGGTGGAACGCGAAGCCATGCAGATGAAGAACGAATTCGTCTCTACCGTGAGCCACGAGCTGCGTACTCCCCTCACCTCGATCAAGGGCTACATCGACCTGATACTCGACGGAGAAGCAGGCGAGATCAACGAGATCCAGCAGGAGTTCCTGTCGATCGTGAAGGAGAACTCCGACAGACTGGTCGATCTCATCAACGACATGCTCGACATCTCCCGCATCGAGTCGGGCCGCATCGTTCTAAAGGTCCAGCCGCTGGACATAGCGGAGCGCATAGCGGGAGCTGTGAACACCTTCCGGGCGGTGCTCGATCAGCACGGCCGCGACATCAAACTCGACGTCTCCGATAACCTGCCGTTGGCGGCCGGCGACCCTGACCGGGTCGGCCAGGTACTCATCAACTTCATCAGCAACGCCATCAAGTACTCTCCCGAGGGCGGCGACATAGGTGTTCACGCCAGCCTGGAAGGGAAACTCGTGCGCGTCGCGATCAGCGACGAGGGCATTGGCATCGCCGCCGAAGACCAGGCTCGCCTGTTCACCAAGTTCTACCGGGTCGATTCTTCGCTCACGCGGGAGATCGGCGGAACAGGCCTCGGTCTCTCGATCTGCAAGAGCATCATCGAGCTGCTCGGAGGACAGGTAGGCGTGGAGAGCGAGGAAGGCAGCGGCTCGACCTTCTGGTTCACATTGCCGCTCGCCTCCGAGAAGCACGTTCGGACCCCTGCCCTCGAGGGGCCACTCGGCTCTCCCGGGGGACGCATCCTCGTGATCGACGACTCCGAGGACGTTGCCAACCTCATAGCCACCTACCTGTCCAGGCGGGGCTACGAAGTCGTCAAAGCATTCAATGCCGACGAGGCATGGGAGTACGCAATCGAGCTTGAACCGCGCGTCATCACGCTTGACGTCATGGTCGGCGAGGGCGCCGGGTTCAACCTGCTGAGGAACCTCAAGGCCGATCCCAGGACGGCCGACATCCCCGTGGTTGTGCTCTCGATCATCTGCGACCAGGGCAGGAGCGAGCGGTGCGGTGCGACAGACTACCTGGAGAAGCCTATCGACAAGAAGCGTCTGATGAGCGTGATCGACAGCCTGGTGGGCTCGTTGGATTCTCCGGTGGTTCTCGTAACCGACGACGACAAGAACATCGTCGATCTGCTGTCGCGCACTCTCAAGAAGCGCGGCTACGCCGTGATGGCTGCATATGATGGCCGAGAGGCAATGGCTGCCATAGAACGCACGCGGCCCGATGCGATTCTCCTGGATCTGCGCATGCCCGTCATGGACGGCTACGATGTACTGGAAGCACTGAAAGCTGATCCGAAGACGGCCGACATCCCTGTCGTGATCATGTCCGCTTACCAGATAGACCAGGAGCGCGCCAACATCCTGAGCCTGGCATCTCAACTCGTAGGGAAGCCCTTCGACGCGGAGGAACTGGTAACACACGTCGAATCGGTGATGTCCGAGAGCGAACAATCGTGAGCAGGATCCTCATCGCAGACGACGAGCCTCACATCAGGAGGCTGGTGTCTTTCAGCCTCGGCAACAGGGGGTATGAAGTGATCGAGGCGATCGACGGTGGCGAAGCGTACGACCTCGCACTGAAGAACTTGCCGGACTTGATTCTTCTGGACGTGATGATGCCAGTCATGACAGGGTATGACGTATTGAACAAGCTGAAGGCCGAGCCTACGACGGAACACATACCTATAATCATGCTCTCGGCCAAGAGTCAGCGCACGGAGGTGGAAGAAGGACTGGCGCGTGGGGCGCTGGAGTACATCTGCAAGCCATTCACACCTAAGGATCTGGTGCAAAGGGTCGGCGAGATAGTCGACCCCTAGGCGGAAGGGATTCACTTTATGAAGAAGATCCTCGTTGTCGACGATGAGCCGTCGATCCGCAGACTGCTCAACGTCGCTCTTACGGGTCGCGGCTTCGAAGTCCTCGAGGCCGAGGACGGGCTCCAGGCCCTCGGCATCGTCGCGGCGGAGAAGCCTGACCTCCTCGTTCTGGACGTCATGATGCCCGAGATGACCGGACACCAGGTGCACGACAAACTACGCCAGAAGGAAGAGACCAGGGAGCTCCCGATCCTCTTCCTATCTGCGGCGGGCACCTTCGAAGAGCAGCATCGGGAGATCGCCGCCGACCCCTTCAGCGACTACCTGCCCAAGCCGTTCAAACCGTCCGAAGTCGCAGATCACATCGATGCGATGCTCGATCCGGCCAAGCGCGCCGAGTTCGAGCGCGAACGTAAGGCGCGGGAAGCCAAACTCAACAAGATCGTCGAGATAATGCACCGGGATCGCGACTAGAAGCGTATAGTCACGAGCAGGGGGCAACGATGGACACGCAAAGACTGATTCTGACGGCCGACGACAACGCGCAGATCCGCATGCTGGTGAAAGCCGCACTGCGCTCTCTCGGCCACGAGCTCGTCGAGGCTGTCGACGGCGAACAGGCTGTAGAACTCGCTTTCGAGCGCACGCCCGACCTAGTACTGCTCGACGTCACGATGCCGAAGCTTGACGGTTGGGAAGTGCTCCACTTCCTCCGGCATCGGCCAGAAACGGCTAGCGTCCCGGTCATGATGCTCACCACCGCGGCGCAGAAGGTCGACCTGGAGCACGGTGCGTCTCTGGGCTGCAACGACTACCTCACGAAGCCGTTCTCACCGGGCGATCTACGCACGCACGTGGAGAGAATGCTCGCCGAGTAGCACGCGCCGCCACTCAGGCTCGACACACCGAACGCCGCAAACGGATCTCGTCGCGCACCGGTATCCCGGAGAAGCCGGGCTCGGCTGAGCCGTACCTGTCTGCGAGCAGCCCCTTCTCGATCGTCTCGATGACGAATCCGTGCCGCTGGAAGAAGGAGAACGACGGCACATCGTCGTTAGTGATGGCCACCTTCACTGCGGGCAGGCCGCGCTCCTCCGCAACAGCCACTGCTGCCGCCACAAGAGCCCGACCCACTCCATGACCCTGGAATCCCGGGAAGACGCTCAGGAGTATGACGGCGAGGTCACCGCCGTCCACAGCGAGTGAGATGACGCCCGCGAAGCGCCCTTCCGATACCGCCACCAGGTTCTCCTGGCGCAGGACGTCGAACGACCTGCCGAACACGTCGACCTCTGTTTCCCCGAGTGCCTGATCGCATATGTCCTCTATGTCATGCCGGTCGCCCGGGTTCGCAGGCCGCACATCCACGGCAACATCTGCACGGCCGGGCTGATGAGACTCACACGTTATCGTCAGCCGCGCCTCGGTCAGCGGTAGGTCCGTACCGCACTCGGCACAACGGTAGTGCGGAAACGGAAGCTGCATCTTGTCGCTCACTGGGCCGAGCCTCCTACCATGAAAACCCACACGGGACGTGGACAGTATAGCCTCTACCATCGGCGGTCATATTCTGTCGACCGCATACCGGCAGCTGGCGCCAGACCCTGGTACCTCCTAGAGGCCGATTTGCAGCCAGCGCCCCACGAAGAAGCCGACAGCGGAGACCGCACCGGTCACGATCGTTCCCCAGAGCAGATCGATCGCCGAGACCTGCCAGGCCCAGCCCTCTATCGTCGCAAGGTTGGTCAAGTCGTACGTGCCGTAAGCGAGCAGCCCCAGTAGCGCGCCACGCCACAGCGCACCCGCAAGCGCGCCCTCGCGAATCCCGGGCAGAACCGCAAGCGCCAGCACACCTACCACGTACAGGAGGTAGAACCCGGCCGCCACGGCAAGCTTCGGCGAACTTGACAGCAGGGAGCCGAGGTAAGGCTTGTAGAGCCGCGGGGTGGCAGTTGAGAGCCACACAAAATCGAACGCGAAGAACACCACCGCACAGATCGCGTACAGCCCCGCCAACTTACCGATCGACATGTTATCCCCTCCCGGATGGCCGTAGCGGGAGTGCTCCCTCCCACGCCCCACCTCGAGGGCTTCTCCTCCAGGAAATAGGGCGACCTGCGCCAGCGATACCCGCATCCCCTACAATAGCCTCAACCTGCCGGAGGAATCCACACATGCCACCAGACGTACCACTTCTCACCGCCGACGAACGTGCGCTCGACGCTCTCCAAAGCGTCCGCGTGCTGTACACCGACCTCGACGGCACGCTCGTCGCAAAAGGAGGCAGCGTCCTCGCGGATGCCGGGGCCCTGCCGAGCCTCGTGGTCGCCGAGCAGATCGTGGCTCTCAACCGTGCAGGTCTCGCGGTCGTGCCCATCTCAGGTCGCGGTCGTCTGCAGCTGCGCGAACTCACTCAACTCCTCGGCTGGGACGGCTACATCGCCGAGGCTGGCGGGATCATAGTCCACGGCACCGGCCTCGAATTCGAGGAGCGCATCGATCACGGCACCTGGCCGGCCGACACGCTGGCCGAGGACACCACTCCCTTCGAGGCCATCAACGCGGTCCGCGCCGCGGAGACGCTGATGGAAGCCTTGCCGGGCCGAATCGAGCACTATGCTCCCTGGCAGTTTGACCGCGAAGTATCGTTGCTGCTGAGGGGCTGTCTGGACGTCGCCGAAGGACAGGCCGTGCTGGACGAGCTCCCGCTGCCCCTCGACCTCGTCGACAACGGCATGCTGCGAAGCTACGGCACACTCACCTGCCGCGACATGCCACCCCACGCTTACCACGTCGTGCCGAAGGGTGTCTCCAAAGCACGCGCCATCGAGTTGGATCTAGCCTGGCGCGGCCTCGCCCGCGAACAAGCGGCGGCCATAGGCGATTCGGCAACCGACCTGCAGATGGCAGACGCGGTAGGCGTGATGGCACTTGTAGCGAACGCTTTCGGAAGCAACGGCGTCACAGCCGGACTCGCGGCGACACCTCGCGACAACGTGTGGCGAACGCAGGCCGAGCGAGGCGAGGGGTGGGCCCAGTTCGCGCGAACCTGGCTGGCTGCGACAGGCGCGTAGACTGTCGGTCGGCAGAACAGGCTCAGCCTCTCGCACCCAAGCCCTTGCCGCTGCTACTCCTCAAGCCTACAATGCATATGCGCCGCAGCCCGGCGTATTGACAGCGATATTAACGCTCCATCCGTTATGGTGCGGCTCCTGTTCGAACACAGGCCACTGCCCGGAAATGTCGAGAGACGCCAATGGGTAGAACAACCCTCGCCGGCTTAAGGCGAAGGATAAGGTGGCTGGGACTGCAAAGGTGGCTTTGAGCCACCGCACGAGAAATCGTGCGCCCTACGTCGGACAGTGCCAAATCCTCAGACGAGGGACGGAGCAACGGTGCGGTGAAGTCATGCCGCTCCGTGCGCGGCGCATGCCGAGAGCAAGGTCCCCCGTCACAAGCGATGTGGGGCCTTTTCGTTGTCGGGTTCTACTGCCGAGAGAAACGGACTCTAGGTGACTCCATCAAGTCCCTAGGTCCCGGCTCCTGCGATCGTAGCGGGGCCGGGACCCCAGCCACGATCGACCTGTAGGCGCTGACGTGCCGACAGGGAGGGAGCAATATGTTCTATCTCACCCAGATGCTGGGCAAGCCGGTTGTAGACGCCACCGGCGAGGTCATAGGCGAGATCAGCGACATCGCGATCGCTACCGGCGAGGTGTTCCCTCGCATAACCTCACTCGCCTTCCTCGGCCCGACCAAGACACCGTTCATGCTGTCGTGGCGCAAGTTCGTCGCTTCCCTCGACGAGGACCGCGTCACGTTGAGCGCAGAACGCGATGCGCTCCGCTTCAGCTACCTGCAGCCTGACGAGGTGCTGCTCGCGCGCGACCTGCTGAACAAGCAGATCGTGGACACCCAGGGCATGAAGGTCGTTCGAGTGAACGACCTCAAGCTGTCCGAGTCGAAGAACCAGCTGCGCCTTCTTGGAGCCGAAGTCGGCGCCCGCGGCATTCTGCGAGGTCTTCACCCCGTTGTCGAACGTGCCGCGGCAGCCGCAGCCAGACTCATAGGGCGCGAGCTCTCCGAGAACCTCATCGCGTGGAACTACATGGACCTGCTCGACCGAGACCTCTCCCACGTAAGGCTCTCGGTCACGCACAAGCGCCTCCACGAACTCCATCCCGCAGACGTTGCCGACGTCCTCGAGCAACTCAGCCCGACCCAGCGCGCGCGCGTCTTCGAGCACCTCGACAACGCGCAGGCTGCCCTTGCAGTCGCCGAACTCGAGGATGAGCTGCAGGCCGATCTCATCGACGACCTCGGCGACCAGCGCGCATCGGACATCCTCGAGGAGATGGACCCGGACGACGCCGCCGACATCATCGGGGACCTCTCGTACGACAAGGCCGAGACCCTGTTGCGCCTGATGGGCGTGAACGAAGCCCGAAAGATCCGCTCTCTGCTCGGCTACCGGGAGAAGACCGCTGGCGGGATCATGACACCCGAGGTCACCACGGTCACGGAGGACATGACCGTGCAACAGGTCATTGACTACCTGCGCACCGGCGCCGCCGAACACGAGAGTATCTACTACATCTACGTCGTCGAAGGCGACCGCCAACTCGACGGTGTGGTCTCCCTGCGCGATCTCGTCATGTCGGATCCGACCACGGCGGTCGCCGAGCTCGTCGAACATGAGGTCATCTCGGTGGGCCCGGACGACGATCAGGAGATCGTGGCCGACACGATGAGCAAGTACGACCTGCTCGCCCTGCCCGTCGTGGACGAGACCGGGAGACTCCTCGGCATCGTCACCGTCGACGACGCCCTCGAAGTCATGGAAGAGGAGTCTGCCGAAGATCTCACCATCGCCACAGGTTCGGCGCGCGAACCGCAACACTTCACGGGTTCGTGGTGGCTCCTCCTGCGACGCAGTTCCTGGGCAATCATATGGGCGGTCGCGCTGCTGGGCGCCCTGGCTGCATCGACCAGGTTCAGCCAGCTCGCATCCGCATCCCCGCCCGAGGGGATGACCCGACAGGAAGTCGCTGCTATCGGCATCGGACTCAGCCTGCTCGGCTGGGCCGCGGTGCTGCTGCCTGTCATTCTCCGCGTGGCCGAGGAGGTCTCTTCGCGAGCGGTCGCCGAACTCATCGGCGGCAGTGAGACTGACGAGCGTCCCGGTCCCGGACAGCGCCTGCTTCGAGAATCGGCTCTCGGCATCATCATCGGGGCAGGCGGAGGCCTGCTGGCTTTCGGCTTCGTGTACGTCGGACAGGGCGGTTTCGCCGGTGGCGCAACGCCCTTCGGCGCGTGGCAGTTCGGTGCCGTGACCGGCGCCTCCGTTCTCCTCACAGTGCTCACCGGAAGCGCGCTCGCCGAGTTCGCCCTACGCCGCAGCAGTACAGGCAAGCGCGTGTCCGGCACCGCGCTCTCGGTGGCGTCCATGCTTGTTGGCGCTGCGGTGTACCTCGCCCTCTCCTACTGGACAGGAACACTCCTGGCATCGGGGTACTAGCCCGTGCCCGCCTCCACTGACACGAAGCGGCGGATGCCCATCTTCGCGTTTCTGGCCGTGATCGGGCCGGGGATAATCGCCGCCTCGGCCGGCAACGACTCAGGAGGCATCTCCA
Source organism: Coriobacteriia bacterium (assembly GCA_016926975.1). Lineage (GTDB taxonomy): Bacteria > Actinomycetota > Coriobacteriia > Anaerosomatales > Anaerosomataceae > UBA6100. Next base: position 2,592 of record JAFGNP010000089.1, on the reverse strand, counting down.
CCTACTCGGTAGCCGGCGCGAAGTACGGTTACACGATGCTCTGGATGATGCTCGCGATGACACCCAGTTTCATCATCATTCAGGAGATGGCGGGGCGCATGGGCGCCGTCACCGGCAAGGGGTTCTCGGCACTGATCCGCGAGCGATTCGGCGTGCGCCCCACCTTCGCAGCAATGATGATGCTGCTCACCAGCAACGCTGCGACCACAGTGGCCGAGTTCGCTGGTATCGCCGCAGCGATGGAGATCTTCGGCGTCTCCCGGTACATCTCGGTGCCTATCGCCGCCGTGGTAGTGTGGCTGCTGGTGGTACGGGGCAGCTACCGCAACGTCGAGAAGGTGCTCCTCGCCCTCTCCTCGGTGTTTATCGCCTACATCATCGCCGCATTCGTTGCCGGACCCGATTGGGCCGAGGTCGGCCGAGGGTTCGTGGTACCGACCGTCATCCCCGACCGCGCCTTCATCGCACTCGCCATCGGCCTCACCGGCACTACCATCGCCCCGTGGATGCAGTTCCTCCTTCAGAGCAACATCGTGGACAAGGGAACGACCGCCAAGGAGTGGTCACTGGCCCGGTGGGACGTCATCGTCGGAGCTCTCGCGGCGAACCTCATCGCCTGCTTCATCATCATCACCACGGCCACGGTCCTGCATCCGGAGGGAATAACCATCACGGGCGCAGGAGATGCGGCGCGAGCTCTGGCGCCGCTGGCAGGGCCCTACGCGGAGGTCCTGTTCTCCATCGGCCTGTTGTCAGCGTCAGTGCTGGCTGCGGCGGTGTTGCCACTCACGGCCTCGTATGCCATCTGCGAAGCGTTCGGATGGGAGTCGGGACTGGACCGCAGTTGGGCCGAGGCGCCTCTGTTCAACGGGCTGTACACCTTCGTGATCCTGGCAGCTGCTGCGGTCATCATGATCCCGGGCATGGACCTGATCGCGATCATGCTGGTGTCTCAGGTGGTCAACGGCATCCTGCTGCCGTTCCTGCTCGTATTCATGATGGTCATCATCAACGACCGCAAGATCATGGGCCGCCACGTTAACGGCCACCTCAACAACATCCTGTCCTGGACAACGATCGTCGTCGTGATATCGCTGACCGTCGCTCTCCTCGGGATGACCGTCCTCGGCATGGGGTGACACGGATAGTATCCTGTTCTCATGGACTTCAACTCCGTCGCCCAACAAGAGGAGATCGACCGCGCCAAGTCAGCACTCCGCCTGAAGGCGCGCGCGGCCAGACGCTCGGTCCAACCGGAGATGCGCAATGCGGCGGCCTATGCCATCGCCGAGCGCGTGCTCGGTCTGCCGGAGCTCGAAGGCGCCTCGGCGGTCATGCTCTACGGCGCATGCGAGGAAGAGGCCGACCCCGGCGTCTTGGCGTTCGCCCTGCGAGAGCTGGGCGTGCGGATAGCCTACCCGCGTGTCGCGGGGCTGCGAACACTGACGATCCACTGGGTAGACACGCCCGACTCGCTCGTCATGGGACCCTTCGATCTACTGGAGCCGTGCGAGGCTGCGCCGGTGGCGACCGTCTCCGCACTGTCCGTCATCATCGCCCCGGGAGTGGCGTTCGATCCCTGCGGGAATCGTCTGGGCTTTGGCGGAGGCTTCTACGACTCTATGCTGGGAGAGGAAGAATGGCTGCCGCCCATCGTGGGCATCGCCTATGACGAGCAGATCTTTGACTCAGTCCCACACGATGAGCGCGACAGGCAGGTAGACGTGGTGGTCACGCCAACGCGCACTATACGCTGCCGTGACTACCAGCCGGACCTGACTTCGGGAAGCTCGTCGAGCGTGACGAACTCGTAGCCGCGCGCACGCAACTCATCGATGATGATGGGTAGCGCCGCGATAGTCGCATTCCGGTCTCCACCGCCATCGTGAAGCACCACGACCGCACCGGGATTGACAGCACTGATGACCCGCCACGCGATCTCCTCCGACGGAGTACCTGCACGCCAGTCTTGAGGATCGACAGTCCACAGAGCATGCCGCATGCCTGCCTGGGCGATGTACGCCTGAGCCGCCCCTCCCAGCTGCCCGCCCGGTGCCCTCAGCCAGGAAGGACGCATCCCGGTCGTCGTCTGGATCATCTGGTTGGTGCCCTCTATCTCCCACCTAGCCACGTCCGGCTGAACCGTGGAGAGGTTGACGTGCCAGTAGGTGTGATTGCCGATAAGGTGCCCGCTGTTCGCCACGGCCGCCGCGAGATCCGGAGCGCGTTCGACACGCATCCCGAGCATGAAGAAGGTCGCCGGCACATTGCGCTGCTCGAGGATCGCGAGCACCCTCTCAGTCTGACCGGGCCAGGGATCGTCATCAAAGGTCAGCGCCACCAGGTTCGTCCCGGGCGCAGGCACCATCCTCACCACAGCCGGCGTCGCCGGTACGACCGTCTCGGTCGCCACGACATCGCCAGACACGGATCCCACTCTGACAATGGCGAACCCGGTGCTGCCCGCGGATACGACCTTCTCGACGGAGCCGGCGCCTATCACCCTTGGTGCTACCTCGATGGTGCGCGTCTCCTGGACAACAGGCTCCACGATGTCGGTCGGTAGGACCGTCTCGATGCAGTCGCCTTCGT
>JAFGNP010000088.1 GCA_016926975.1 Coriobacteriia bacterium | reverse complement strand
GGGAGCGGGCGGCCGTCGTCGCTGATCGCCTTGATGTCGATCATCGTCCTGAAGTGCGGCTTGCCGACTTCTCGGACCATGCGAAGGGCATCGGTGATCGTGTTCACGAAATCGGTCTCACGCCTTGCCAGCGGCTCGATGCAGAGATACGCGCCGACTCCCTCGGCGGTCTCCGCACAGTGAGCGAAAGTCTCGCACGCGTAATCCCATGCCTGATCGTATGTCAGGTCCGGATGCACGCTTCTCTGCTTCGGGGATCCAAAGACCAGCACCTGAGCGCCGAGATCGCCGCAGAACCGGATTAGCGCGTCGAGGTAGTCCCTCGTGCGGGCCCGGATCGCCGGGTCGGGATGATTGATGTAGAGCCCCTCCGGCTTCACGAGCAGCCAGTGGAGGCCGGCGATCTCGATCCCGTTGTCCGCAGCCGACCGCACGATCTCCCTGCGGCGGGCAGGAGTGACCTCCTCGACCGAGTCGGCGAGAGTGAACGGAGCGATCTCCACTCCGTCATAGCCGATCTCCTTCGCGGTTCGGAAGATGTCCTCGATCTCCCAGCCCTGGAATGTCTCGTTGCAGATAGCGAACTTCACGGCGGTCATTATACCATAGGGGGAGAATGGAGTGTTGGAGTAATGGAGTATTGGGTTTTCCAGTACTCCGGTATTCCATTACTCCATCACTCCAACAACCGCCTGGCGGACGAGAGGATCACGTCCTCGATCTCGGGCTTGAACATTTGCTCGGCGTAGAGCTTGTACGCCAGATCGACCTCGTAGCCGCCCTCCGCGAAGGCATACTTCGCCGGGACGTAGCCGACGTTGCCGTTCGTGTAGCCGGAGACGATCACATTCGGGCGCATCTTCTTCAGTGCGAGTGCGTAATCGACGAAGACCTCGCCGGGAAGGCCCACGAGATGCGCGCCGTCGAGGGTGAACCGCTGAATCTCGAACGGAACGCTCGCCTCGCCCTTGCCGTCGCGCGCGATGATGATCTCGGCCCAATCGTGATAGGCCTGCTGGATATGCTGTTCCCAGAGCGGGATGTCCTGCGCCAGCTTCTCATCGGCATCGCGCATCGTCTTCTCGGCATCCTCCAGGCTCATCGGCGGCTCGAGTGGGAGGGCGACGGTTTCGGACGCAATGCTGATCTCGGCGTCGTCCATCAGCTTGATGCCCGGAATCGCGCCGATGACCGCATCAGCGACCTCGCCCCCCGCCCGCTCGACCTCCTCGAAGGTGCCCCGATACCGAGGGTTGGTGTTTCCGCAGCAGCCCTGGAGGAACATCGCCTGGCCACCGACCTGGGTTTCGATCATCCGTTGAGTCACGCCGGGCCAGTCCGCCGAGACGAGCCGGTTGTCGCCGCCCATGACGACGGCATGGCAGGCGTAGTTGAAGATCGTGGCGAATGGCTTGCCGCTCTCGTCGGTGAAGTGCCAGACGCCGACCTCGTTGTCCACGGCGCCCTCGGGGTTCTCGCCGAGATCGATATCCGATCCCCGGGTCTGACGCCGGTTGATCGCCATGGTGGACTGCCCCGAGCCGAATCCGAACCTCACCGGCCGGAGGTTCTCCGACGCGGCGTCGATGACCTCGACGATCCACCTGAGCAGGCTGCCGACGTAGCCTTCGACCGCGTCTCCACACGCTCGGATCGTCTGGGATGCAGGCCCTGCGTGAGTGTGCGATGCGCCGATGAGGATGTTCTCCTCCGGGATGCCGGTCTTGTCGGACGCTTCCTGCCGAATCCATGCGACCTGCTGGTCGTTGAGGCCGACGAGATCGATCGTGACGATCGCGGCCCTGGTCTTGCCGTCTTCGAGGACGATCGCCTTCGCCTGGAGATCGTCGTGCACGCCGACGTTGCCGGGAATTCGGCCCGCATATCCGCACAGGTCGATGCCCTCCGGCGGGGTGGTGACTGCTCTTGCGATACCTGCTCTCAGATTGCCCACAGTGATGTCTCCTTGGTTGAGATGTCATGCTACCGTTGGACACCGCGCGTGCAGTTTCCTGTCCCGGTGAGAATACCGGTTTCGTCAGCCGTTCGCATGCTTGGCATGTTTCTTGCACCGCTGAGTTTGCAGATATCCTTGCGCCTAACGTCACACGTCAGGAGACGAACATGCGTAACATCAGACGCTACATATGCCTTATCGCTTGCGCCACGATTCTGTCCGCGATCGGGGCGACGCCGTTGTGGGCCGTGGCCCGAACGACGCCGGTCGAGATCCTGAACACGCCGTTCGTGGGAATCGACCCCGACAACTGCACGGTCAAGGCTGTTCAGGCCGAGCCCTGGTACATGAACATCCTGGGAACGCCCAACTTCAATGTCGCTAACAGCCCGACCGTCAAGATCGACGGCACGACCAACACGGTTAAGATCGACGCGACCACCAACACCGTCAAGGCGACGCAGAGCGGGGCCTGGAATGTGGGTATCACCGGCACACCCTCCGTCGCCCAGAGCGGGACGTGGAACGTCGGCGTCTCGAGCATGCCGACGGTGAACGTCAACACGCACGCCGTGACTCAGTCCGGCACGTGGAACGTAGGGATTAACGGCACACCCGGCGTAAGCGTCTCCAACACGCCCAGCGTCACCGTGTCAAACTCGCCTACGGTCAGAATCGACTCGGCGGCTAATGCGGTTGACACCCCCACCAGGGGCTATGCCATGCTGCTCTTCGGCAGCAACCAGGTGATACCCACAGGCTCACAGGCCATATCCTCAGCCTTCAACTGCTCCGGATACAAGGAAGTCCGCTTCGCAATCAGTACGAACTACGCCGCGTCCACTATCTACGCGTCAGTGGAGTTCCAGTCCCCCCTCGGCGCTACCTATTGGTCCAGCGTCTACACACAGTCGCTGAACAACCACTACACGGCCTTCTGCGTACCGGTCTACAACGCGTCGTGCCGGGTGAGAATCGTGAACAACGTTGGGGCCACTGCAACCATATACAGTGAATCCTGGGTCTACATGGTCAACTGACGGCTTGATGCCGCGAGAGAGAGGGAAATACAGATGAACCGACATCTTCCATTGCTGATTGCCTGCCTGATCGCCGCGTGCCTGCCGGTGTGGGCCGTGGCCCGAACGACGCCGGTCGAGGTCCTGAACACGCCGATGGTAGGCATTGACCCCAACAACAGCACAGTCAAGGCTGTTCAGGCCGATCCGTGGTATATGAACATCCTGGGAACACCCAACTTCAACGTCGCCAACAGCCCGACCGTCAAGATCGACGCGACCACCAACACCGTCAAGGCAGCTCAAAGCGGTACGTGGAGCGTCGGCGTCTCCAGTATGCCGACGGTGAGCGTGAACACGCACGCCGTAACCCAATCGGGTGCGTGGAACGTCGGGATCACCGGCACTCCGAGTGTAAGCATCGCCAACGCGCCGAGCGTGAGTATCTCGAACACGCCCAGCGTCAGCGTGTCGAACTCTCCGACCGTGAAGATAGACGCGACAACCAATGCCGTAGACACCCCCACGAAGCACAACACTGTTCAGTTGTGGGCCACGAATCAGACGATTCCGAACAGCTCCAACACAGTGTCACCATCGTTTAGCTGCGCCGGCTACGACGAGTTGAGATTCATGCTGTGGTCTACCAGCAGTGCCGTCAATCTCATGGTCTATATCAGATTCCGCACGCCATTGGGCTCGTTCCTGTGCGCCAAGCAACTCGATTGGGGGCAAACAGGCGCAGGCCCCACCCTGCCGATCACGTGCCCGGTCTATGGCGATACCTGCCAAGTTGAGATCTACAACGGCACCGGATCCACCGTCGTAATCTATAATGCCAGCTATGTGTACCTGGTGAACTGACCCGAGGAGGGACTGCATGGAACGCAAATCAGCGCTCATAGCCTTGATACTGCTCACTTGCCTGCTTCGCTCGGCATATGGGCAGCGTGGATACACGGGTTTCGGCGAGTTCTGGGAAGACACCTCGGCGTTCAACGTCCGCTACACCATCAACTTCGACGACCTCGCGTCCGGAGCGAATGCCTCGGTCAGAGGAGTCACTGAGATCGGCGCGGAGGGACTTCTATCGGACGGAGCCAGCCTCGAGCGCCTGATCCCGATCGCCTCGAACACATATGCGCCACACAGCAGCCCGAACTCACTCGGCGCGGCAGGGGACAACCAGTTTCTCGCGGGGAACAGCGACAAGGTCACCTTCACCTTCGCCCGCCCGATCTACGCATTCGGCCTCTACCTGATCGGCAATCCCAGCCCGACCGGCAGTCCGGCGATCCCATTCTGGCGAATGCGCGCCTGCCTTCCAGTGCCCGCCGAGGTGTTCAGCGCGACGGAGCCGCTCAGTTCGCTCGGCCCCGGTGACGAAGTCTACTTCCTCGGCATAGTGTCCGAAGAGCCGTTCACTGAGGCCCAGTTGTTCTCCGACAACGATCCGGCCGCCGTCTACAGCTTCAACATCGACGACATGGTCTGGTGCACGAATGCTACGGCAGCATCGTCCGTCAGCGCGAAATCGCTCGCGAATGGGACCGACATTCTGCTCTCGGGCGTGATTGTCACGCGCGAGCATTCCGACCGGTTCAATGTCGAGACGGCTGATCGGTCATCCGGGATCGCAGTCTGCGGATTGGGAGGCTACAGGAATCGGGACATCAGCCTCTATGGCACGCTTGCCATGAGCCCGGAAGGCGAGAGGGTCATCAACCTGCTCCAGATCATCAGCCAGACTCCCGCCACGGCTCCGAGTCCGCTGGGGATGACAACTCGCTCAGTGGGAGGTGGAGCGCCGAGCGGCCTTCAGATCGGATGCACGGAGAGCACCGGCCTGAACAACATCGGCCTCGATGTGAGGATCACCGGACGGGTCACGGGCGTGGCCGCCGATTGTTCGTGGATGACGGTCGACGACGGCTTCGGTCGAACCAGCGGGATGGGTACCGCAGGAGTCTGCGTGGTCGGAGAGATCGGTGAGAGGCGGGAGGGAGAGCTGGTGAGGCTCAG
>JAFGNP010000009.1 GCA_016926975.1 Coriobacteriia bacterium | reverse complement strand
TGGCCGAAGAGGCCGGGCTGAAGGGCCTCGCCAACGTGATCCTGGTGGGCAAGATGCTCCGTCAGATCGGCTTCTGCCGTCCAGAGACTCTGGACGAGGCGATCGTGAAGAGCGTGCCGCCCAAGCGACAGGCGCAGCTGGAGCCGAATCGCAAGGCGCTAGCCATCGGCATGTCCTACGAGGACACGGATACCGCGTAGCAGCGTCGTGTCGGGGCCGTCAGCGTACTGCAGCACTGAACAAGGAGGGGTCATGACGACCGAGTTCAAGCAGATCGGCATGCGTATCAAGGGACTGCGCGAGGCCTGTGACATCACGCGCGAAGAGCTCGCCGCCGAGCTCGGTGTGACGGTCGATACTTACACTTCGTACGAAGAGACCGGAGCAGACGTACCGATCTCGGCCATCTTCCACATCGCGAGCAGGTTCGGCGTGGACTTGACAGAGATACTCACCGGTACCGCCGCCAAGCTGGACACCTACCAGGTCGTGAAGGCCGGAGCGGGGCGCATCGTAGACCGCTATCCCGGCTACTACTACCAGGACCTCGCATGGGGTTTCACCCACAAGATCATGCAGCCTCTTCTCGTTACGCTCGATCCTTCAGACGAGCCCGCAGAACTCGTCACTCATACAGGGCAGGAGTTCAACCTCGTGCTTTCGGGCACCGTTGTCGTCACGTACGACGGCAAGGAGATACCGCTGGAGCCCGGCGACAGCATCTACTTCAATCCGGCACATCCTCACGGTCAGCGTTGTGGCAGCGACGTGCCGGCACAGTTCGTGACCGTCATAGCCGAATAGGACACTTGTATATGGACCACATACTTAAGAAGTACTGCCCACGTATCGAGTTTGAATCCTACGAGGACTTCGCGGAGAACTTCCGTATCGTTCCGTCCGAAGGCTTCAACTTCGGCTACGACGTAGTGGATGAGTGGGCGAGGGTGGAGCCGGGCAAGAAGGCGCTTGTCTGGTGCGATGATGACGGTGTGGAACGCACGTTCACCTTCGCCGAGCTCTCCAGTCTGTCCAACCGCACGGCGAACGCGCTGGCCGGTCTCGGAGTTGGCAAGGGCGACGTTGTCATGCTCATCCTGCGGCGTCGTTGGGAGTACTGGGTTGCGGCCGTGGCGCTCCACAAGATCGGCGCGATCCTGATACCCGGTTCCGTGCAGTTGACGAAGAAGGACCTGGTGTACCGGGCCCAGAGCGCCGGAGTGAAGATGATGATCTGTGTCGACGACGAGTACGTCGTCACCCAGGTCGAGCAGGCTGTTGCCGAGGCGCCCACCATCACCCAGCGCATCATCGTGGCGGGGGAGCGTGACGGATGGTTCAACTTCGATGAGTTGATAGGCGGGCATACTGACACGTGGGCTCGTCCCACGGGTGAAGCGGCTACGGCCAACGGAGACACCATGGCCATCTACTTCACCTCCGGCACCACCGGCCTGGCGAAGATGGTGAGACACGATTTCACGTATCCGCTGGGACATATCATCACCGCTCGTTACTGGCAGCAGGCAAAAGAGGACGCGCTGCACCTGAGCGTGTCGGATTCGGGCTGGGCGAAGTTCAGCTGGGGCAAGATCTACGGCCAGTGGATCTGCGGCGCAACGATCTTCGGCTACGACATGAAGAAATTCGTGCCTGCGACGTTGTTGCAGAAGGTACAGGACTACCGTTTGCGCACGTTCTGTGCACCGCCGACGATGTACCGCTTCATGCTGCAGGAGGACGTGGCCTCTTACGATCTGACCAGCGTCGAGACATGGACGACCGCCGGCGAGCCTCTCAACCCCGAGGTTACGAGGCAGTGGGAGGAACTTACCGGCAAGAGGATCCGGGAGGGATTCGGCCAGACCGAGAGCGTCGTGCTGGTCGCCACCTTCCCGTGGATAGAGCCCAGGCCGGGCTCCATGGGCAAGCCTTCTCCCATGTACAACATCAAGCTGATCAACGAAGACGGCAAGGTGTGCGAAGACGGAGAAGAGGGAGAAATCTGCGTCTCGGGCCTGGAGGAGGCGTGGCCGCCGGGACTTTTCGTCGGATACTACCGTGACGATGCGCTGACAGCTGAGGCAGTAGGCGGGGAGCACTACAACACGAAGGATGTCGCGTGGCGAGACTCGGACGGCTACTACTTCTTCGTCGGCCGGAACGATGACGTGATCAAGTGCTCCGGGTACCGCATAGGCCCGTTCGAAGTGGAGAGCGCGCTCATCGAGCATCCGGCTGTCGTCGAGTGCGCCGTGACTGCCGCGCCCGACCCCGTGCGCGGTCTTGTCGTGAAGGCGACGGTGGTCCTCGCGAAGGGGTGGAAGGCTTCGGACGAGCTCGCAAAGGAACTGCAAGATCACGTGAAGCGCACGACCGCACCGTACAAGTACCCCAGGATAGTGGAGTTCGTCGACGAACTGCCGAAGACGCTCGGCGGCAAGATTAAGCGCGCGCAGCTCCGGCACGAAAGTGGCGTAGCCGAGTAGGACGGCGGTCTTCTGGCGTGCCGGGAGGTCTATACTCTGCGTGTGCGCGTCCCTTCCGTACCCGGAGGGAGGCGCCTGCGTCAGCTGCAAGTCCCCGTCGGCCATGATCGGTGACCACACCTGCGAATTCTGAAGACAATCGGGATGTTCTTGGCGGTCGTGTTCCTCACGGGCGCCGTGACCGTTGCTGGGCTGGTTTGGTGGCCGGTAGTGCTCCCGCAGTATGCGGAGGCGGCTCCCGACACGGTCACGTGGCCGTTGGCCTCAGCCGAGCGCGTCGTCCCGCGCCCACCCGACCCGGTTGAGAAGTTCACAATAGTTGCGGTCGGGGATCTCATGACCCACTCGCCGCAGTTCGACTCGGCCAAGACGGCAAGCGGCTATGACTTCAGCGGGTGTTTTGCCGCTGTGGCCGAGCGCATCTCGGCGGCTGACATCGCCATCGGCAACTTCGAGACGGTGGTTGCCGGGGCTGCCAGCGGGTACACGGGCTACCCGACCTTCAACGCCCCCGACGAGTTCGCCGAGGCGCTGGTTGGAGCCGGATTCGATGTACTCACTAACGCCAATAACCACTGCCTTGACCGCGGTCCTGCGGGGCTCGAGCGCACGCTTGATGTGTTCGACGATCTCGGCATCGCTCACACCGGCACCGCGCGCACTTCAGAAGAGGCCTCGCGCATCCTGGTGACAGAGGTCCGGGGAGTGAAGATCGCGATACTTGCTTACACGTACGGGATGAACGGCTTCACCGCCCCCCAGGGCAAGTCCTGGATGGTCAACACGATCAGCGAGAAGCAGATGGCGGCCGACGTCAAGGAAGCCCGCGAGCTCGGTGTGGACCTGGTGGTCGTGAGCATCCATAACGGCGTGGAGTACCAGCGACAGCCGTCAGCGTCGCAGGTCGCGCTCGAGCAGGCGATGGTGAAGGCAGGTGCCGACGTGGTTCTGGGCAGTCACCCTCACGTCATCCAGCCGATGACCATCGTGGACGCGACCTGGCCGGACGGAACGCCGCGCAAGGCGTTCATCATCCACTCGCTTGGCAACTTCGTCTCCAACCAGCGCGAGCGATACCGGGATACCGGTCTGATGCTCGAGCTTGAGTTCGAGAAGAGTCTGAGGAGCAACGTGACCTCGCTGGTATCGGTCGAGTACGTCCCCGTGTGGGTCGACGACACCGACAGCACCGGCAAGGAGCACCGTGTCCTGCCGATCGGAGACGTGCTCGCAGACCCGGCCTACCCGGGTGTCACCGCTCCCGAGCGGACGAAGATACAGCAGGCCTGGGACGACACGACCTCCCATCTTGGACAGGCTGAAGAGCTTTCGGCGGATGCGGCGAGCCTCGTGTTCTACCGGGCTGCCAAGGCGGACTAGCAGAGTCGGGGCGGGCCTACAGCTGGCCCCCCAGGTCGGGTTCGGGCCCCAGCCGCGTGCCCCTGTCCAGCAGTCCGATCGAACGCATCTCCCCGTCGTCGAGTGTGAAGTCGAAGATGTCGGCGTTCTCGGCGATGCGGTCGCGATGGACAGACTTCGGGATGGTCGCCACGCCTTGCTGAAGCAGCCAGCGCAATGCGATCTGCGCCGGGCTCTTGCCGTGTCTCCTGCCGATGAGGACGAGTTCCGGCACCTCGGTCACTCGGCCCCTCATGAGGGGCGCCCACGCCTCAACGGCTATGTGGTTCTCCATGCAGTAGCCGAGTAGCGGTCGCTGCTGAAGCCAGGGGTGGAACTCGTACTGATTCACCATCGGTGGGACGCGTGAAGTCAGCAACAGGTCTTCTAGGTGGTGTTCGAGGTGATTGCAGACGCCGATCGCTCTGACCAGGCCCTCGTCGAGCAGCCGCTCCATGGCCTTCCAGGTGTCGGGTGTCTCCCGGCGCGGCCAGTGCACCAGGTACAAGTCGAGGTAGTCCGTGCCCAGCCGGTCGAGACTCCGCGAGAAGGCGGCCAGAGTGCTCTCGTAGCCCTGCTCGTCGTTCCACACCTTTGACGCGATGAACAGGTCACTGCGGTCGATCCCGCTCGCGGTGATCGCAGAACCTATGCCGGACTCGTTCCCGTAGAAGGACGCGGTATCGATCCTCCGGTAACCGACCTCCAGGGCGGACGTCACTGCCCGCTCGACGTCGCCGCCTTCCGTGGACTTGTATGTGCCGAGTCCCAGTAGCGGCATGAGCACGCCGTTGGCGAGCTGCAATGTAGCTCCGATGTTTTCGAGCATGTAGCACCTCCTGTGGGGATGATACTTCGAGGAGGTGGTCTCCGTGTTCGAGAACAGGCGTGAGGCGGGGAGGCGTCTTGCCGAGGCGCTGAAGGGGAGCCTGGACGCAGGAGCGCTCGTTCTGGGAGTCCCCAGGGGAGGGGTGACTGTCGCCGCAGAGGTAGCCCGGGAGCTCGGGCTCGAACTCGACGTGGTGGTCGTGCGGAAGATAGGCGCACCCGGGAACCCCGAGTACGCTGTTGCGGCCGTTGACGAGGAAGGTCGAGTCATCGGCGGCGGCCGCGGGCTTGTGGGCGAAGAGTACTTGCAGCACGCTGCCGAGGCCGGTCGCGAGGAGATCGCCCGGAGGCTTCGCACCTACAGGGGAGGGTCGCCTCCGGCAACAGTGGCCGGCCGCACCGTAGTGCTCGTCGACGACGGGATCGCCACGGGCATGACTCTGCTTGCCGCGCTCGAATCGCTGAGGCGTCGCGGCGCGGGGCGCATCGTAGTGGCCACGCCTGTCGCAGCTCCGGAGGCGGCGCAACGCATAGCCGAGGAGGCCGACGAGTTCACGGCTCTAGAAGTCCCGCACGGGTTCTCGGCGGTCGGGCAGTTCTACGCGGACTTCCGTCAGACCGGGGACGACGAGGTAATCGCTTCGTTGCACGCGGCCCGTACGGGGAAATGAACGGGCCCGCCATTGAGGCGGGCCCGAAGTGTCATGTCCTCCCAGGAATGCTACAGCCCCGCCTCTTTTCCGACCTCCATCTCCACCTGGTCGCCGCGCTTGGCCGAGGCTCTGGGGATCGGGAACTGGTTGATGACGAAGCCCGCTTCGGGAGCGTCCACGTAGACGACCTTCGGCACCAGTCCGGCCGCTGTCAGCGTCGAGCGCGCATCGGCCTCTGTCTTGGTCCTGACATCGGGTACCAAGATGACTTCGGGACCCAAAGAGACCTCGAGGGTGACGGTGCTTCCGGATTCGAGCACCACGTTGGGGTCTGGTTTCTGCGAGATGACGCTGCCCTTCGGAACGGTCTCGCTGTAGGCCTCGGTAGTGGTCACCGTCAGTCCAGCAGCTTCCAGTGTCGACTTGGCCTGGGCCAGTGTCTTGCCGACAACGTCGGGAACCTTCGTCTGCTCCACACCGGCCGAGACGTAGAGGACGATCCTAGTGCCCTTCGACACAGCGGTGCCGATCGCAGGTTCGGTGCGGATGACCAGGCCCTTGGCGATCTCGGCACTGTACTCGTCGGTGGTCTTGTCGTATTCGAGGTCCGCCGAGCGCAGCGCTTCGATAGCGCTGGCCTCGGGCATCTCGGCAAGGTCGGGCACCGTCACCTGCGCGATGCCCACACTGACCACGATGTTCACCGCCGCGCCTTCCTCCACCTTGGTCCCGGCCTCCGGGTCTTGCCGGATGATGAGGCCGAGTTGGACCGTGTCGCTGTTCTCGGTGGTTATCTCGCCGATCGCCAGACCGGCGGACTCGAGCGCGGTCTGAGCCTGCTGCTCGGTAAGGCCACTCAGTGTGGGCACCACGACCATTCCGCCGCCGAAGACGCCCATGGCCCATGCGCCACCGACACCTATGGCGAGCAGAAGCGCCACGATGGCCGCCCAGACCCAGGGGCTGGTGCGGCGCTTGGGCACGGGGCGGATCTGGGGGACGGTGGGTGCTCCCGGCGTGGCTGTCCGTTCTACTGCGGGCAGCACGCTGGTCTGATCGTCGATCGCCGGAGTGCCATACGCGCCACCGACGGCGGGCAGCCCGTTCGCTACCCTCTTGAGGTCGTCCCGCATCTCCGCTGCAGAAGCGTAGCGCTCGGCAGGGTCCTTGCGCATGGCGCGAAGGATCACGGCTTCGAGCGCGGGCGGTATCGAGCCCCGCAGCTGGCGCGGCGGCACGGGCTCATCGTTCACCTGCGCGAGCGCGGTGGCAACCGGTGTGTCTGCGTCGAATGGAGGCTTGCCGGTGACGAGCTCGTAGAGTGTGGCACCGAGCGAGTAGAGGTCGGAAGCGGCTCCGAGTGGCTTTCCCTGCGCTTGCTCCGGGCTGATGTACTGTGCGGTTCCCAGCACGGAACCGGTTTGGGTCATGGTGGAGTTACCTGCGCGTGCTATGCCGAAGTCCATGACCTTCACGGTGCCGTCAGGGGCGAGGACGATGTTGTGGGGCTTGATGTCGCGGTGGATGATGTCGTAGCCGTGCGCGACGCTCAGTGCGGCGCATATCTGCTGCGCGTACTCGGCGGCCTTCATCGAATCGAGTGGCCCGTTCTGCGTCACGAGCGTCTTGAGGTCGGTACCGTTCACGTACTCCATGACGATGTAGTACGTTTCGCCCTCGCGGCCCCAGTCGTACATGTTCACGATGTTGGGGTGAGACAGGTTGGCTGCCGACTGTGCCTCCTGGCGGAAGCGAGCGACGAAGTTCGGGTCGGATGCATAGCGGGGATGCAGTACCTTGATGGCCACTGTCCTGCCCAGCACCTCATCGACGGCCTTGTACACGTCAGCCATGCCGCCGGAGCCGATCTTCTCGGTGGCGCGGTATCTGCGTCCGAATACGAGATCTTCCACCTGAGCCCTGCCCTTTCTTACCTGCGAGGATGCGCTCTCGCGCTCACACATTCTACCGCAAGGCCGTTTGCGCGTGCGGTTGCCCTGCTCACTGTGTCACTTGAAGCGCTGCTTCCAGCACCGCGCGGGCTGCCGGTGCCGCCACGGTGCCACCGACACCAGCGTTCTCAAGGACGATCGCCATGGCCACCCGCGGTTCCTCCGCCGGAGCGAACGCGATGAACCATGCGTGCGTTTCCACGGACTTGCCGGCCTCTGCGGTCCCCGTCTTGCCCGCGACGCTGACCCCGGAGATCTGCGCTCTTCCTCCGGAGCCGTTCTCCACCACGCCGATCATGATGTCCGTCATCGTAGCGGCGGTCGATTCATCTATCGCCGTCCTCCAGGAGCGGGGAGTCGTCGAGGAGAGGATCCGACCGCTGCGGTCGGTCACCGCATCGATGACGTACGGCTTCATGACTACACCGTTGTTTGCGACGCCGGCTGCGACGAGTGCCATCTGAAGCGGCGTGACCTGTGGACCTGCCGGGCTGTCATGTTCTCCCACGGGTTGGCCGACACCCGCCCATGCGGTCTCCCATTCGGTCATCTCCGAGGGATCAGGCATCAGGGAGACAGCGCTAGTCAGGTCGAACGGCACTTCGGCGTTGATGCCGAAGGCCTCGCTGGTTGCGACGAGCTGTTCCGCGCCGATGTCTCGCGCGAGTTGGCCGAAGACGGTGTTCACCGAGCTCGCGGTGGCCTTGCGCAGGTCGATCTCACCGTACGAGCTGTCCCCGTAGTTGGTGACGGGGGCGCCCCCGATCTCGATGCTCGCAGGGCCGGGGTATCGCGTATCCGGGGTTGCCGCGCCGCTGTCCAGCGCGGCGGCGAGTGTGACTACCTTGTAGGTCGAACCAGGCGGGTAGAGGCTCATCGCGGACCGGTTGACCAGCGGGGCGCCGCTTTCGTCCGACGACAGCGTCTCCCACTGGTCGTCGACTGTCCCGGGGTCGTACGCGGGGTTCGATGCCATGGCCAGTACCGCCCCGGTCCTCGGATCCAGCACCACCACAGCTCCTCGCCGGTCGGCAAGCGCGGCCTCGGCAGCTATCTGTACCCGTGAATCAATGGTCAGCCTGACGTCGTTGCCGGGGACGGGTATCCCTGCCGCGGCTTCGATCATGTCCTCGATAGTGGAGAAGTCGCGCTTGCCGGCGAGCGCTTCGTTGGCCACCGCTTCCACACCGGCTCGCCCGTAGCGCGTGCTGTAGTAGCCGACCACGTGTGAGGCGAGAGAGCCCCCGAGGTACGTTCGCGCGAACACTTCACCGCTGCTCACGGATTCGGCCAGCACGACGCCGTCTGCCGTGATGATGGCGCCTCGTTCCTGCCGGATCTCCGCTGCCAGACCTCGCGTATTGGCGGGATTCGATGTGAGAGAGTCGGCGGCGATCGCCTGCACGTAGGTGAGATTGACGGTTAGGGCCATCATGAGCGCCACTATCAGGCCCGCTACGCGGACCAGGCGCCTGGTGAGAGCGATCCGTCCGAGCAAGCCGGTGCCTCCGGCCACGGCGATCTCCGTCCGGCTGCCGGTGCCCGCGTCGCCGGCGCGAAGAAGCAGCCCGAGCAGGATGAAGTTCGAGAGCATCGAGCTGCCCCCGTAGCTGACGAACGGGAGTGTGATGCCCGTGAGTGGTATCAGCCGAGTCACGCCGCCGATGATCACGAACGCCTGCAGGCCGAAGGTGGCTACCAGCCCGGTTGCTGCGAGTGCTGCCACATCAGAGCGGGCTCGCGATGCGGTGGCCAGTCCGCGAAGGCAGAACACCAGGTAGGCGATTATCAGCGCCGCGCCGCCGAGCAAGCCCAGCTCTTCGGCCACAGCGGTGAAGATGAAGTCTGTTTCGACGAAAGGTATCCGACCGGGCAGGCCGTTCCCGATCCCCACACCGATCAAGCGGCCCGCCGCGAGCGCGAACAGCGACTGTGCCAGCTGGTAACCTCGGCCGGCCACGTCGGCGAACGGATCGAGCCATATCGAGACGCGCTGCTGGACATGCCCGAAGGCCATGTAGGCACCCGCAGCGCCGACTGCGAAAAGCCCCAGCCCCACCGCCACGTAGCCCGGGCGGCCGGTGGCCGCGTAGAGCATCACCAGGAAGACTCCGAAGAAGAGCAGGCTGGAGCCGAGGTCCTTCTCGGCCACCAGGATGACGAGGCTGATCACCCACATGAACAGCAGCGGTCCGAGGTGCTTGGCCGGCGGCAGCCAGACTCCAAGCTTGCGGGTGGTCGCTACCGAGAGGACCTCGCGCTTCTCCGCGAGATACGCGGCCAGGAACACCACTATCAGGATCTTGGCCAACTCTGCGGGCTGGAAGGACAGGCCTGCAAAGCGAAGCCACAGCTTGGCGCCGTTTACCTCGACGCCCACGAGTGCGGGCAGTACCAGCAGCGATATGCCTGCGAGCGCGATCGTGTACTTGTAGCGCGCCAGACGCTCCAGAGACGGTACGACTGCCAGTGTGACGACTAGCGCTACCACACCACCGAAGGTCCACATCACCTGGCTGGTGCCGAGTGCGGAGTCCAGCCGGGTGACGGTGGCCAGGCCGATGCCGGAAAGCACGAATGCGATGGGCAGCAACGAGGGGTCCGCCCCCCGCGCGAGGAACCGCGTTCCCACGTGCGCTCCCAGGAAGCATGCGAACAGCCCGGTCGGCACCGCGATATCCGACCATGACAGGGTGCCGCCCTGTGCGCCGTGCACCAGCGCGAACATGAGCAAGACCGCCGGGGTAGCGGCGAGAAGGAGGAGCAGCTCGGTGTGTCGGCGGTTGCGCACCGTGACTCTATGGTGCCGGCGCGGACGGGGGCTCGCCGGTGGTGCGAGCCCGGTACTCTTCAAGCAGGGCGTGCGCCTGCTCGAGACCATCCACTCGGATGCCTGCGGCAAGCCGGTTCGCTGTGACCACATCGAGGGACGAAGCGGATAGGGTGGTCTCCTCGGAAAGCCAGCTCATGGAGATGCCGGCGAAGTCGCCTGGCACGCCTTCATAGATCATGACCATTCCGTTCTCTGAGATGAGGTAGGCCTGGGTGCGGGCATAGGAGTTGGCGGACCAGACTGCCCCGGCCACTATCGCGATGGCCGCCAGCACCCAGAGGAGCCACAGAGCGCTTCGGTTCGCCCCGGGCTGCTTGACCGCAGCGATCCGCTGCCCGTTGCCTGCCGACGCCTTCCCGATGTCGACCACGACTACGGTGATGTTGTCGTGACCGCCTGCGGTCAGCGCGCTGTCGACCAGCGCGTCCACTGCCGCTTGAGGTGTGGGTTCCGAGCCGAGCGCCTGCTCTATCCGGTCGTCGTCTACCATGCTCGTGAGTCCGTCTGTGGCGAGCAGAAGCCGGTCGCCATCGGCAGCCTCGATTTCGAAAGTGTCCACCAGCATGTTGGGATCCGAGCCGAGTGCGCGGGTTATCACACTGCGATTCGGGTGGTGGCGAGACTCCTCGGCGGTGAGTTGCCCCTGACGCACCAGGTCGGCAACCATCGAGTGGTCCTGGGTGAGCTGCTGCAGCTCGCCGAAGTGCAGAAGATACGCCCGGCTGTCACCCACGTGAGCGACGGCTATGCGCGTCCCATCCACCATCGCGGCGGTCAGTGTGGTCCCCATTCCCGAGCGGCCCAGGCCGGATTCTGCGGCCTGGATGACCGCGGTGTTCGCCCGCCGGACCGCGCGTCCGAGCGACTTGGCATCAGCCGCTCGCGGCGCCGCCTCCAGCAGAGTGTCGATCGCTGTCGAGCTGGCTACCTCGCCCGCATGATGTCCGCCCAGGCCGTCGGCAACAGCGAACAGCGGGGGTGCGACCAGGAAGGCATCCTCATTGCCTGAACGCACCAGTCCGACGTGGCTGTCGCCCGCGAAGGAATCGTTGCGTCGTCCCGGACTCACAGGCGCACCACCTCCAGGCGGTTCTGTCCGAGTTCGATCACGTCACCGGCACTCACCGGCAAGGGGCGCGTGGCGGGCTGTCCGTTCACGAGTGTTCCGTTGGTGGAGCCGAGATCCTCCAGGGTGAAGCCGTCGTCCGAGGGGACGATCTTGGCGTGGGTGGATGAGACGAAGTCGTCGGCTATCACGAGGTCGGCGTCTGGTGAACGTCCGATGACCACGGGGCCGGACAGCGGCACGGAGATGCCGGTGACCTCCTTCGGGCCCGTGACCACTCTGATGGCGAGTTCCGAGCGCTTGCGAAGAGCCTTGCCGCCCACCATGCCCATGCCTGTCTTCACGGTCGCGAACAGGAAGAGGTACAGCAGCGCGAGAAGCACGATGCGTCCGAAGAGCAGCGCGACGTCTACCATCGGTCAGCCCTTCGGCGCGTGGTAGATGAGCCTCGTGAGGCCTATCTCCACCACGTCTCCGTCGCTCAGGCGGGCGTGATCCACGTCGCGTCCGTTCACGTAAGTTCCGTTCGTTGAGTCCAGGTCCGAGATCGCCCAACCCTCCTCGAGCCGGATGAACGCCGCGTGGCGCCGCGACACGTTCACATCGCTCAGGCGTATCTGGCACTCGGCAAGCCTGCCGACTATCACCTCGTCGCCGTTCAGCGCGACGTCGTGCGCGATGTCTCCCACGGTGACGGTTGCGAGATCACATTCGCCTGTAGGCGCGTCAGGCAATCGCACCGCCGGGCCATCGTCTTCGGCGGGTTGCTCGGCCAGAGATGCGCTGACGCGGAATCGTCCGAGTCTCAGGTCGTCGTGAACGGCGAACGACACCTGGGGTCGCGCGGAGAGGTGGTAGCCGCGCTCATGGGCGTGATCGATCAGATAGGTGGCGAGCTCTCCAGCAAGGACCGGCTTGAAGGTCCCGAGCTGCGCATCGTCTTCTGGAGAGAGGGCGACAGTGTACGAACCCGGCGCGTATACCGTGCCGACTCCGAGAACGCGCCCGTCGTCGGCGGCCCGTGCCAGTGACCTGGCTATCTCGACCGGCTGAACTGGCGAGCGGAATGCGCCGGCGAAGAGGCCTTCGATACCGGAGGCGATGCGATCTTCGAAGTCGGAGAGGATGCCCATTGCCTCGCTGCACTGTCGGCTGCTTACGAACGATAATCATACCAGGGAGAGGGGTCACCCCGGCGAAGCGTCAACGCCTCGTTCGTACTTTGCACACGCGGGTAGTCTCGTGAGCCTGAATGCATACGGTGAACGGCCGAGATGCCCCCGTCAATGGTATTGCAATGTGACGAATATCACTGTACACTACACTCACTCATAAAGGTGACTCACGTCACAGTACGGAACTTGAACGGCACTGGTGGTAACGGGAAATACCACCGACGCGGGACAGGCGACAATCAAAGGGGAGGGTGCTGCGGAAACGTGGCACTCCCATTTTCGTCTTAAGGGCAGTGAAGCGCAGGGGGATGTCGACCGATCGAGGAGGGTGCTTCGTGAACAGAAGCAAGTGGTCACGTCGGTTAGTCATGGCGACCGTGGTGCTCGGTGTGGTGTTCTTCGCCACGACCGCGTTGGCAACGAGCGCCTCCGTGTCACACAAGACCATGCCCGGATACGAGTACGCGCACGTCGGCGACACGGTCTGGTACCGGACCCAGGTCGGCAATCCCAATAGTACTCCGGCCATGATCAGTGTCTGGATCACATATCCTGATGGGCATGTCGACACACTCGACGCCCAGCGGGAGTGGGCGGCTGGAGAGGTACAGACATACG
Organism: Coriobacteriia bacterium; assembly: GCA_016926975.1. GTDB lineage: Bacteria > Actinomycetota > Coriobacteriia > Anaerosomatales > Anaerosomataceae > UBA6100. The sequence continues at coordinate 3,780 of JAFGNP010000009.1, read as the reverse complement.
ACTCCCCATACGTGGTGAAGGGTACCGAACCCCTCAGCGATGAGCCCACGCCCGGTGAATATGAGATCTCCAGCTGGGGCGAATTCTCCGCTTACCTCATCGTTCAGCCCAACGATACCTTCTGGGGTGGGGAAGAGGCGAAAGTGTCCATCCTCCAGCCGGGAGTGACTGCTTCCGCAGCCGTTGACTTCGATGGTGACAGCTCCTTCTCCGATACGGAGAGCAACTACGCCGGTAATCCGGCCACATGGCAAGTCGTTGTGGAGAACACCGGCAACTGTGCCACTACCGTCACGCTGAGCGACTCGCTGGGCAGTGACTGGGGCGCTCCGTTCGTGCTCGCGGCGGGCGAGTCCCGGACGGTCACTGCGACGACATCGTCGATCGGTGCCACCACCCCCAACACGATCACTGCGACTGCCGTGGACCGTCTTGGTGGCGAGGATGGGACAGTCACCAGTAGCGAGACCGCAACCGCGGTGGTCGTAGCACCATCACTGTCAGTTGAGACGAGCGTTGATTTCGATGGCGACGGCGTGTTCTCCGATGACAGCGAGACAGGGTTCATCGGAGACGAGGCGACATGGCGAGTTGTCGTCACCAACAACGGGACCGAGCCGGTGACCGACATCATCGTCACCGACACCAACGGCCACACCTTCGACACCATTCCGGTGCTGTTGCCCGGTGCGAGCATCACCTTCGAGTACTCGTCGGTGGTGGACGAGACGACCACGAATGAAGCGGCTGCCACCGGCAAGGATCCCCTTGGAGGGGAAGTGTCGGGAGACGATGATGCGACCGCAGTGACTGGCGGACGGCGCTACGCTGACATCTCGATCACCAAGAGCGCCAACGTCGCCACTGCTGTTGCCAACGATCTGGTGGCGTACACCCTTCGAATCGAGAATGTCGGCAACGGAACCGCATCCGGCTTCACTATCACCGACGACTTCGATGAGCGCTACGTCGACGTGGTGGATGCGGCCGGAGGAACGGTGTCCGGTGGCAAGATCGTTTGGGCCGCCGATGCCGACCTGGCTGCAGGTGAGACGAGGACCATCACCTACACCGTCCGCGTGAAGTCCGAAGAGAGCCTTCAGACGGGCACGACGCTTGTCGATAACACAGTCGTGGTCGAGTTGGAGGAAGACCCTGACGAGAAGAACAACACGGCCAAGGTAACCGTGACTGTTGACAATCCATTCCTGCCGTTCACCCCGGCGAAGACCACAACGGCATCTGGAGATCCTTATCTGCCGTACACAGGTGCCAATGGGCTTCTTCTGTGGGTGTTGGCTGCATGTGCTGCAGGAGCGGGATTCGGCCTCAGGAAGCTGGTACTGGAGAGGGAGAAGGCGTGAGGCGATCACTGTCAGACAGAATCCGGAACACTCTCACGGGTACTAGAGAGGATGCCGTGCGTAAAGCGGCGCCCGGAGTCCGACAGTTGAATAGCAGGCTGATCGGCGTGGGCGCGAGCGCGCTCGCGCTGGTCGCCGTTCTTGCCACCATTGCTTCCGGGTTGGCGGTTTCGGCGGTGAACTCGGTCTCTCCGGAGGAGCCGAATCTCTATCACGTTGGGGACACGATCACCTACGTGGAGACAGTCACCAATACCAATGATACGGCTTCAAAGGTGGCGGTCTACTTCCAGTACCCGGACAAGTCACCTACCATAACGCTGGCTCCGAGTTCGTTGTGGCCTGCATGGGAGTCCCGGCAGTGGACATTGCCTTATGTTGTGACGGGCGAAGAGCCCGGCACTTCCACTGACACCGGATGGGACATCCAGAGTCTGCTGACGACGCGAGGATACACCTACGACGCTGAAGGCAAGGAGACTTCGTTCTACATCGGCTCGGCCAAGAACTCGACCATCCTCAAGCCTGCTATTACCGTAGACAAGACCGTGGACTTCAATGGGGACGGCGTCTACGGCGACGACGAGACCTACTACGCCGGTTCTACGGCGACATGGAAGGTCGTCGTGACCAACACGGGCAACTGCCCTCTCACCGTCAACCTGACGGATGTTATCGGATACGACTTCCCGGACAACATCGTGTTGGCCAAGGGCGCGACGCAGACCTTCTACATGACCGGCACTTACAGCGCCGATTTCACTAACACGGTGACAGCCACCGGTGTCGACCTGCTCGGCGGCGAGAAGGGCACGGTGACCGATACCGACGACGCCCAGGTGCACGTTATCGACCCTGAGCTCTCTATAGTCACCACGGTGGATTACACCGATGCAGATAGCCTCTTCACCGATTTGGAGACCGGCTACGCGGGTGGGACCGCCACATGGAAGGTCGTCGTCACCAACGACGGCGATTCGGTTCTCACAGACGTAGTCGTCAGGGACGGCGACGGCAACATCGTCGGCACCATAGCTTCTCTCGCTCCGGGCGAGACCAGCGCTCCCATCTTCTACACTTCCACGATCACCAGCGACACGACCGAGACTGCGTCGGCCACGGCCACGGATCAGCTCGGTGGCACTGTTGGCCCGGTCGAGGACCCGGCTTCCGTCGACATCATCAATCCCGAGATCGAGATCACCACGAAGGTAGATTTCGATGGCGACGGTATCTACTCTGACATCTCTGAGACCGGCGACGCCAACGACCCGGCGAGCTGGCTCGTTTCCGTGACGAACACCGGCGACAGCGTGCTGACCAACGTTGTCGTGATCGACTCGTACGGTCATGTTTACAGTGTCATTCCGTCGCTGGCCCCTGGTGAGACCTACACATTCGAGGCTTACACCACGTACCCGGCCGGCGACTACACCAACACCGCCAGCGTTACCGCGACTGACGCCCTTGGCGGTACGGTGAGCGATTCGGATCCGGCTTCTGTCGATGTGGTTCCACAGGTCACCGTTACCAAGATCGCGAACCCGACGAGCGTGCCCGAGACCGGTGCCGACGTCACATACACTATTACTATCACCAACGACTCGGCCGAATTCGTGACCATCGACTCGGTCACCGACTCGATGGTCGAAGATGTCGCCACGAAGCTCTCTCCCGCGCTTCCGACCGGACTCGGGATCGGTGAAACCTACACCGGCACCTACACGGTCTGGGTCTCGGGTACGGTGTCCGCTCCGGCGCAGAACACCTTCACGGCAACCGTTTCGGATGATGATGGCAACACCGACACAGGGTCCGACGATGCAACGGTAGAGTTCATCCAGGTGGCTCCGACGCTGACAGTCACCAAGACCGCCAATCCGACCATCGTGCCGGAGACCGGCGGCAACGTGACTTACACGTTCACGGTCGCGAATACCTCCGCGTATAGCGTGATGATCACTTCTCTGAGTGACTCCGTGTTCGGTCCGCTCGCGGGTGACGCGGACTGCCAGATCGGTACGATCCTGCCGGCCGGAGCGTCCGCTGAGTTCACGGCCACCTTCTGGGTGGACGGCGACTTCGGCGGTCCGGACCACGTGAACACTTTCACTGCGATCGTCACTGATGCTCACGGCATTGAAGTGAGCGCCTCCGACGACGCGACGGTGACCTTCACCGACGTGCTGCCCGCGGTCACGGTGACCAAGACCGCGAGCCCGACAAGCGTGCCCGAGACCGGTGCCGATGTCACATACACTATTACTATCACCAATGACTCGGCCGAGTACGTGACGATCACATCGATCACCGACTCGATGGTCGCAGACGTCGCCACGAAGCTCTCGCCCGCTCTCCCCGCAGGGCTCGATGCGGGTGCCACCTACACCGGCACCTACACCGTGTTCGTCTCAGG
>JAFGNP010000087.1 GCA_016926975.1 Coriobacteriia bacterium | reverse complement strand
CGGTACAGCCGAGAGCAGGAGGGTGACGAAACCGAGGATCATCACTGCAACGGCCACGCCGACCGTCGGCGCGATGTGCGAGATGGCGTCGATGAGTGCCTCCGCGGGCCCTTCGCCGCGGCACATCTGCTCTTCGTAGCGGTTATGGAACTGGATGGCGAAGTCGACCCCCAGACCGATCAGCACGGGTAGCCCGGCCAGAGTCACCAGCGTCAAGGGAACGTGCACGGCCGCCGCGATGCCGAAGGTCCACAGCACACCGATGAGCACCAGAGGGAGTGACAACAAGCGCCAGCGGGCGGGGAAGGCCATGAACAATATCAGCACCATGAGCACGACCGCGATCGCACCGGTGCGAGCGAGACCGGAGAAGATGGCCGAGGTGATGTCCGCGATGAGCCCGGGTGTGCCGGCGACGATGGCGTCTGAGGCAAAGGCGCTGGCGGCGACGGTATCCTGGACGAAGCTGGCTGCCGCCGACTGCTCGTCGGTGGCAAGTCCGCCGGCCAGACGGACGGCGACAAGGGCGTGGTTGTTGCGAAAGAAGCGCTCCAACTGGGTCCGCAGGGACTCATCGGCGAGCGCGGCCTGGAGGAGTGAGTCCGGATCGCCGAGATCCAGCTCGCCCGCTGCGCCGGCCGAGCCGAGCAGGGTGAGTGGGCTGACTACCGAGCGGATCCGGGGATCGGCGCGGAGCTGTCGGTCGAGCTCGGTGAACCCTTGCAGGGCTTCCGGTGTGGCAAGCTCGAGAGGAGTCTCGGGGATGAGTATGAGCATCGAGTCGCCCCCGAAGGCCTCCTCGTAGGCTCGATAGCCGCGATAGGCGTCGCTATCGGCGGAAAGAAAGGCATCCTGGGTGGTGACGATGTTGATATGGCTGGCGCTCCAGGCGGCGAGAGCCGAGAGAACCAGCACGACGAACAATATGACCAGCGCGTGGCGCTCGACGAAGCGACCGATAGAGCTCGTGATCTTCACCTGTACTCCTCACTAGGGTGAGCCTTTATACCACATGAGGTGTACTATTCGCTATACAGGAACTAAGCACAGCGGAGGAGTCATGAACATCTCACTCAAAGAGCGATGAACGAGCGCAGTCGGGTACTGAGCGAGATCGGCGCTCTGCAGTTCAAGCTACTTGCGTCGGGCCTGCCGGAGCAGACATCGTCACTGCTCGACTATGACCTCACCGTGCAGCAGATTCGCGTCTTCGCGTTCATCTGGGCGCGGGGAGGCACCTCCATCAGCAAGGTCGGCGACGCGCTCGGTATCAGGCCGAATGTGGCCACGGGCATCGTTCAGAGGCTCGTCGATCGAGGACTGATCGAGCGGCACGAGGATCCGGATGATCGGCGCGTACGCATGCTTGCCGTCACAGACCGCGGCGTAGACTTGGTCGCCGACCTGAGCGGGATCATCCTGGCCAAAGCACGGCAACTCCTCGACCGGCTGAGCGACGAGCAACTCCGTGAGATGAGGGACCTCTTTGCCGCCATGGAGCGACCGTTGGAGCGTGGCTGAATCGCAGATGGGAAAGGGAGAACAGCATGTCGGACCAAAGGAAACGGGCCAAGTACATCATCGACAAGACCCCGGAACCGTTCAACCATTTTCGCCCTGCCGACCCTAAGGCGGCCGGCGGCACGAACGTGCTGTACATCAACAACGAGCTCAACGGCGCGGTGCCCAACGCGACCTATCTGGAAGTCGCGCTCATCTCGAAACCGCTGCACCCGGGCGCTTTTCAGCAGCATGCCCATTCGGTCGACGAGTACATCATGTTCCTGGGGACGAACATGGACAGACCCTTCGACCTGGATGGCGTCGTGGAATGGTGGATGGAAGACGAGAAGTACATCTTGACCAAGAGCTGCGCCATCTTTGTGCCCAAGGGCGTCTACCACTATCCGTTCGTGTTCCACGAGGTGAATTCGCCCGTCTTCTTCATCGCCTCGGCAGGGGCGACCCACTATGCGGAACCTCGTGACCCTGTCGACCCCGCGCCGGAGGGGTATGGGGTGCTCTAGGGCGAGGTGAGCGTCCAGTCTCGTCCTCCTGTCCGCGGCGTGCGATAGCATGAACCGAACGAGCGAAGGGACGCGGCTGAGGGGAGCACGATGCGCTTCATCCACACGGCAGACTGGCATCTGGGCCGTTTGTTCCACAACGTCCATCTGACGGACGACCAGCGCTTCACCCTGCAGGGCCTTCTCCGTTTGGCGGAGGATCGGCAGATCGATGCCGTCGTCATCGCAGGCGACGTTTTCGATCGGGCGGTGCCTCCACCCGAGGCGGTCGATCTGCTCGACGAGATCGTGGCGACTCTCGCGCTCGATCTGCACATCCCCGTCGTCATGATCGCCGGCAACCACGACAGTGCGGCCCGCTTGGAGTACTTCAGCGGGCTGGCGCGCCGGGCCGGGGTGTACGTGGTGGGGCGCGTGGGTGCCCGGCCTCGACCTGTGGAGATCGCCGGAGCCGATGGCGTCGACGTCCGCTTCTGGCCGCTCGCTTACACCGACCCTGAGACAGCCCGGTACGAACTGGGCCGGGACGACATCCACTCTCACGAGGGGGTCATCGCCGCCGAACTGGAGGTCATCGCGCCGGAGAGGGCGCAAGGGGCGCGCGATGTGCTCGTTGCCCACGCATTCGTCTCGGGTTGCCGGGAGAGCGAGTCCGAGCGCGCGCTCACCGTGGGGGGCTCCGGGGCCGTGAGCGCCTCTCTCTTCGACGGTTTCGACTACGTGGCCCTTGGGCACCTCCACGAGCCACAGGCGGCGGGACCGCGACACGTGCGCTACGCGGGCTCACTCCTCAAATATTCCTTCAATGAGGCGTCCCAAGAGAAGTCGGTGACAGTGGTCGACATCGATCAGACCGGAGCCCTGACGGTCGAAGAAGTCGCTCTGCCCATCAGGCGCGACGTGCGTCAGGTAAGGGGGAGCTTCGCAGAGATCCTTGCCCGGCCGCCCGACGGCACGCCGGCCGAAGCCTACGTTGAGGTGGTGCTCACCGACACGGAGCCCGTTTTGAACCCGTTAGACAAACTGCGGCCGGTGTTCCCCCACATCCTGTCCATCAGGAGGGAGACGGCGGAGCGCGGCCTCTCAGGTCCCAGCGTGACCGGTACCGGCGTCAAGACCCGAGGCACCCACGATCTCTTTGCTGATTTCTTCGAAGATGTGCAAGGCTCGCCCATGAGCGAGCCGCAGTCGCGGGAGCTCGCCTCGGCTGTCAACGGGCTAGATCGTGCCGAACGCGAGGTGGCGTCATGAGGCCGCTCCGGCTTGTCATGCAGGCTTTCGGTCCTTACCGCGGGCAGGAGGTCGTGGATTTCGGCCGGCTGGGACCGAACAGGGTGTTTCTCATCCATGGAGATACCGGCTCAGGCAAGACCAGCATCCTCGATGCGATGGTCTT
>JAFGNP010000086.1 GCA_016926975.1 Coriobacteriia bacterium | reverse complement strand
GTCGGCCCGTGCCGCGCGAAGAAGCCGAAAGACACCTGGCCTTCCACATAGAACAGGTCTACGAGATAGCCGACATGCTCCTCGAAGGCCTGCGCAGCGGCCTGACGACCGAGCAGTCTGTGGCGTTCATCTCCGAGAGGCGCGGTCTGCCTCAAAACGCGGCCGCCTACTGGCTTGCGGTTACCACGGTGAAGGGTTATCTCGGCGAACTGCTGGCACGCGGGCAGATCGAGTTCTTCGTCCGGGAACACGCAGGGTGGTGGAAGACGGTCCAGTAGTGCCCGGCACGCCGTCCTCAAGACGCTGACCGGTAACGGCCGGACGCCCTTGTCCGGTTTGGCTCGCCCTTTGCACGGTGCTACCCTGTCAGAGTCCGATCATCCGCCTCGCCGACACGGGGCTGAGTTTCCCGTTTCATCCTAGGAGGCACTTCTCATGGCACACGTCCGCTCGCTGTTCTTCGACGGCCCGGTTGCCGAAGCCGAGAACAAAGCGCTCAGGTGCGCGGAGCTCGGCAGGCCGAGCGACATCATCTGGAACATCACCAACCGCTGCAACCTGCGGTGCGAGCACTGCTACATGTCTGCGGACAGCCACATCCTGCCCGACGAGCTCACCGATGAGGAGACCATCGACCTCGTACACCGCATGGGCGAGGCCGGCGTGCCGGTCGTCTTCCTCTCAGGCGGCGAGCCGATGGTCCGCCCGAACTTCTGGGAGATCCTTGCCGAGGTGAACGCCCAGGGCGTCCGCCCCACGATCTCCACGAACTGCACGCTGATCGATGAGGCTGCGGCCAAGCGCTTCAAGGAGTACGGCGTGCGCTGGATCGCCACATCGATGTACGGTCCTGCCGACTTCCACGACGCGATGGTGGGCGTGCCTGGCACGCACGCACGCGTGCTCCGCGCCATCAAGGCCCTACGCGCCGAGGGCGTGGGCGTCGTGCTCAAGACGGCGTTGTCGGTCGACACGTGGCCGCACATCTTCGACATTATCCAGATGGCCAAGGACCTCGACTGCGGCATGATCTACATCTGCGACCTGATCACCGCGGGCCGAAGCGAAGGCGAGGACGACTCGCGGGTGACCGTGGAGCAGTGGCGCGAGCTTGCCGACTTCATCGTCGAGGACATGCTGAACCCCGAGCTCAAGTTCGAGTACGACGTCGGCGCGCTCCCCTCGGTGATCCCCTACATCGCCGAGCGGTTCATCGAGCGTGGCATAGACGTCAGCAAGGGCCTTGAGCGCCTCAAAATCATGAGCGCCTGCCCGGTCGGCAAAGGCCACATGAACATAAACTCGGAAGGCGGCGTGATGCCGTGCCAGTTCGCGCAGGACTGGGTGGTGGGCAACATCCGTGACATGAGTTTCGCCGAGGCCACCGAGGCCTGCTACCAGATCGACCTGCAGGAGTCCAAAGGCATGTGCGCGCCCGAGAACTGCGAATACTCCCGGATATGCCGCGGCTGCCGTGCCAAGGCGTGGCAGCGCGAGGGCGACTACATGGGCGAGGACTTCACCTGCATCTTGCACCCGGAGCGCGCACGCACGATTCCCGTCGCGCCCTCCGCCACACATACACCGGGCGCCCCCTGCGGAGTACCCGGTGGATGCGGGTAGGCCCGCCTTGAACGCATCTCGCATGGCACCGGACGGCTACACCTCTTGCGGAGCCGTCTTCTGCTCCGGATGCGATCGGCGATCGACCAGTATCTTCGAGGCGCCGGTATGCGTTCTCATCTAGTAGACAAGGCATGAAACGGTGGCAGTGACGGAAAGAGCCCTGGCGCGGATAGTCAGCAAAGCCCGCAACGGGGACGCGAATGCATTCGAGCGGCTGTACGACGAATACGCAGACCGCGTGTATGCATTCGTGAGATCGCGTACGGCCTCGTCGCACGATGCCGAGGATGTCACCGCAACGGTTTTCTTGAAAGCCTGGAAAGCGATCGGCACCTACGACGAGCGCGGCATCCCGTTCTCGGCATGGCTGTTCCGGATAGCCAGGAACGCGATCGTGGACGAGCATCGCCGAAGCGAACACCGGCCTCTTCCGGTGGAAGACACCGGCGGTGAAGACGAAGCGGTAAGCGGCCCGGAGGAAGCGGTTCTGGCTGCAGCAGGATCACAGAAAGTGAGGAGCGCGATCCGCACGCTGACAGAAGAGCAAGCGTCGGTGATCGCTCTGAGGTTCTGGTGGGACTTGAGTTTGAAAGAGACCGCGGAGGCGATGGGTAGGAACGAGAACGCGGTCAAGGCACTGCAGCACAGGGCGATCAAGTCGCTGGCTCGAGTGCTTCAGGAGGATGGTAACGATGAAGCCGAATGAGGACATCACAATGAGGGAGACTGCCGAGGTGCTTAAGCACTCGGCAGAACCGATGTCCGGTGCGGTTCGTGCGGACATCAAGCGCAGGGTCATGCATTCCGTGCGGGCCGACGCGCGTACCGGTCTGTTCGCGAACGTGGGGCGTAGGGTAGCGGTCGCGATGACAGTGGCCGGCGTCCTAAGTGGCGGTGTCGCGTACGCAGCCGAGTCCTCCCTTCCTGGAGAGCCCTTCTACCCGCTCAAGCGCGCTGCAGAAAACGCGCTGGTTGCCATCCTGCCCGAAGGAGAACTCGAAAACCGCCTGCTGGTCTCCCTCGCCGCTCGGCGCGCGGAGGAGGCCGGTGAGCTGGCCCGCAACGGCGCCGGTGCCGGTCTTGTGGACGATGCGATAGGTGAGCTCCGCAAAGCGGTAAGGAACGCGACTCCGCCCGATGGAGCGCTTCTCGAACGCGACCAGATCAGAATCCAAGAGAGCGCTGACGGTGCCCCTGCGGCCACGCAGGAAGCCATCAAGAGCGCCGTGGGAGCGACCGATTCCGGGCCTCAGGGCACAAGCACCCCCTCGGGATCCGGTTCCATGACTCCCGATGACAGCCCCGGGACCCCCTCCGGCGACGGAGACTGCACCTCCGGGTCTGATACCGAATCCGGATGTGATACCGGGTCCGGGTCAGGATCGGAGCCGACACCTGATTCTTCCGGCAGCCAGACAGGCGACAGCTCCGGGGACCAGACCGGCAAGCAGTAGACCTCCCTACGAGACCGGTTGCCGCACACGCGCCCGCAACAAAACTTCACGCGGTCCCGTAACCCGAATGCCGGTCTGCTCGTTCTACTCTGTGAAAGCACCCTGAGCCGAAGCAGATTGGGGCATCCCATGAAACGCACATTGATCATCACAATGGTGGCGACCATGGTACTTGCGGCCGCCGCCCCTGCCTATGCCGGAGCCCGCACTCCTGCTCAGAACCAGGAGTCGAACATGGCAGGCCCCGCCGGTACCACCGAAGCCGGGGAGCAGGTCACAGCACGCGAGCAGCTCCGCACCTACGTCGGCGAAGAATGCGTGCCGGTTCAAGAGCAAGTGCAGTCCCAGATCCAGACGAAGACCTATGCTGGCGCTGCGCCTGAAGATGCGATACTCGCACAGGACCGGATCCGCCTGATGGACGAGACCGGCGACGGCGTTCCCGATCGGGTTCGCGACGGCTCCGACACCGAAGACCCACTGGCTACAGCCTCCGCGCGTCTTGCAGGGTTCCTCGGCTGCTTCAAGGAGCGGCTGATGCACCTGTTGGGGCGTGACTGATCGTTTCCCCGCAACGGCAGCACGCTCGAGAGGCGCCCACGCCCTGGGCGCCTCTCACCTTTTCCGGAGAGGTGTCTTGAGCGGTACGCCGTACTGCCGGGCTACTTGTTCTCGCCTATCGTGTGCCCGATGACGTACGCATCGGCGATCTTCTCGCCGAGCCTGCGATACTCGCGGGAACCCGCGATGTATACGAGCGGGTCGAGTAGTTCCACATCCACCTTCTCACCCGTCGCGTCCAGCACGGCGGGGTCCGCATGACTCTCGACCACTTCGCCGACCAGCAGGACGTGCTCTCCAAGATCCAGTTCGTGGACTACACGACACTCCAGCTGATAGGGGCACTCGGCGATCCTGGGAGCCTCGACCAGCAGCGAGGGCTCGAGCGTCCATCCACTCTCGGCGAACTTGTCGTGCTCGCGCCCCGATACTGTGCCGAAGTAGTCGGCATACACCGCGTCTGCCGCCCGCGGCGTGTTCACCGTGAAGGTCCCGCTCTCGCGAATGAGCTCCAGCGTCCTGCGGCTCTTGCGCAGCGCAACCGCTATCTGCGGAGGCTTGGCCGCGCAGATTCCCACCCACGCCGCCGTCAACGCGTCGGCCACCTCCACGGTCCCACCGCAGATCAGCGGGCATGGCATCGGGTAGAGACGGTCGCTGGGGCCCAGGCGCTTCTTCACTGCTCTCTCCTAACGCACGATCTTGGCTATGGGAATCTCGAGTATGTCCTCGGCGCCGGCGGCCTTCAACTTCGGGATGAGTATGTTCACCGTCGCCTTGTCGGCCACCGTCATGATCTCGTAGTCCTCCGAACCGTACAGCTGGTTCACGGTCGGCCGCTTCATGGCGGGCAGCTCGGCGATAACGGCATCGAGCCGCGCCTGGGGGACGTTGATCGACAGCAGGACCCGTCCGCGTGCCTCGATAACTCCCAGCAACAGCGTGCGGATCTCCTCGATCGCCCGACGTTTGGCCGGATCCTGCCAGGCCGCGCGGCTGGCCAGCAGCCGAGTCGTGGACTCCAGGATCACCTCGACGATGCGCAGGCCGTTGTGGCGAAGAGTCGAGCCCGTCTCCGTCAGGTCGACCAGAGCGTCCATGAGCTCTGGCACTTTGGCTTCGGTAGCGCCGTAGCTGAACGACACCTCCACCGGTATGCCGAGGCGATCGAAGAATGCTTTGGTGACGTTGGGGAACTCGGTGGTGATGCGGCTTCCGGGCGGTATATCGGCGGCCGAGCGCACGGGCGAGTCGTCGCACACCGCCAGGACCATCTTGACCACACCGGCACCGGTCTTCGCGTACGGCAGCTCGGCCACTTCGACCACGTCAGCACCAGACTCCGTCACCCAGTCATGACCTGATATGCCCAGGTCGAAGTGCCCGTCGGCGACGTAGAGCGGTATCTCCTGCGGCCGAAGTATCTTCACCCGAGAGATGCGGGGATCGTCGATCGTGGGGTTGTACTCGCGGCTGGAGCGGCGAACGGCCAGGTCCGCTTCCGAGAACAGCAGCAGCGTCTGTTCCTCGAGACTCCCCTTGGGCAGCGCTATCGACAGCATGCGGCCTCCCGGTGATCACAGGTTGATGTTGTACTCCGCCACAATAGCGTACTGCAGTGACACAGCGCGACACGCCTGCCGCCGCGCCATCTCGTCTATCAGGGCTTCCCTTCCTTGTAGAAGCGCTTGATCGTCCGGGCCATGATCTTGTCCTCGCGCTTGCGCTCCAACCGCGCCCGCACGTCGATCTCGCCGGTAACGTGGCGGACCTCGGCCTGCAACTCCCTGTAGCTCTCCAGCCGCCTCCTTGGCAGCACGCCCGCCTCCACGGCCTCTTCGACCGCACACCCAGGCTCCCCGCTGTGGCGACAGTCGCGGAACCGGCACCCCTGCGCAAGCTCCGCGATATCCGAGAACGCCTGGTCGATGCCCTCCGCCGAGTCCCACATGCCCACGGCGCGAAGCCCCGGCGTATCGATGACGAGCCCGCCGCACGGCAACTGGATGAGCTCCCGGGATACCGTTGTATGCCGCCCCCTGCCGTCGGAGACGCGCACCTCGCGGGTGTCCTGAAGATCCTCGCCCGCAAGCGCGTTCACCAGCGTGGACTTGCCGGAGCCCGAAGGTCCGATGAGCACGATGGTGTCTCCACCTTCGAGGTACGCGCGGATCTCCTCGATGCCCTCACCGGTGACGGTGCTGGTGACCAGAACCTCGACACCGGGCGCGGCGAGGATGACGCTTTCCCGCGCCGCCTCGGCATCTTCGGCCAGGTCCGCCTTGGTGAGCACCACCACGGGTCGCGCACCGCTGTCCCACACGAGCGCCAGCTCACGCTCGATCCTGGAGAGGTTGGGCACATCGGCAAGCGGGTGCGTGATCAGCACGGTATCGACGTTGGCGGCCAGCACCTGGACGCGCGCTGCCCGTCCGGGATCGCGGCGCGCGATGGCCGTGGTGCGCGACAGGACGTACTCGGCCAGCGGCTCGCTCTCATCTCCGCCGAGCAGCACCCAGTCCCCCACGACCGGAAGGCCACCGTCATCGGCGCTCTTTATGAGCCTGGTGGCAGGCTTGGCGACGACCGTTCCCGATGCCGTGATGACGAAGACGAATCCCCTGTCCGACCTGAAGACGCGCCCGGGTATCAGGCCCTCTTCGTGCTCGGCCACCAGCGCCGCCAGCTGCGACGTGTACCCGAGCGCGACGAGAGGTTCGGGTCCGGTCACTCCGCAGGTCCTTCCTCGAGCTCGAGTTCCAGCGCGACGGAGTTCATGCAGTACCGAAGCCCTGTAGGTTGCGGACCGTCAGTGAACACGTGACCCAGATGGGAGCCGCATGCGTTGCAGCGGATCTCCGTGCGGACCCTGCCGCGGCTCGTGTCGGGAACCTCCTCGACCGCCCCTGGCTCTATCGGCCGGAAGAAGCTCGGCCACCCGCAGCCGGAGTGATACTTCGTTTCCGAGCGGAACAGCGGGTTCCCACATGCGCGGCAGCGGTATATGCCCTCTTCTTCGGTGTCGAGGTACTCGCCCGTGAACGGCGCTTCGGTGTCGGCTTCTCGCAGCACACGGTACTGCGCCGGGGTGAGCAGCGCCTTCCACCCCGCCTCGTCGTGCTCGATCTCGTAGCGCTTCATAGCGCCTGCCCCCTTATCGGCCCGTGGCGCATGCCGCGCCCCCCGTCAGACCGTGCTTGGCGTGATAGTGCTGGTGGTACTCCTCGGCCAGGTAAAAGCGATCCAAAGGCACGATTCTCGTATACAGCACGCCGACGCTCTCCTCAAGCGCCTGCTTGGAGGCGAGAGCCGCCTGCCTCTGCTCCTCGTCGGCATAGAAGATCGCGGAAGCGTACTGGCGCGAAGGAGCGGGGCGCGTGGGACGGTTGCCCTCCCAGAACTCGGCCAGGAGCTCCTCGTAGGAGATGACATCGGAGTCGTAATCTATCTGCACGGTCTCGCTGTGGTCTCCCATGTTGCGGTAGGTCGGATCGGGCGTTGTGCCGCCCGCGTAGCCGACGCGCGTGGCGAGAACACCCGCAAGCTGCCCGAACCGGGCATCCGGGTCCCAGAATCAACCCATCGCGAACGTGGCTGTGGAGGACATCGCTACTCCCGCTCCAGTTCGTCGGCCAGCATCTCGAGGAACAGGCCGACATCGGTGACGATGCCGGTTGTTTGGAAGCTTCCCCGGTCGGCCAGTTTCGTCACGACGGCAGGATTGATGTCGACGCAGATCGTGGTCACGCTGGCGGGCAGCATGTTGCCCGTGGCTATCGAGTGCAGCATCGTCGAGAGCATGATGCACGCTCCGGCCCCCTGGCAGTACCCGCGCATGGCCCGCTGCGCTTCCATGGCATCGGTGATGACGTCCGGGAGCGGTCCGTCATCTCGGATCGAGCCCGCCAGGACGTAGGGCGTCCTGGTGGTCACCAGCGTGTGCATCAACCCTTCGGTAAGCACGCCCTGCTCGACCGACTGCCGGATGCCGCCGCAGCCTCGGATCGTGTTGATGGCCCGCAGGTGATGTTCGTGACCGCCGACCGCGGGAACGCCGACGTCCATCGAGACACCAAGAGAGGTCCCGTACAGCGCCGACTCGATGTCGTGCACGGCAACGGCGTTTCCGCCGAACAGGACCGACACGTATCCTGCCCTCACCAGCCGCGCCAGATGCCTGGCGGCGCCGGTGTGGACCACGGCGGGGCCCACAACGAGGATGATGCTCTGGCCGCGCTCCCGCACCTTGCGCAACACGCGCGCGACGTCTCTCACCACAAGCGCCTTTGGCTTCTCGGAAGACACCTCGGAGTTCATGAACTCGAACTCCTGCCTGTCGCGCGGTCGCTCCAGAGGTCTGACGCGCACGCCGGTGTGGCCGACCACGACCTCGGCACCGGCGGCGACGTCGGCCATCGCCACGTTGCGGGCCGCGTCGCCGTCTATCACTATGCCAAGGTCCATCTCGGTTCCGGACACCGGCACCCAACGGCCGCCGATGCGCACGGCAGTCTCCAGATTGGTGGTCGCGTAGAAGCCGTCCGGGAAGACCCCGTCGGCAGGAGCCGGTTCGGTCCTGGCGTCTTCGACATCCAGCGGCTCGGCACCGAGCTGTCCGATCACGCCGAGTATCTTGTCGATGTGCGCGTCATCCCGCCCGCGTACCCGCAACATCGCGACGGATGCGTCTTCGTTGGTCCTGCCCACGTCGAAGGACAGGGTCTCGAACTCGCCATCCAGCGCCACGATGTCATCCATGATCTCGGACATGATGCCCGAGTCTATGAGGTGCCCCGTGATGCGCACATCTTCGTAGGGGCCGTGCGGCATGGGTCCTCCTAAGGCATGCGTGCAAGTGCTCCCGATTATCGGTCAACCGGCGACGGGCTGCACGCGCAATCGGAGTGCGGCGTCTCGCAAACGGGTAGGAACCCCGAAACAGACTAAGGAGGATCCGGTTTGCGCACTATCAGAAGGAGGCCCGCCTCCGGGCAGGAGTCGGTGTGGGACTACCCCCGCCCGCCTCTCGCGCAACCTACGTCCAAGCACGTAGAGGTGGTGTTCGGGGGGCAGAAGGTCGTGGACACGACCCGTGCTCTGCGCGTACTGGAGACGAGCCACCCTCCCGTCTACTACGTCCCGTTGGAGGACGTGCTCTCGGCCACCCTCGAACCCAGCGGCAGGGCCACATACTGCGAGTTCAAGGGAGAAGCGCGCTACTACCATCTCACCGTCGGTGAGCACACCGCCCAGTACGCTGCCTGGAGCTACGCGGCGCCGTCACCGGGATACGAGGAGCTGCTGGGCCATGTGGCCTTCGACCCCAGACTGATGGACGAATGCAGGGTCGACGGCGAGAAGGTCCGCCCGCAGCCCGGCCTCCTCTACGGCGGTTGGGTAACCTCGGACGTGGTCGGCCCGTTCAAGGGCGAGGCCGGTACGAACAGCTTCTAGGCTTACTGAGGGCAGTCGGCTATCCGGAACAACCTTCGCGCGCCTCGAAGCGCGTCCGGGCAATGCTGACGCCAATCTGCACGGCGGCCAGAGAGACCGCGAACATGGCTATGAAGTTGTACGTGCCGAAGCTGTCCGCAAGCCCTCCAACGTCCCCGGCCAGACCGAAGAAGCTCTGCTGCATGGTCGCGAGCGTCAGCGGAACGAACAGGGCGAAGAAGACGTGCAGCAGCCCCGATGGGAGACGCACGCCTCCGACAAGCGACACCACAAGAGCCAGGATGAAACCGACCGCATCGGCTCCGAGCAACTGGACGAGCGCCGCGGCCGTAGGATCGGTACCGCCCGCGACCAGCGAGGTATACATGCTGTGAGCCGACGCTGCCAGCGCTTCGCCCGCAGGTTTGAAACCGAAAATCGCCACCAGGGCGGCGATCACGATCGTTATGGCGGTTGCGGCCTTACCCATCGGCCAGCGAACGCTTGTACTCGGCAACGCGTTCGCGGTACTCGGGCATCCCGGCGCCGAGAATCTGCGTGGCAAGGATTGCCGCGTTCTTCGCGCCGTTGATGGCGACGCAGGCCACCGGCACTCCCGCGGGCATCTGCACCATGGACAGAAGCGAATCCAGTCCGCCCAGGTCCGATGTCTTGATGGGGACGGTTATCACGGGCAGGGGCGTGAACGCGGCTACCGCCCCGCCCAGATGCGCGGCCTTGCCTGCGGCAGCTACGATCACGCGGATCCCGCGATCGGCCGCACCTTGCGCCCAGTCGTGCACTTTGGCGGGCTGGCGGTGGGCCGAGGCGATTACGACCTCGTGGGGGACGCCGAGCTCCTCGAGCTGGGTGGCGCACTCCTCCATGACGGCAAAGTCGCTCTTGCTCCCCATGATGATGCCCACCAGCGGTGTTTGCTCGCTCATCTTCGCCTCCTCAGGCGCTCTCATCGTGTCCGCCCGCCTCGCACCCCGCCGCCCCGTCGCCGAAAAGCAGTCGGCGCTCGTCAGGCGCAAGTGCATTGCGGGCCGTGTCGCGCAGGCTGTTCAGGTGCGCGAACATCGAACGCTGCATCACTACGGTGAGGTAGCGGCCCCTCTCGGTCAAGGTGAGTTCCTCATCCGTGCCCGTCGCGAACCCTCCGAACGTGCGGAAGAAGAGCATCTCCTTCCACAGCCCTCGCTCGACGCTGACGCCGAAGTCCTCTTCGAACTTCTTCTTGTCCAGCCGGAGGCCGAAGAGGTCCATCAGGAACCTGTACCGCATCCGATTCCCCAGCCCGTTGTCCGCGCTGCCGACGGCTACCGGCATCCGACCTTCGGCTATGGCCGCGCTGTAGTCCCTCAGAGAGAAGGTCGTCAGGTAGATGTCGCCACCAAGGTAGCTGAACGCACCGCTCCCGATGCCCACGTACTCCTCGTAGTCAACGATGTACTCATCGATCATGCCGCCGCCGGTGCGCGAGAAGGTCCATGCGGTGGACAGCTCGAAGGTATCGGCGAGTTCGTCCACGAGGATCTTGTAGTATCTCGCCTCGCGATCGTAGTCGACCATGCCTACCGTGCTGCGCAAGCTCTTCTCAACCGCAGAAGACGCCATGAGCGGGTAGAAGGTCGTCTGGTTGCAGCGGCTCGCTTTGACCATCTCGACGTCTCGTCGAAGAACGGCCTCCGTCTGACTCGGGAAGTTGAAGATCATGTCCACGTTAAGCGAGTGGAAGAACCCCTCGACCAATCGTATGCGCTCCAGGATCTCGGCACCGGAACCGTACTTGTCGTAGCGGTCCATCTGCTTGAGCAGGTCGTCATCGAAGCTCTGCACGCCCACGCTCATGCGCTGAACGCGGTCCTTCAGAGGTTCGAGGACCTCCGGGATGAGGTGGTTCGGATTCGTCTCGGTGGACACTTCCAGCTCGCCGAACAACTCTCGCGCCAGATCTATGGTCGCGCAGAGCTCGTCCACCAGTATCGTTGGAGTGCCTCCGCCGACATACAACGCGCCGAACTCATACCCGAGCCGTGCGACCATCCGCATCTGCTCTCGCAGACTGCCGAAGTACTTCCGTGCGGTCTCCTCGGAGAATGGGAAGCGGTTGAAGCTGCAGTAGGGACACAGACGCTCGCAGAAGGGCACGTGCGCGTACAGAAGGTACTGCTTGCCCGGCTCCGGGCCCGGCAGCGATTCAACCGACCTCGGGGTCCTCGCGAAGTAGCGGGCCTGAGTGGACCTGACGGCTGTGGAGAGCAGCCGCTCTGAGATCATCAGCCCTCACCGGCTGCCATCAGCGCGCGCAGCCCGATATCAGTGCGGTACTGCATGCCCTCGAAGGAAACGCACTCCACTGCGCGGTACGCACGCTCCCGCGCCTCGGCGAAAGTGGGAGCGATCGCGGTCACGTTCAGGACCCGGCCTCCCGAGGTCACCAGTGTGCCGTCGGGACGCAGCTGGGTGCCCGCGTGATACACAGTGACGCCGTCGATCTTCGAAGCTTCTTCGATACCGGTTATGACCTTGCCTGTGGTGTAGCTGCCGGGGTAACCGTCCGATGCGAGTACCACGGAAACGGCAACGTCTTCTCGCCACTCAAGCTCGATCTCGTGGAGACGCCCCTGGGCCGTGGCAAGCACCACGTCGAGAAGATCGGTCTTCAGAAGCGGCAGCAATACCTGCGTCTCCGGGTCACCGAAGCGAGCATTGTACTCCAGCACCTTGGGTCCGTCGGCCGTCAGGATGAAGCCGCCGTACAGCACGCCGGAATACGGGATGTTCTCCGAGTGCAGCGCCGCTACCGTCTTCTCCAGTATCGCAACCATCTGTGCCATCTGCGCTTTGTCCACGACGGGAACCGGCGCGTAAACGCCCATGCCCCCGGTGTTCGGGCCTTCATCACCATCGAACGCCCGCTTGTGGTCCTGCGCTGCGAGCATTGGCAACACGGTCTCACCATCGGTGAAGGCCAACAGCGAGCACTCGGGGCCTTCCAGGAACTCCTCTATCACCACAGTCTCGCCGGCAGGGCCGAAGTAGCCGTCAAGCGCTGCGCGAGCGGCATTCAGAGCTTCTTCGGTACTCGTGGCGACGGTGACTCCCTTGCCCGCCGCCAGGCCATCGGCCTTCACGACGATAGGAGCACCCGCCTCGGAGAGGTACGCGGCGGCCTCATCCTCGCTGTAGATGACGCGGTAGCCGCCTGTGGGGATGGCGTGCCTCTCCATGAGATCCTTGGCGAAGGCCTTCGAACCCTCGATGTGCGCGCCGGCCGCCTTCGGCCCGAAGACCGGCACCCCGTCGAAAGCGAGCATGTCCGCCGTGCCGACCACCAGCGGCGCTTCGGGGCCGATCACCACAAGATCGATCTTGTTGACTTCGACCCACTCGGCTATATACGCCGGATCGGCATCGGTAATCGAGACGTTCGTGGCAAGCGCGGCCGTTCCGCCGTTGCCCGGCGAACAGAAGACCTCAGGTGCGTGCTCCGAAGCCACTAGCGATGTGACGATCGCGTGCTCGCGGCCACCGCCGCCAAGAACAAGAATGCGCATGAGAGAACCCCCGGGACTCGGAAGGACGTCAGTGGGACGATTGTAGCGGAAGGCGATTGTGCAGGGTCCTGCGAACGCGCAGCTCTCCTACGCCAGCCCTCGCGAAGGAGCCTGTCATGCCCTGGACTCCCACCGCCGCATGATCGTCTGCTCGCGACTCGGCCCCACCGCGACCATCGCGACCGGGACCTCGGCAAGGTCCTCGAGATAGTGGATGTAGTCTTGAGCCGCCTTCGGCAGATCCTCGAATGTGCGGCAGCCGGTGATGTCGGTCTTCCAGCCGGGAAGTTCCTCGTATATCGGCTTCGCGTGATGGAACGCCGTCTGGTGCGCGGGCAGATCGTTGTAGCGCTTGCCCTCGTACTCGTAGGCTACGCACACTTTGATGCGGTCGAGGTCCGAGAGCACATCGAGCTTGGTGATCGCCAGATCCGTCAGGCCGTTCACCTGAACGGCGAACCGTGCGATCAGGCCGTCGAACCAGCCGGCCCTGCGCTCGCGCCCGGTCGTGGTGCCGTACTCGTGACCCACCTCGATGAGGTGCCGGCCGGTCTCGTCAAAAAGCTCCGTGGGGAACGGGCCGCTTCCCACACGTGTGATGTACGCCTTGGCGATGCCGAGGACGCGGTCGATGCGCTTCGGCCCGACGCCCACGCCCGTGCACGCGCCGCCTGCAGTAGGCGAGCTCGACGTCACGAACGGGTAGGTGCCGTGATCGATATCGAGAAGCGCCCCCTGAGCGCCCTCGAAGAGGACCCACTGGCTGGCGTCGAGTGCCTTGTTGATGATGACGCTGGTCTCCGCGATGTGCGGCTTGATCCGCTCGGCATAGGCGAGATACTCATCGGCGATCTGGTCTACCGTGTAAGTCTTCAGACCGTAGACCTTCTTGAGGATGTCGTTCTTCTCGATGAGCGCAGCCTCTACCTTCTTGCGGAAGATGTGCTCGTCGACGAGGTCCTGAACGCGAAGGCCCATTCGGGAAGACTTGTCCATGTACGCGGGACCGATGCCTCGCCGCGTGGTACCGATCTCCAACGAGCCCAGCCTGCGCTCGCTCGCGCCGTCGAGATCGCGGTGGTATGGCATGATCAGATGCGCGTTGCAGCTGATGAGCAGACGATGCGTGGACAGACCGTCTGCCATGAGGCTGTCAATCTCCTCGAGCAGCACTTTCGGATCGATCACGCATCCGTTGCCGATCACCGGCGTGATGTGCGGATACATGATGCCGCTGGGAATCAGGTGCAGCTTCAGCGTGTGGCCACCGTGGATCACGGTGTGCCCCGCGTTGTTCCCGCCCTGAAAGCGCACGACATAGTCGAAGTCGTCCGCGATGAGGTCGGTGATTTTGCCCTTGCCTTCGTCGCCCCACTGGGCGCCGACCAGGACGATGCCGGCCATCTGATGAGCTCCTCGAAAGTGTTCGGCCCCGCGGACTCTCGCCGCCGCTCCCGGGCCGGGCACACCGCCGAGCCAGGCGGCGTGCGCTGCGCCCCTGTGGTGGGACGCCCGCGCTAGTATGCCCGACGAGAGCGTTTCGCGCTAGTCGGACGACCCGTCAACACCCGGATCCGGCGCACGCAGAGCCTACTCGAGCGCTCGCCTCAGCAGTTCGTCAGCGTCGGCGTTGCACTCAGCACAGCCCACCCGGGGATCTCCCTCTATCGGTCCGTGCAGGGTGCACCACGCTGATACGCTCACATTCCTGCCGAGTCCGAAGACTCCCGACCGGATGACAAGCGTGAGTTCCAGGCTCGGACTCCCGTTTGCGGCGAGTATCTCCGGCACCGGGCAGCGCCCGCAGTCGGTGGGCAACCATGTCGCGCTGCGCGGGTGCTTGGGCGCGCGGCACTCCTGCCGGTTGGCGCCGCGTGCGAAATCCTCGTAGTACAGCCTGCACTCCACGCCAGCAGGGGTGATCATCCCCGCTCCCCTCGCGTCTTTCGCTCCGGTCAGATGGTACCCGTACTGTCGAGGACGGCCCGTGCCGCCACGATCCCGCTCGCTGCGGACTGCAGCAGGCCGCGGGTGACGCCGGCTCCGTCACCGATAGCGTACAGGCCGGATATCTTCGTCTCGAGGTCGCGGCTCAGCTCCAGGCGCGACGAATAGAACTTCACTTCCACGCCGTAGAGCAGCGTGCTCTCGGAATTCACTCCTGGAGCCAGGGCATCCATCGCTTCGAGGAAGTCCAGGATGTTGACCATGTGCCGGTACGGCAGCACGAAGGAGAGGTCTCCGGGGGTCGCGGCAGGCATAGTGGGCTCCACCACCGACTGCGCTATGCGCTCCTCGGTCGACCTGTGCCCGGCGCGCAGGTCGCCGAGCCGTTGCACCAAGATTCCCTCCCCCAACAGGTTGGCCAACTGCGCGATGGAGGAGCCGTAAGTGATCGGCTCCTGAAACGGCCGCGTGAATCTCTGGCTGACCAGCACCGCGAAGTTCGTGTTGGAGGTCCTCTTCTCGGCATACGAATGCCCGTTGACCGTGACGATGTCCCCGTAGCTCTCAGTTGTGACCTCACCGTACGGGTTCATGCAAAACGTGCGGACCTCATCGCCGAATCGCCTGGAGAACTGTATGAGTTTCGCCTCGTAGAGGTGATCGGTGAGCGGTTCCATGACCGGAGCGGGAACCTCTACACGAACGCCGATGTCGACCGCGTTGCTCACGAGCCCGATGCCCAGCTCCCGCGCCTGCCCGGTCAGCCATTCCGCGCCATCGCGCCCCGGCGCCGCTATGACGATGGGGGCGAGTGCAGACGTCCCGTCGGCCAGATCCACACCCTCCACGCGACCACCGCTCGTGCGAATGTGAGTGGCGGCCATGCCGATCCTGATCTCAACCCCGGAGGATGTCAGGTACTCATGCATGGCCTGAAGAACCGCCGGCGAACGATCGCTGCCGATGTGTCTGATGCGCATCGGGACCAGCCGCATGTCGGCCAGTGCTGCCTGGTTGACGAGCCGCTCCGCGACTTCCGGATCCGGGGCGTGAACGTCCGCAGTGGCTCCGAACTCAAGCCACAGTCGATCGCTGTCTTCGATGAGGCGTATCAGGTTGTCGCGACCCACGTAGTCGCCAAGCCAACCGCCGACCTCAGGCGAAAGGGTGAGTTTCCCGTCCGAGAAGGCGCCCGCGCCACCCCAGCCCGTCATGATCGCGCAGGTGGGGCAGTGCACACAGCCTGCCCGGCGAGCCGGGCAAGAACGCTGTTCGATGGGTTTGCCGCGCTCGACAAGGAGGATCCGCATGTCTGGCTGGGCGCGAATCAGTTCCACTGCCGCGAAGATGCCGGCAGGTCCTGCCCCGATGATCACGGCGTCGTAGCGCTCCTGACTCACGCGGGTCCCTCCATCCGCTTGGCCCGTGGCGACCTCTAGGGATTCCTGGCAAGCGGCAGGAAGCGAGTGAACCTGTCGAGGAAAGCCAGCCTACAGCTGTTGGTCGGGCCGTTACGATGCTTGGCCACGATGACTTCGGCTTCACCTTTCGGCGGCCTGCCAGACTCATCCTGCGCGGTCGGATCGGTGTTCCTGTCGATGAACATGACCACGTCCGCGTCCTGCTCGATCGCACCCGACTCACGCAGGTCGGACAGCATCGGCCGCTTCGATGTGCGCTGTTCGACGGCTCGGGACAACTGGGACAACGCCAGGACCGGACAGTCCAGCTCCTTTGCGAGGATCTTCAGCCCTCGCGAGATCTCCGCAATCTCAACCTGCCGGTTCTCCGAACGGCGGCCGTGCGGCTGCATCAGCTGTAGGTAGTCCACGATTATCAAGCCGTTCTCCACGTTGCGGAACAGACGGCGCGCCTTGGCGCGAACCTCGAGAATCGATATCGACGGAGTATCGTCCACCCACAGCGGAGCCGAGCCGAGTCGCCCCATCGCCTGCATCAGGAGCGGCCAGTCCTCGTCGGCGAGATAGCCCGTGCGAAGCTTCTGGGAGTCGACGCGCGCCTCAGCACAGAGTATGCGTTGCACGAGCTGTGCCGATGACATCTCGAGGCTGAAGACCGCCGTCGTGCAGCCCGATTTCGCAGCGTTCACCGCGATGTTCAGCGCCAGCGCCGTCTTACCCACCGACGGCCTCGCGGCAAGGATGATCAGATCTCCTTTGTGCATACCCGCGAGAATCTTGTCCAGATCGGGGAAGCCGGTTGGGACTCCGGTGACGTGCCCCTTCCTGTCGTAGAGTTGCTCGATCTCATGAAAGCCCGTCTTCATGAGCTCCTCGAGCACCTCGAAGTTCGTCGAGACCCGCTTGTTGGTGACATCGAAGATGGCCTTCTCCGCCCGCTCCACGACCTCGTCGATGTCGTCCGGGTTCTCGTAGCCGTACGCCTGGATGGTGGTGGCGGCTTCGATGAGCTGGCGCAGCATCGAAGTGCGCTTGACTATCTGCGCGTAGTACTCCGCGTTGGCCGCCGTGGGCACCGCACCGGTGACGTCGAGAAGGTACGGCTTCCCACCTGCGGCGTCGAGCTCGCCAGTAGACTCCAGCCGGGCCGCGACGGTGATCTGATCCACAGCATCACCGCGAAGATACAGATACTTGATGGCCGAGAAGATCTTCTGGTGAGGCGGGCGGTAGAAATCCTCCGTATCGACGCTCGCCAGGCAGTTCTCGACCGCGTCCGCGGACAGGAACATAGAACCCAGCAGCGACTGCTCGGCCTCCACGTTGTGTGGAGGAACGCGCTCTCGAAGGGCCTGCACTCCATCGTCAGCCATCGTCGGACTCCTATCGGACAGACGAGACGCCTTCCTGCGGCGCCCGCCTGGCTTCTTCGCGCCTAGGCCTCGTCTTCGTCCACGGCAGGAACGTCTTCGCCCTCGACACCTTCGTCACCAGCAGCAACCTCATCGGTGTCGACACCGTAGTCTTCAGCAGCGACCTCATCAGTATCGCCGACGATCTCAGCGTCAGCCGCGGCTGCTGCCTCGCCTGCCTCTTCGGCAGCCAGTGCTTCTTCAACTATCGCAGCTACAGCCTCAGCCTCGGAAGGCTCCTCGGCAAGCAGCACGCCACCCTCAGGCACGACCTTCAGAAGGATCTGCGCCGTCACGTTCTCGTAGATGCGGACGCCGATCTCGTGCTCGCCGATGGTCTTGATGTGACCGTGCAGATCGAGCTTCCTGCGGTCCACATCAACGCCGAGCTGGGCCGCCAGCGCGTCGGCCACCATACCTGCGGTCACCGACCCGAACAGCTTGCCGCCCTCACCGGCCTTCACCTCTACCACAAGCGACTTCCCGGCGATCTGCGCCGCCTGGCCTTCGGCCTCGAGCCGCTTGGCCTCTTCGCGCATATGGATGTTGTGCATCCGGGATTCAAGCTGCTTGAGGTTCCCGGAGGTAGCCGCCACGGCCATGTTTCGAGGTAGCAGGTAGTTCGTGGCAAAGCCACGGGCGACTTCGATAACGTCGCCCTCTTTTCCCCGCCCCTTCACGTCGGTCAACAGTATTACCTTCATCGCGTCTCCTACTCGTTCTCATCCGCCCCCGCAGTCTGCGGAGCGGTTTTTCTCGGTCTCTACTCCCTGCCGGACTCAGCTCCGGGAGGCCCCGGCGCAGCCGCATCGCGCTGCAAACGCCGCAGATTCAGCCAGATATCCGCCAGCCCTGTGATGCTGACTGCCGGGACAAACGCCTCGGTGACGCCCAGGATGACGAAACCGATCGCACGCACCGGGCGCGCCAGTTTCGCGCGCTCGTACAAACCTGCAAACACAGCAATGCCCTGCAAGAAGAAAACCCACCGTGCAACCACTAGTAGGTTCTTGCCCACTATCTCCAGCGAAGGCGCAGCTTCAACGGGAAGCCGTCCCGCTGCGATCAACGCGATCGCAGCTATGGGCAGCACCACCATGCGCGGATCCAAGTCCAAGAATGGCAACGCAGGCATCTTGCGCAAGCTGATGCCGAAGCGCGCGCCCGCCACACCCACGCCTGCAACCACCAACATCGATGTCAGGCCGTTCATGGCAACAGCCGCTCCCGGCCACATCGACGCGAGTGTCGCACCGAACTCCTCGCCCATCCCGGACTGCTCGGCCAGACTGCCCGCAGCACCCGCGATGTACTCACCGAGTCCGACGCCAGCGCCAGCAGCGAGTGAAGCCAGAGCCGCTAACTGAAGCCCGGTCAACGCCGCAGTAAGTACGAAGGCCACTTCCAGGGCCGAGCGTCTACGCATCATGACCGCAGTGACCGGCCCCACAGCAACGAGTGAGGCGACGGCCAGAGCCATGAACACGTACGGCGCCCGAGCCGTCGTGGCCACGCCCGTCAGCGGCAAGACCACTACGTAGACAGTCGCACTCGCCAGGACCCCGGTCAGCGCACCGCCGATCACAGCCATGGCGACAGACACCTGCGCCCGGTCACCGTATACGAGAGCTGCAAGTGCCGCACCGGCGATCGGCAGACCGATCAGCGTGTGGAACAAGACAGTCGACAGGGCGCCGAACAGCACGGCGAGCACCAGCGGCACCATCGCTCGAACGCCCAACGGCGTCGGCACTCTACCTGCGGCTCTTGCCATCGACCTTGCCGCTCACAACCGGAACCGCATAGGGGATCAGCGCCATCTCGCGTGCACGCTTCACTGCAGTCGCCAGCTGATGCTGGTGCTGCGCGCAGTTACCCGAGACCCGACGCGGCTTGATCTTGCCACGGTCGGTGGTGTACTTGCGGAGCATGTTGACATCCTTGTAGTCGAGATACTCGACCTTGTCCTTGCAGAACGCACAGTAGCGGCGCTTAGGCTTCCTTGAGTAATCACTCATGTACGTACCTCCTTCCGGCCCCTTCAGGGGGGATTGTCAGACCACCGAGCGGGAGGGTTCCGCTCGAGGCAGATGACGCTCTAGAACGGTATCTCCTCGCCAAGATCCGTGTCCGGGCTGCCGGCGGATTCCTCGGAAGGCACTGTGTAGCCGCCCGAGCCGCCTTCCTTCGACGACAGGAACTCGACTTCATCAGCAATGACTTCAAGCTTCGAGCGCTTGTCGCCCTGCTGCGACTCCCACTGACTCCAGCGAAGCTTGCCCTCTATGGCAACCTTCGAGCCCTTCGACAGGAAACGCGCGAGCGCCTCGCCTCGGGCACCGAAAACGGTGACATCCACGAAGTTCGGGAAGTCTTCCCATTCGCCGGTCTGCTGGTTCTTCCGACGATCGTTGACCGCCACGCCCATCTTCAGAACGCTCATTCCGCTGCCGGTCGAGCGCAGTTCGGGGTCGCGGGTCAGATTGCCGGAAATCACTACTCGATTGATGCTCACTTGTGCCACCTCACTCATTGATGCCGGTCGTTACGACTCCGGCCAGGCGATATCACGCCACAGCGATATCGTCGCGACGGACGATCATGAAGCGGAGTACCTGGTCGGTGATGTGCAGGACGCGG
>JAFGNP010000085.1 GCA_016926975.1 Coriobacteriia bacterium | reverse complement strand
CTGTGACGCCTACGGGCGGCCCTGGTGGCCGGACTCCTTCTCAAGCGCCTGGTACCAGTGGTGCAAGAAGCAGGGGATACGGTGCCGGTTCCACGACCTGCGGGCCACCTCGGGCTCGATCTCGCTTGCCGCCGGTATCGACCCCGAGGTGGTGAGCGCCCGGCTCGGGCACCATTCGGCGGCCTTCTTCCTCGAGCATTACGCCAAACCGATGCACTCCGCGCGCGTGCGCGATGCTGGTATCATGGGCGCGCTGGTTGCCGAGGCACTCGACGACCGCACGGGCCCGTAGCTCAATGGCGGAGCAGAGGACTCATAATCCTTTGGTTGTAGGTTCGAATCCTACCGGGCCCACCAGATCGCATCCTGAGAGGCCCCTGCGCGCGCGTGGGGGCCTCTTGTCGTCACGGGTAGCGAAGGGCTCAGGTGTCCGCTGAGGGGCCCCCGAGGGGGCTCTCTTCGTGTGGTTCGCACGAATGCGAATAGGAGGCGTTTCCCGCGGTAAGAGTCCGGCAAGGTCTCGTTAGGTCCTCGCGGGCATGGTGCAGTCGTCATGGTAGAGCTGATCGCCCATCCGTGCGGCCCGGGCTCCAGAGAGAACGAGTCCGTGCACGTGGCGTACGGTTAGTACGTGCCGTCAGCAATCTCCTGTGTCGGGTACACACTCTCCGGCAGGCGCGGGCTGTCGGGTGTGGGACCGCCTTGCCGCCGCGCCTGACCCGCCGCATCTCGTGAGGGGAGTCTTCATGGCTGACAAGCAGAACGTTCGCGTGGACACAGGCTTTGGCATCATCTGGTTCATCGGATGGCTGTTCACGATCGGGTACCTGAAGCTGCAGTTCTGGACCGGCGTGCTCGCGATCGTCATCTGGCCGTACTACCTCGGGGTGTCGTTCCGGTAGGAGCGATGTGAAGCGAGCAGAAATCCCCTGCGCGCCTGCCCGCCGCAGCACCTCAGCGCCCCGGCGCCCACAACCCCCTCGCTCCGCTATACTGTGACCCGCGTACGCGCGCCCGCCGGTCCGGCCACTGCGGCGGCTCTCACGGCGCGCGGAAAGCGCATTCCCACACGGAAGTACACACTGCATGGGTAAGCGGAGCAGAGCCGAGCGTCTCGTCAAGGTGCGCGGCCGGCGCAAGCGCATCGCGCTTGTGGCCGGAGCGGCTGCCGTGGTCGTGCTCGCGATCGGCGGCGTGCTCGTGGGCTCCGCGCTCCGCACATCGGCCGAGCCCGTCTCCGCTGAGCCTGAGACCATCATGCTTGCCGCCGATGCCAGCCCGACTGCAACCCGCTCTGCCCTCACCTCCGAGTCCGTGCTTCCCGTGGAGGTTCCCCCGCTCACGGGGATGCCCGTGGATGAGGCGACGGTGCTTCTTGAGGCAGTCGGCCTGGCGGTCACACGGGTGGGCACACCGGCAGGGGAGCTCACCCCCGGTCTCGTGATCGACCAGTCGCCGGAGCCCGGCGAGCGTCTCACCGCTGGCAGCGTGGTCACCCTCACGTTCGCCGATCCGGAGGCCGTGGTCTCAACCGCCACACCTCGCCCGGCGGGCCCGGTGGTGTGCATCGATCCCGGCCATCAGGCCACAGCCGACACCGACCCGGAGCCCGTGGGCCCGGGTGCTGCCGAGACCAAGGCTAAGGTCAGCGGCGGCGGCACCGGCGTCACCACCGGTGTGCGCGAGCACGAGCTCAACCTCGTGATCTCGCTCAAGGTCAAAGAGCGCCTCGAACGCTACGGCGTCACCGTGGTGATGACGCGCACCACCGCCAACGTGGACATCTCCAACTCGCAGCGCGCGCAGGTGGCCAACAACGCACGCGCCGACCTGTTCCTGCGCATCCACGCCGACTCGTCCACCAACGCGAGCGTGAGCGGCGTTTCCACGCTCTACCCCGGCGGCAACGACTGGGTGGCGCCCATCCGGCTGCGGAGCCTGCGTGCCGCCGGCCTCATCCAGCGCGAAGTACTCGCCTCCACCGGAGCGACGGACCGTTCGCTCGCCGAGCGGGCCGATATTGCCGGCTTCAACTGGGCCACCGTGCCGAGCGTGCTCGTGGAGACGGGGTTCCTTTCTAATCCGGCCGAGGACAAGAAGCTCGCCGAGGAGGCGTATCAGGACAAGATCGCCGACGGGATCGCCCGCGGCGTGCTCCGGTATCTGGGGGTGACCGAGTAGTGGCACGAGGCGCATGCACAACGTCGCGCCACACTCCGCACTCACCTGGCGCTGCGGGTTAGAATGGGCCGAGGGGGCAGGCGGTAGCACCGGCACGCCGCTCCGCCGGCGCGCAGGATCCGGACACGAAGGAAGATGCTCATGTTCGAGGGCAACACGCTACTTGTGACAGGCGGCACGGGGAGTTTCGGTCATGCGGTGGTCGACCGGTTCCTGAAGACCGACGTCGCCGAGATCCGCATATTCTCGCGTGACGAGCTGAAGCAAGACGACATGCGCCACCGCTACCAGCACACGTGCCCGGAGCTGTGCGACAAACTGAAGTTCTACATCGGCGATGTGCGCGACGAGCGATCCGTCGCCAACGCCATGCACGATGTCGACTACGTCTTCCACGCGGCGGCGCTCAAGCAGGTGCCGTCGTGCGAGTTCTTCCCGATGGAAGCGGTCAAGACCAACGTCCTGGGCACGGAGAACGTGCTCAATGCGGCGATCAGCGTCGGTGTGCAGAAGGTGATCTGCCTGTCCACGGACAAGGCAGCATACCCAATCAACGCCATGGGCACGAGCAAGGCGATGATGGAGAAGGTCTACCGCGCCAAGTCGCACACCACCGACTCCACGCTCATTTGCGGCACCCGCTACGGCAATGTGCTCGCCTCGCGCGGGTCGGTGGTGCCGCTGTTTGTGGAGCAGATTAAGTCGGGCGCCCCGCTGACGGTCACGGACCCCGATATGACCCGCTTTCTCATGACGCTCGAGGATGCAGTCGAGCTCGTCATCTACGCGTTCACCAACGCCGAGACAGGCGACCTCATGGTTCAGAAGGCGCCGGCGTCCACGATCGGCGATCTTGCGCGTGCGGTCCTCGAGCTTTTCGATGCGGACAACGAGATCAGGCAGATCGGCGTGCGGCACGGGGAGAAGAAGTACGAGACGCTGCTCACCTTTGAAGAGCGCTCGACGGCAGAAGACCTGGGGGGCTACTTCCGGGTCCCGTCGGATCGGCGCGACCTTAACTACGACAAGTACTTCACCAAGGGACTCACCCAGGAAAGCGGCGGCACACGGGTGAGCTACGAGGAGTACACCTCGCGCAACACCGACCAGCTGACCGTGGAACAGATTAAGGAGAAGCTGCTCGCCGTCGACTACATGCAGCGTGAGCTCGCTAAGTGGCAGGCACGCTCGTGAAGGTGCTCGTCACAGGCTCCGCGGGATTCATCGGCAAGAACCTCGTCGAGCACCTGAGGAGCGGCGCGTATCCCGAGGTTACCGAGGTCCTCGAGTTCACGCTCGAGACGCCGGATGAGCTGCTCGACCAGTACTGTCGCGAGTGTGACTTCGTGTTCCACCTCGCCGGCGTGAACCGCCCAACTAATGAGGCCGAGTTCACAACCGGGAACGTGGACTTTACCGCACGGCTGCTGGACGCGTTGCGGCGGGGCAGCAGGGCACCGGTTCTCATTTCCTCTTCGACGCAGGCGGTGTTGGACAACCCATACGGGCTCAGCAAGCGAGCTGCTGAAGACGCTCTCTTTGAGTACTCGATCGACACCGGTGCACCGGTCTTCGCGTACCGGCTGCCGGGGGTGTTCGGCAAGTGGTCTCAGCCTAACTACAACAGCGTGGTAGCGACCTTCTGCCACAACATCGCGCGCGACCTGCCCGTCACCGTGAACGACCCGGCGGCATCCATCACGCTCGTCTACATCGACGATTTGGTGCGTGAGTTCACCGCGGTGATGGGTGGACAGGTGGGGGAGATGGATGACGAAGGCTGCTACTACATCCCAGTCGCCCACCAGACCACGGTGGGGGAG
This sequence comes from Coriobacteriia bacterium, assembly GCA_016926975.1. GTDB lineage: Bacteria > Actinomycetota > Coriobacteriia > Anaerosomatales > Anaerosomataceae > UBA6100. The sequence continues at coordinate 4,676 of JAFGNP010000085.1, read as the reverse complement.
ATCGCCGACATGTTGCGGGAGTTCAAGCGCAGCCGCGAGACGCTCGCAGTCCCGCGGATGGACGACCCGTTCACCAAGAAGCTCTACAGCACGTATCTGAGCTACCTGCCCACCGATGCGTTCAGCTACCCGCTTGAGATGCATGCCGATGCGCGGGGCAGCTTCACGGAGATCATCCGCACAGCCGAGCGCGGTCAGTTCTCGGTCAACATCACCAAGCCAGGGATTACCAAGGGCAACCACTGGCACAATACGAAAAACGAGAAGTTCGTGGTGGTGAGCGGGACCGGCGTGATCCGCTTCCGCAAGGTGGGCGAGGACGCGGTGCTCGAGTACCCGGTCTCTGGTGACCGGATCGAGGTTGTGGATATCCCGCCCGGCTACACGCACACCATCACGAACGTGGGCGGTGACGACTTGATAGCTTTCATCTGGGGCAACGAGTGCTTCAATCCGGACGATCCGGACACGTATCCGCTCGACGTCTGAACACCCTCGAATGGAGCGGGCAGGGACATGGACAAGCTGAAGCTCATGACGATCGTGGGGACGCGGCCGGAGATCATCCGGCTCTCGTCGGTCATCAAGGCGTGTGATCGGTACTTCGAGCACATCCTCGTGCACACGGGTCAGAACTGGGACCACACGCTCAGCCAGGTGTTCTTCGATGACTTCGAGTTGCGCACGCCGGACTACTTCCTTGAGGTAGCGGGCGGCACTCTGGGAGAAACGATGGGCGCCATCATCGCGAAGTCCTACGAGGTGCTCGAGCGCGAGCGTCCGGACGCACTGCTCGTGCTCGGTGACACCAACTCCGCGCTGTCGGCGATTCCGGCCAAGCGCCTCAAGATCCCGATCTTCCACATGGAGGCCGGCAACCGGTGCTGGGATTGGAACGTCCCGGAGATGACCAACCGCACCATCGTGGACCACATCGCCGACATCAACCTGCCCTACACCGAGAACTCACGGCGCTACCTGCTATCCGAGGGCCTCGATGGCAAGACCATCTTCGTCACCGGCTCGCCGATGCGCGAGGTCCTGCGTGACATGAAGGCCAAGATCGAGGCGAGTCCCGTGCTTGAGGAGCTCGGTCTCAGCCCCAAGGAGTACATCCTGCTTTCCGCGCACCGCGAGGAGAACATCGACGACGAAGCGGCGTTCTTCTCCCTCATGGAGGCCGTGAACCGCATCGCCGAGCGCCGTGGGATCACTGTGCTCTACTCCGTGCATCCGCGCTCGCGCAGGTTCATCGAGCAGCGGGGGTTCGAGTTCCACCCGCTCGTGCGGTTGCATGAGCCGTTCGGCTTCTCCGACTACGTGAAGCTGCAGCAAAGCGCGTACTGCGTGCTGTCCGACAGCGGCACGCTCTCGGAGGAAAGCGCCATGCTCGGGTTCCCCGGGGTGCTTATCCGTACGTCCACGGAGCGGCCCGAGGCGCTCGATGCCGGTACGGTGGTTGTAGGCGGTATCGCGGGTGGGGACATCGAGCAGGCCATGGACCTCGCCGTCTCGATGGCAGATGCGGGTGCTGAGGTAGGGAGCGCTCCGGACTATCAAGACACCGCGGTCTCCACCAAGGTGGTCAAGATTATCCAGAGCTACGCGAAGATCGTGAACATCACCACCTGGCGTACGCATACCTGAGCGCGGCGCGCAGGCGCGCCGACCTGACCGATTCCGATCTCCATCTCCCGGGGGTGACCGAGTAGTGGCACGAGGTTCGTACACACCTGAGGCTGCCCGGGCCGCACGCGCGGTCCGGTTTGCGGTTGTTGCGCTCGTTGTGTTGATCGCAGTCGCGGCCGCGCTCTACCTGACCGGTCGGCTGGGTCCCACCGGTGTCGCCGCCGAGGATCTCTCGCGCGTACTCCTGGTGGCCGCGGCGCCCGATGAGACCGGAGACGTGGTGGCGCAGATCATCGCGATCGCCGATGTCTCCGGCTCCGCCACCACACTCGAGGCCGTGAGTCCCGCTGCAAGCGTCACCATCCCGGGTACCACCTACGGCACGCTTGCCGATGCGTATCCCTTCGGAGGCGGCGCAGGTGTGGCATCGGCGCTCGCGCGCGCCCGGGGCGGCGACTCGCTGCCGTACGTGGCCCTGAACGCAGCGGCGCTTACTGCGGCGCTCGAGGAGGCCGGGGGCGTGCGCATCACGCTGCCTGCTCCGATGAGCGTCTTTGACGGCGAGAACCTCTTCACGCTTTCAGCGGGTGCGCAGACGCTCGATCCCGCCGAGGTGGGCGCCGTCTTCAAGGGAGCGCCGTACCTGGAGGCCCGCGACCGCACGGAGCTCGACGCCGAGCTCGCACCGCTCGTAGCGGCCTTGGTTGCGGACACGGGCTTCGAGGCTGTGGAGACCGATCTTTCAGCCGAAGCGTACGCCGCACTGCAGTCCGCGCTTGCCGTAGCGCCCTGATGCAGCGGAGGTCTCGTTGGCTATTCGAGTCGGAGCCCCGCAGCTGACCACCGAGGGTGACGAGGTCCTGTGGTCCGTGAGCGTCAGCGGATTGCATGGTGCGCCGCATGATCTCTGGTTCCGAGTGCCCGCAGTCCATGCCAGCCTGTTGACCGAGTTGGCCGACCCGGCCCTGATCGGGCTGCTCGTCCCGGCGATGTATGCGGGAGAGGCGGTGACGGTCGAGGGAGTCGTCACTGACGAGTTGGCCTACAACGTCAGACGCGAGTATGAGTACCTGCTGGACCTCGTCATTCCCGATCTCAACGTGATCCCCATCCAGACCCCCCGGGTAGCGAGGGCCGGCGTGCCAGCCTCTGGCGTCGCCACGGGCTTCTCAGGTGGTGTGGACAGCTTCGCCGTGGTGGCTGACCACCTGTTCTCGGACGTACCGCCCGACATGCGTCTGTCGCACCTGGCGTTCTTCAACGTGGGTTCTCACGGGCGAGGGGAGCGGGGACGGGAGATCTTCAAGCTCAGACTCGCGCGCCTGCAAGCCGTTGCCGGGCAGATCGGATTGCCTCTCGTATCAGTGGACTCGAACCTCGATGACTTCTACAACTTCCACAACCATCAGCAGAATCACAGCCCGAGAACGCTTGCGGCGGCCTTCCTCTTGCAGGGTGGTATCGGGCGTTACTACCTGGCAAGCGGCGCTCCGTATCCACACGTTGGAGCTCGCCGCAGCTATGACACCGGTTTCTCGGATGCGATCGCACTGCCGCTGCTGACCACCGGGCGGTTCAGGCCCATCTCGCACGGCAAGCAGTACACGCGTGTGGAGAAGACGCTGCTGATAGTCTCCTTACCCATTACGCGCACCGCGCTGGATGTCTGCGTCACCCCTCTGCCCGACGGGCGCAACTGCTCGCGGTGCCCAAAGTGCATGCGCACGCAGCTGACACTTGAGATCGCCGGATGCCTCGACGAGTACCGTGATGTGTTCGACCTGGAGGCGTACCGAAAGAAGAGACCCCTCTACAGATTCGAGGTGTCAGCAAGCAAGGATCTCCTGCTCCGGGAGATTGCCGACTTTGCCCGGGAGTCCGGCTTCCGTCTGCCGAGGGTTCCACGGCGTTTGGGGTGGATGGTAGTCCGCATGCTCCAGAAGTCACGCGCAGCGCTCAGAAGGTTGCGTAGAGTGATTCGGGGAGAGACACAGTGAGTCGACCCGGGTGGGGAGTTCTTGGCGCCATCGGCTGGTGATGCCGACCGAGCCCCTCCACACATTTGTCCAAACTAGTTGTACGTAAGACTTCAAGATATGTGCTAGTATGCCGATATTCGTACCACTATGCATCTCAGTTCCACGCGTCCGGACGCAGGGGAAGGTAGGGTCCATGACGGACATCGATGCCAAGAACGACGAGGTCGCCAAAAGCCGCAAGGGTGTGATTCGCGCGCTCCTAGCGCTCGGCCTCGTCGTGGTCCTGGGTGGGGGGTATCTCGCGGTCGGCGGAGCCGATGGCGTTGTGCGTCTGCTCTCCGGCGAATCCGATACCCCGGCCGAGGACGTACAGCCCTCCGCGCCGGAGACTCCCGCTGCCGAGGAACCCGTCGCCGAGGAGCCTGCGGCTGAAGAGCCCGCTGCCGAGGAGACCGCCACGGCAGAGACTCCCGCGGTCTCGGACACGAGCGGCACCAGCAACACGAGCGCGGTCACGCCATCCCCGGCGCCTGAGGCCACGCCGCCTACGGCCGACCAGCAGAACCGCATGTACTGGGAGCAGATCTGGAGCCAGGAGCAGATCGGCAACCTCGTTCGCGGCGAGATCGCGTCGTTCACTCTTGGCACCGTCACCCGCAGCGGGTCGACCGCCAACGTTCGTGTGACCGCCAACTACAAGTCCGGTAGCGCGGTCTCCGGCACCATGGTGCTGCGCGACTACAGCGGCATCTGGTACTTCAGCTCCATCACGCGTGACGGGCATGCCGCCATCACGCCGATGGGCACCGGCGACACCAGCGTGATTGCGGCCATCGTCTCGCAGCAGGCCGCCAACCAGGAGATCCCCACCGGGATCATCTCCGGCGGCTACAAGAAGGTCACCGTCAACAGCGTGTCGCAGGGCTCCGGCACCGCGACGCTCAACATCACGCTCTCTGGCGGCACCGCGGCTCCCATGCCCGGCACCATCACCTGCGTGAGCAAGACCATCGGCGGCGTGAAGCACTGGTTCATCACGTCGTTTGCCAAGTAGAACCACCCCTGAGG
>JAFGNP010000084.1 GCA_016926975.1 Coriobacteriia bacterium | reverse complement strand
GCGACCTCGAGGATGATCTTCTCGGTCTCAGGCAAGGCGTCCGGACCGACCAGCTGCACGATCTCCTGCAGCTCGGTCTCCTTCTGCAGGATGAACATGGCGCGCTCGCGAACCGCTCGCCAGTCATCGGCCACTTCAGCCTCGAACCAATCCTGCACCTGACCGAGATACAGCGTATAGGACTTGGTCCACGAGATCGCCGGGAAGTGACGACGATGGGCGAGTGACGTGTCGAGCGCCCAGAATGCCCCCGTGACGCGAAGCGAGTTCTGGGTCATCGGCTCGGACATGTCGCCACCCGGAGGTGAGACCGCGCCGACCATGGTGACCGAGCCCACACGCTCTCCATCACCCAAGGCTTCGACACGACCCGACCGTTCGTAGAAACTCGCGAGTCGAGTTGCCAGATACGCGGGATAACCCTCCTCGCCAGGCATCTCTTCGAGACGGCCGGAGACCTCGCGGAGCGCCTCGCCCCAACGGGAGGTGGAGTCGGCCATCATCGCAACGTTGTAACCCATGTCGCGGTAGTACTCCGCCAGCGTGACGCCCGTGTAGATGGAAGCTTCACGAGCGGCCACCGGCATGTTCGATGTGTTGGCGACAAGGACCGTGCGCTCCATCAGCTTGGAGCCGGTGCGCGGATCCTCGAGCTCGGGGAACTCCGCGAGCACCTCTGTCATCTCGTTGCCTCGCTCGCCACAACCCACGTAGATGATCAGGTCGACGTCGGCCCACTTCGCAAGCGACTGCTGCGTGACCGTCTTCCCCGTTCCGAAACCGCCAGGGATGATGGCGTTGCCGCCGAGCGCAACTGGAAAGAACGTGTCCAGTATGCGCATACCCGTCATGAACGGCGTTGTCGGATCAAGCTTGCGCTTGTATGGGCGTCCGTATCGTACCGGCCACCACTGGCTCATCTTGATCTCGGTGCCGTCATCCAGCACGGCGACGACCTCGTCGACCGTATAGGAGCCGGCCGGAGCCATCTTGGCGATGGTGCCGCTGACATCCGGCGGGACCATGATGCGATGCAGCACGGTGACACCTTCCGGCGTCGTGCCGATGACATCTCCGCCAGTGACCTCCTGGCCCACCTCCGCAACCGGTGTGTACTCCCAGAGCTTCTTCCGGTCGAGAGCGCTCGCCACGGTACCGCGAGCGATGAAGTCGCTCCCGGAATCTTCAGCGATGACGGGCAGCGGCCGCTGTATGCCGTCGTAGATCGACGTCAACAGCCCAGGGCCGAGCTCCAGCTTGAGTGGTCCTTCAGTCGACTCGACTGGCTCGCCGATAAGCAGGCCCGAGGTGTCCTCGTAGACCTGTATCGTAGCGAGCTCGTCCTCGAGCCTGATGACCTCGCCCATCAGGCCAGCGTTACCGACCCGGACGACGTCGTACATCTTGGTCCCGGTCATGCCGTCTGCTACGACGACAGGACCAGTGATCTTCGAAAGCGTTCCGACAATCATCAGCCTCGCCTCAGTGTAATGTCGAATCCGATAGCCCGTCTGATCAGGCGTGATAGATACGCCCGGTGATCCTCTTCAGTGACCAGCTTCTCCCGAATCGGGAGCGAAATCACGATAGGCCGGTACGACTGGTTGATCTTTTGTTGCGTACGTTCATCGATCTCGGCCATGAAAGCCTCGTTCACTGCCACTATGCCACTCTCGTCATCGTCGATGAGCTGTGACAGCTTGCGTCTAGAGTCCTCGAGCGATTCGGCTACGACCACCGTTACTCCGGCCAGACCGAATCCGTCTGCGGTATCCGGGTCGGTGAGGACGATGAGCTTATACAATGATTAGCTCCTCCCTCATCCGTTCCACCGGCATGCCGACAGATACTCCCTTGACCACGATGCGCAAGTTGGTGACCTCGTTGGCCTTGGCCCACAGATAGCTGATGGCCAGACCGATTCCCAGCGGATCACCCTTGCTGGTGGCAAACGCGACCCGGAACAGGTAGTCCTCCAGGGCCCGCTCGAAGATCGACACAGAACCCTTCTCCATGAAGATCAGCGCCACCTCATCAAGCGGTTTGCCATACGGCGTCTGCTTGATGCGACCGAAGACCTCGTCGACATCGGATAGTTCGGAGAGCTCAAGGAAGAGCTTCTCGGTAACGATGCGCCCCCCTGGCAAGAAGAAGCGCAGCGGGTCGATGTCGCCCAGGTCCGCATTCAGGAGCCTGATACAGGTCAGCAAATTCATGGTGTCGACCTGTGTTTCAAGGAACGCTCGAGCGATGCGCTTGTTCTCCCGCCAACCACGGAGCCGCTTGGTCGCCCACTGGTAGTAGTACCGGTCCAGTGCAAGCTCCAGGACAGGAAGCTCCTGCTCTTCCTCGTACTCCGGCAACGCTTCCCGCAATGGAACCGCGAACGGTAGGCCCCACATAGCCAGCGTATCCACTACACTCCGGATGTCCGGCTGCCTCGAGAGCTCCTCGGCATCGATCTGGGTCAGCTGCCCGACGGTGATCAGGCTGTCCACTATCTCCTCTTCGGAAAGCCCCATGTGCTTTCCTCGGATGATCGTCTTGACGTTGAACAGGTCCCACCTGCCGAGAAGCGTCGTGACCAGATTGCGAGCCTCATCGTTCGAGTGACTGAGCACCTTCTGGAACGTGCGCGTCATGTTGTCTTTGAGCGCCTCGTCAACCTGTGTCGCATTCCTTCCATGCAGAATCCGGCCTTCGAGATCGGGACCGTATTCAGTCTGCATGATGTCCTGAATCACAGCGCCTATGTCCTTGGCTGACATGAGGTCGTCGAAGAACGACTCCTTCAGCAAACGCGAACGCATACCCCGTATCCGGGCGTTCGTGTAGCCGTATTCCCTCCCTCTCGGGCGGTATCCGGAGCCAACCTCTACGGCGCGAGTACTCATGAAGTCAGGACCTCGGTGATGCTGGAGCCTGCAACGCTGCGAACCTTCAACAGGCGACTCTCAAAGGTGTTCCTGCGCACAACGCGTCCTTCGTGCGCCGAGACGACAAGTCCGCCGATCGTGTCGAGAGTAGGCGAGACAGTGAACTCCACGCCAAGCCCTCCAACGACCTTCTTCGCCAGCGCCTCATCGGCCGACGCAACCTGAATCTCGCACATACCGTCCAGACCCTTGAGAGCCTCCTTGGCCAATTCGCCGAAGACGCGCTCGTATTCAGCGGTGCCCCGCATCTTCGAGAGATGCTCGGCCGCTTCAGCGAACACGCTGTCCAACGCCTTGTCTCGCACTTCGGCCAGATTGCGGCGGACCTCTAGGCGAGCTGCATTGACAGCCTTCGCAGCCTTCACTCGGACAGCATCTTCTGCCACCTGGATGCGCCCCTGCGTGATCCGGTCGGCCTCATCGCGCGCCTCGTGCTCGACTGCGTCCGCCTGCACCGTTGCCGTGTGCAGGATCTGGTTCACCTCCGAGTCGGCCTGCTCTTCAAGCGCTCTGAAGATATCTTCAATCGCCATGCGTCAGTCCTTCCTTGAAACTTGTACGTTGACGCGATGGAGCACCAGCTTCACTGGGTCATCATGAACGCGATGACGAAGCCGAGCAGGATGATCGTCTCGGGAAGAGCCTGCAGAACGATCAGGGTCGTACCGGCCTCAGGGCGCTCAGCGAGCGTGCCGGCACCGGCAGAACCGATCTTCGACTGCGCAAAAGCAGTGCTGATCGCCGCGACGCAAAGACACGTGCCTGCGGCCGCGTACATGGCGATGTCGACTGATGGTTCACGGACAACCGCCTCGGCGGCTTCCTCGGCGAACGCGATCGCCGGAACCATCATGGCGGTCAGGAAAGAACTCCCGAACACCACCTTTGCGAGCTTGTTCTTGATAATCATGCGCTCTTTTCACCTCCGGTTTTTTGGAACGGCTTGTAGTCCTGCTTACTCGCCTCATAGTACTTCCCGCCGAACTCCAGGAAGTTGAGACGCAATGCATGAACTGTTGGCGTGAAGACCGCCAGTACGAGATGGATAGAGTGGAAGAGAAGGGCAGCGATGATGCCTACTGCGGCCGGCATCCCTGCGGCCATCTCGTTGATAGCACTTGCGAAGATCGCGTCCGACAGGCCGATGGCCATGATACGCAGATAGCTAGCCGTATGCGACATCAGTTCGATAGTCTCGACGAAGCCCATCATGCCACCGAACCACATGACCGCGAGGAATCCACCGCCCATAGCGAGAGCTCCCAGAGCCTTCACGACCGGGTTCTGATTCAGCAGGACCATCGCGATGATCAGAAGGATCACACCTATGACGAGGGTGGCCAGGCCGCCCTTCATCCACGCGTGCTTCTTGTGCTTGGTCTTGACTGCGTTGACTACACCTACTATCAGGCCGAACAAGATCTGGATGACACCCAGACCCAGCGCCATGAACATCAGGGGCATAACCACATGTTCGCGGTTGTACGGGAGTGTCAGTCCGAAGAAAGAGATCTCCCTTATCCAGCCGGACTCCCACGGTATTGCGCCGAAGAACTCACCATACAGGAAGCCGAAAAGGATCGCAGACGTCGCTGCCGGGCCGAGCAGGCCGGTCGCAGTCTGCACGAACGGCTTGTCCTTGAACTTGTTCCTCATCCACAGGATGATCGCAAGCATGACGGCGCCGTAGCCGATGTCTCCAACGATCATACCGAAGATGAGCGGGTAGCTTATGGCCCATATCATCGACGGGTCGACCGTCCCGTACATGGGCTTGCCCCCCATGAAGTAGCTCATGACCCAGGAGGAGGGTTCTACCCACTTGGGGTTCTTGAGCGCCACGGGCGTGTCCTCATACTCGCGTTCATCGATCTCCAGCTGGTTGGCAATGACGTCGAGTCCGAACTTCTCCTCGATGACTTGACGGAAACCCTTGACCTCTTCGACCGGCAGCCATCCGGTGATCACGAACGCGTACTCCGTCTGTCCGAACTTCGGAATCGCGCTGGTCTCATCGATCTTGTCCACGAGGACATCGCGGATGGTCGTGAGCTTGATGTACCAGTTGCCGGACATCTCCTCGAGGTCGGTCTTGATCTTCTCCAGCTGGGCCGGCAGGTCCAGCTGGCGCTGGCGAAGCTGGTCGTACGCCGTATCGAACGGCATGTCCTGGAACTCCGAGGGGAGTCTGACTTGATTCACGTTCTCTATTGCCAGGAACTTGTGGACTGCCTCCGAGTGCTTCTTGCCGAACACGATGATCACAGCCGTTGTCTCATCATCGACATCCGTGGAGACAATCTCGCTCTGGCTGTCCGTTATTCTGTCGAGCTCCTTCTTGAGCCCCTCAAGAGCGCCTTTGTAGCGTCGCTCGACCAGCAGCGCCACGGAGTCGTACGCTCCTGTCGTCACGATCTGCTTGGCCAGAGGCTGGATCTTCTCAAGGATCGGTTCGTAGCGGGCGAGAAGGCCCATCTCCGACTCCATGGCGAACTGCGCCTGGGCAAGGCTCGACGTGCGGTCCTCGACCTGATCGATGACCTTGGTCACCTCTGCCGCGAGATCCTTGCTGTCCAGCTGCCACAGTTCGAGGTAGTGCTTCTGGCGGGCCACCTCATCTGTCGGCGCCGATGGTAGGTCCAGCGCCTTGAGGATGGAACGGAGCCTGATCAGCAGCTCCTCCATGCCCTCCTGCTCGGCGAGCTGGTTCTCGACCACTTCCATCTGCTCAAGTGGCAGCTCACCTGCGCTGATCTTCTTGGACAGGTCCTCGATGTGCAACGTGCCGATCTCGTGAAGAAGACTGACCACGTCGAAGAACAAGTTTTTCGGGCCGATCAACTCCATCCGTGCCATTGGGACCAACATGCGCAGACCCTCCCCCCCGATTCATCGGGATAACCACGAGTCGATGCGAGCGTCAGACCGAAGTGACGAGCTTCACTACGAAGCTAGCTGCCTCACTCTGATGCTTCGCCAATTCCTGCTCCAATGTCGCCGCCTCGGCGACACCTTTCTCCTTGACCTCCGTGATGGACGCATCCACTTCGGCGAGCACCTTGTCTGCGTGCTCCTTAGCCAGACGATCAGCGTCCGCCCGGGCGTTCCTCACGATCTCCAGCGAACGCTGCCTCGCGTCGCTGATCATCTTGTCCGACTGGTTACGGGCCGCGAACACGCGCCCCGAGATCTCCATCTCCTTCTCGCGAATCTGGAACAGCGGCGAGTTGACGTCATTCGACGGAGAGCTGACGTCTCTGGCGACCACTTCTTTATGGGATTTGATCTCCTCCAGAACCTTGTCGTCCATCGAGTTCTCCTCGCTAGCACCACGCATACGGACTTCCCTCGAACAGGCGCGCGGGAGCGCTCGCGCGTTCCCGTCTGAAGCGTTGTTCGCCAATGCCGCGGCGAACTCCTGCAACAGCTTCTCACAAAAATTGCGGATACTTCACGCCGCTTAACCTAGCGCACCGTATCACATCCGGCAGGACCCCTGTGACTGCCGGAGAAGCACCTCGTCAGGCCAGGTGACTCCGGCCCATTCTCAGCGCGAAACCGCAAGCCATCTCGTAGTTGATGGTGCCGGCGAGTTCGGCGAGTTCATCGATGGAGATGCTCTCTCCGCCCTGGCTACCCACAAGAACCACCTCGTCGCCGGGACGCACCTCGAGTCCTCCGGGTATCTCGACCATCAGTTGGTCCATGCAGATGCGCCCGACCTGCGCGCATCGTCTGCCGCCGATCAGTACTTCCATCTTGTTCGACAGCACGCGGTGAACCCCGTCTGCGTAGCCAAGCGGTATCGTCGCGATCGTAGCCGGTCCCCCCGCATGCCAGGTGAAACCATAACTGACGCCCTCGCCCAGTCCTATGCGTTTCACCAGCGAAACCCGGGTCTTCACGCTCATAGCAGGTTCGATTCTCACTACACTCCTCGTGCCCTCCGAAGGGTGCAGCCCGTACATCGCGATACCGCAACGGACCATGTCCAGGTGCGTGTCCGGATGCAGCATGATCGCCGCGCTGTTCGCGGCGTGAATGATCCGCGGTCGTACACCCTCCGTTCTCATGGCATCGACCGCGGCCGACAGGCGGGCCGTCTGCCGATCGAACTCCCAGTCCCCGGGTGAATCGGCCGTAGCGAAGTGGGTGAAGGCACCTTCGAACACCAGACCCGGCATGTCTTTGAGCCACAAGGCCATGTCGCCAGCGTCTTCGGCACGTACCCCGAGCCGGTTCATCCCCGTGTCGATCTTCAGATGGAAGACGCCTTCAGCGCCGACGGCCATTGCCGCTCTGCTCAGAGCTATCGCGAACTCCCGGCTGACGACAGTCGCGATGATACCGTGCTCCACCAGCAGCTCCGCCGCTTCGATCGGCGGCTCACTCAGGATGTGTAGGGGTGCGGTCAGCCCTGCCTCGCGGAGCGAAAGCGCCTCTTCGACAGTGGCGATGCCAAGACGCTCGGCTCCGGCGCCGAGCGCTGCGCGCGCCACTGCCTCGGCCCCGTGCCCGTAGCCATCGGCCTTCACGACCGCCATGAACTTGGTCCCGGGCTTCGTCAGAGCCTTCAGCGCACCGACGTTGCGCGCGACCGCGCCGACGTCTACCTCTACCCAGGCCCCCCGGCTATACGTCATGCCCTAGCCCTCGGCGATCAGCGAACGTACGATGTCCGACTTGCTCACGATGCCAACGAGCTTGTCCCCTTCGAGCACCGGGACGCGACTGACGTCTCTTTCCACCATCAGCGTGGCCACGTCGCCCACGCTCACATCCGCCTGAATCGCGACCACATCGGTGGTCATGACATCACCGACGGTGGCACCCACAGCCTTCTTGAGCTCGGATTCGAACCTTGCGGTGGCCGGCGGATACATGATGAAGCCGTCCAGCAAATGAAGATACGTGGGGAACTCCATCTTCACGTCGCGCATGATCAGGTCGCCCTCGGTTACTATCCCGGCAAGCCTCTCCCCGTCCAGTACGGGCAGAGCGCCGACCCGGTTGTCGACCATCAGCCTGGCAGCCTCGGTGACCGAGAGATCGGTGCCCACCGTGATCGGGTCGGCCGTCATGATATCGCGTGCGGTTAGATCAGCCATCATGCCTCCGAGGACTCGGGCCGGCAGGGATGCCGACCGCCTACTCCCGATTCTACCCGCCCAGCAGCTCCCGCACAGCATCAGGGAGGAAGCTTTCGATATCCGCTGCGGTGAAACAAGTCTCAGTGAAGCGCTCGGTACCGTACTCGGCGGCCCTGCCGTGGAGATGCGCACCCAGCACGGCGGCGTCAAACGGGGCCAGCCCCTGCGAGAGCAGCGTCGCGATCATGCCGGACAGCACATCGCCCGACCCGGCACGGGCTAGCCCGGCGTTGCCCGCTCGTACCAGCGCGCGTCGGCCCGCTCCCACCACGATCGTGCCGGACCCTTTCAGCAGGCACACCGCACCCGTCTCGGCCAGCGCCGACGCAGCAGCGATGCGATCCGACTGGACTGCGGTAGGCGTCGAGCCGAGAAGTCGGGCCGCTTCTCCGGGATGAGGCGTCAAGATCGTCGCCGCCCTTCGTGCCGACAGCGCGTCCGCACCCTCGGCCAGTGCGTTCAGGCCGTCAGCGTCAAGCACGAGCGGC
>JAFGNP010000083.1 GCA_016926975.1 Coriobacteriia bacterium | reverse complement strand
GCCGCGGACTGAAGGCCCCGACCCGTGCGAAGTAGCGGGCAAGCGGCACGTCCCCGGGGGTCACCGACGTGACCGCGAGATCGGTCTGCTCGGGCAGCCAGCCGGAGCCGTCATCGAACGGGTACGCGTCACTGATCGCAGTCGCGCCCTGACGCGCCAACTGCAGACGGTATCCGTATGCGCTCGTGGTGCCGTCGTACACCTGACTCCAGCCCAACGTCCCGGCCATCGACGTGCCGGCAACGTGCGTCACCGACACGGGCGCCGGAGGTGGATCGTTGTCCACGAGGAACTGGCGGGATTCGTACACCGCGATATCCACGCTATCGCGCGCGTAACAGAAGACCGTGCGCAGCCCGTCGGGAACCTGAGTGACTGTGTACGGGTTGCCGTCGGCATCCACGCCCTCGTCGAACTGGAGCGTGTCCCATGCGAAGTACGGCGAGAGCGTCCAGGTCTCCTCGCCGACGATCCATTCGGCAAGGTTGCCGAATGGATCCTTGAGCTTCCACTGATCATCGACCCAGATGCTTGCGGTCGAGATGGTGCGGCCCTCGGAGGCCTCGGCCGTCGCGGCGATCTGCAGAGGACGGGTCTCCGCCCCGTCGAGCCAGTACGTCTCCCACAACACCGCGCCCTCGGGCGGCGTCGGCGACACGAAGCTGACGACGGGATCGGTCTCCGGATCACGTTTGGCGACGGTGAGGTACTGATCCTGGTCGCGAATGATCACGGCCGTCTCGAACGACTCCGAATCGCCATCTGCCCTGGTCACTGTCACCTTCAGGATGACGTCCTTGAGCGCGCCGTTCTCACCCACGTTGACCGTCGGGACGATCTCGACCGTGTAGCCCTCGGCCACTACCGAGTAGTCGGCCAGGACACCTGCGCTGCTTTCGGTGGACAGGTCGACTTCGGCGAAGTCGAGAGAGCGGACCCACTCCACGTAGCTGTTCACAGCGTTGTTGGCCACATTGATACCCTTGGCCTGAGCGCTCATCATCGTGGTCTGCGTCAACAGACTCAAGACGCCGGTCAGGATGATGAACAAGATAACGGCAGCCACGACGATCTCGATGAGCGTCATTCCGTCATCGTCGTGAATGCGCATCCGTTCGCCGCTCATGTGCGCCACTTCCGTTCATCGCTGCGATGCGCGGGCCAATCAGGAGCCCACGCCTCTAGGGTGCGTATCGGCAAGCACGTGCCGAGGCTTGAGTCACGTCAGTCTGCTCAATGTCATCTTAACAAGCGCGGCACGGGTGTGTCGGCCGAAGCCGTCGCCACCTGACATGCGGTCGGAGACTGCGCGGCCTCAGCTCAGTCCCGCGAGGCGCAGATACCACTGCAGGATCTCCGGGCCGGCAAGCGCTGTGATGACCGCTCCTGCGGCCAGCGACGGCCCGAAAGGTATGCGCCTCTCGGAGAGCGCCACCGATCTGCTCGCGGTGAGTCCCACGACCAGTCCGATGATGCTTCCGATCACGAGGGTCATCACCACGTAGGGGCCGAGAACGATGCCGAGGGCCGCCAGAAGTTTGATGTCGCCCATGCCCAGACCCTGACGCCGACGAACAGCACCGTAGAGGAATGCGATGGTCGCCGGCAGCCCTCCGCCAAGCAGAAGACCGATGAGCGCGGCGAGGGCAGGCTGCATAACCGAGGCCGGCCCCGTGAGTGTGAGCGGGGCCAGCGGAATGCGTGCTACCTGCGCGATCGCGACACCGATCACGCCGATACCTGCCAGAATCGCCACGAGCACGTTCGGCAGCCGGTAGTGATCGATGTCTATCGCTGACAGGACGAGCAGCAGCCAGAAGACGACAGCCGCCAGCAGAGCCTGCCAGGTTGCGCCGAAGCGCACCGCCGCAAGCGCGAAGAGCACTCCTGAGGCGATCTCGACCAGGGGGTAGCGCACGGATATCGGCTCGCCGCAAGCGCGGCACCGGGCTCGAAGCAACAGCCAGGAGACGACCGGTATGTTGTCGAACCAGGCGATCGCCTTCCCACAACTCGGGCAGTGTGAGCCGGGGGACACGATCGACCGGGCTGCGGGGAGTCGCCACACGACCACGTTCGCGAAGCTGCCGAAGAGGAGCCCGAACAGCGCGAACGACATCACCAGGAACCAGAGGGGCACGAGACATCCTCTCGAAGGAGACACGGGGGCACTGACAGAGACAGCATGCCCCAGAGTGCGGGCACTTGAGAAGCCCGACCACCGCCGGTGACCGGGCTTCTCAAGCTGAGATGATTCCGCTAGTAGTGGTCGTGCCCCACCGATGACGTCCATACCGCGGGTACTGCCCCGCCGGCGGCCACGTCATCGGACGTGACGGTACCCTCACCGTTCACGGCGTAGTAGAGCAGGCCGTCGACTCCGGGACAGATGGGGGCCGTCTTGATGTACTCAGTGCCGGCAGCCGTGAGCACGTCCGTCGTTCCATCGATGACCTGCGCGGTCCAGGCGTTCCCAGGGTCGATCGCAATCCACTGTTGGACCGCACCTTCGATTGTCCGCTGGTTCACCTGGCAGGTCCGCTCAGTAGCGGTTCGTGACGCCGTGTTGAACACGGGGAACGCTATGCCAACCAGCACGCCGATGATCAGCACAACGACCATAAGCTCGACGAGCGTGAATCCTGCGCTGTTCGAATAGGCATTCATCGCCTGCCACCTCTCTCGGCGGGCGCATACGGACAGGGATACAGCTGAAGATCACGACATTGGCGAAGCCTTGCCAAAGACAATGCCGACGAGACGAGCGGAGACTGTGAAGAAGAACGGCCGGGAGAACATCGACGCACGGCGCATCCACCCGGCCACGCCAATGCAGACCGACGATACGTACGGGGGTAGATCCCCGATAGTGAGGGACCGGCGATACATCGCCGGTCCCTCTGAGCTTGGAAGCTCAATCTAGCTTGCTACAGCTTAGTCGGTGTAGAGACCGTGAGCTTCCTCAGTCGAGGGGCATGCAGTCTCGCCATCTACATCAAGGGTGTAGACAGTACCGTCAGGTGCAGGGCATACAGGCGCCTGACGAATGTACTCCGGCACGAGGTCGCCGCCGGAGCCATCAGCTGCAGGTGCCGCGTTGTCCTCGACTGTGCCGGCGAGGTCGGCGACGGCGTTGGCCGGGTCGGCAGCCAGCCACTGCTCAACCGCACCCTCGATGACCCGCTGATTCGAGTGGCACGTACGCTGACGGGCCGTCCGAGATGCCGCATTGAACACAGGAATCGCGATGGCAACAAGAATACCGATAATGAGAACGACGACCATCAGCTCGACGAGGGTGAAGCCCTCTTCCTTCTTGAACATCCGCATCGATGTTCACCTCCCTTTCCCTTGCGGACTCGCGGGCAGATGCCCGCTCACCTGATGTATCGGTCAGGACGCCTGGGACTTTAGCGCGAGTTCCGTCTGATTTCCGCTACTTCACCAGGGTGATGACCTGGAACATCGGCATATACAGCGCGATGATAATGCCTCCGACCACGATGCCGAGCGAAGCCATCATGATCGGCTCGATGATCGAGGTGAGCGAGTCCACCGCAGTCCGCACCTCTTCATCGTAGAAGTCGGCGATCTTGTTCAGCATCTGGTCGAGCGCGCCGGTCTCCTCACCCACACCGATCATCTGAACCACCATCGACGGGAAGACGGGTGACTCGCTGAGCGGCTTGGCGATCG
>JAFGNP010000082.1 GCA_016926975.1 Coriobacteriia bacterium | reverse complement strand
TTCGTCGCCGACCCGCACGGTGACTTCCATTTCGAGCTGACCGCCGAGTCGGAGGACGTCGCCAACGACTTGGTCACTTTGATGCGGCGATTCGAGATCGGCGCTCGCGTGACGAGTAGGCGCGGCGCCTACGCGGTCTATCTGAAGGGCGCCGAACCGATCGTTACATTCCTGGCGCTGGTCGGGGCGCATCGCGCGTTGTTGCGTACGGAGGATGTCCGCATCCTCAAGGAGATGCGTAACGACGTGAACCGGCTGGTGAACGCTGAGACCGCGAATCTGCAGAAGACTGCAGCGGCCGCTGCCGATCAGGTCGCCGCTGTGCGCGCGTTGGAACGGGCCCGGGGGATAGAGGCCCTTCCGCCGGCGCTACGCGAGATCGCTTACCTTCGGCTGGAGCATCCTGAAGTGAGCCTGCGGGAACTGGGGGAGTTGGCGGACCCGCCACTGTCCAAGTCGGCGGTATACCATCGTGTACGGCGCCTTGAGGAACTCGCTGCAGACGGGTAGGAACTGCGTGAGGACATGTCGCCCGACGTGCCCTTGCTTGTGTCTTTCAGTTACTATGCAAGACGGGCCGAGCGGTCCGGAATTCTAGCGGAGACGACGTCAAGGAGGGGTACCACGTGACGATTCGAGTAGGTATCAACGGTTTCGGGCGTATCGGCCGGCTGGTCTTCCGCGCCGCTCATCTCGATCAGGAGATCGAAGTCGTTGCGGTCAACGATCTCACTGACTCTGCCACGCTGGCGCACCTCTTGAAGTACGACTCGGTGCACAAGGTCTTCGGGGCTTCGGTTGAAGCGGGCGAGGGCTCTTTCATGGTCGATGGCCGAGAGATCAAGGTCACGGCCCAGCGCGACCCGGCGCTTCTGCCGTGGGGGGATCTCGGCGTGGATGTCGTTGTGGAGTCGACCGGCTTCTTCACCGACGCGACCAAGGCTCAGGCGCACCGGGATGCTGGTGCCAGGAAGGTCATCATCTCGGCTCCCGCCAAGAACGAGGACTTCACTGTGGTCATAGGAGTCAACGACGGCGAGTACGACGCCGACAAGCACCACATCATCTCGAACGCTTCGTGCACGACGAACTGTCTCGCGCCGTTCGCCAAGGTCCTGCGGGACAGCTTCGGTCTGAAGTCCGGCTTCATGAACACCATCCACAGCTACACCAACGACCAGATCATCCTGGACTCACCGCACAAGGACTTGCGCCGCGCGCGCGCCGCAGCGATGTCGATCATCCCCACATCGACGGGCGCCGCCAAGGCGATCGGCCTGGTTCTGCCCGATATGAAGGGCAAACTCGACGGTATGTCCATGCGCGTTCCCACGCCTGACGGTTCGGTCGTCGACCTGGTAGCCGAGCTCGACACGGCGGTCACCCGCGATGAAATCAACGGAGCGATGAAGGCAGCGGCTGACGGCCCGATGAAGGGTGTGTTGGAGTACTGCGAGGACCCGATCGTGTCGGTGGACGTTGTGGACAATCCCGCTTCGTCGGTGTTCGACTCCCTGCAGACGATGGTCATGGGCGGTTCGAGCACGTTCGTGAAGTGCGTGTCCTGGTACGACAACGAGTGGGGCTACAGCAACCGCGTCCGCGATCTGATCAAGATCGTCGGATAGTAGAGCGCGACACGGCGAGGCGTCCTGAAGAGGGTGCCTCGCCTCACGAAACGACCCTTTCTTGCCGTCTAGCATGGAGGCGCCATGTTCTCGAAGAAGACAGTGAAAGACGTCGACGTGCGCGGCAAGCGGGTGTTGGTGCGGGTCGACTTCAACGTGCCGTTGGATGAAGGCGCGGTGAGCGATGACACGCGCATACGGGCCGCGCTTCCCACGATTCGCTACGTTATCGACCACGGCGGTCGCGTCATTCTCGCGAGCCATCTCGGCCGCCCGAGCGGGGAACCCGATCCGCAGTACTCGCTGCGGCCGGTGCGAGGTGTGCTCCAGCGGCTCATTGGGCGCAATGTCGCATTCGTCGACGACATCGTCGGCACCGAAGCGCAAGAGGCCGTCGAGCGGATGGTCGACGGTGAGATCCTGATGCTCGAGAACGTACGCTTCCACCCGGGCGAGAAGTCCAACGATGCCGCTTTCGCGGAAGCGCTGTCCGCCCTCGCGGACATCTACGTGAACGACGCTTTTGGCGCTGCGCACCGCGCGCATGCCTCGACGGCGGGCGTGGCGGCGTATCTGCCGGCGTACGCTGGGCTTCTGCTCGCGCGCGAGGTGGAGACGCTGACGGGAATGCTCACGGATCCGCAGAGACCTTTCGTGGCGATTCTCGGCGGTTCGAAGGTGTCCGACAAGTTCGGTGTGATCGACCGGCTGCTCGATTGCGTCGACACTCTGATCATCGGGGGAGGGATGTGTTTCACGCTGCTCGCTGCCAAGGGGGTGTCCGTGGGCCGCTCGATCCTGGAGGAGGAGTGGGTGGAGCCCGCCAAGCAGATGCTGACGAAGGCGATCGAGAAGGATGTCAGCTTGTTGCTTCCGGTTGACTTCGTTGTTGCCGAGGCGATCGCGGAAGATGCCGAGACCAGGATAGTCGGGCGTGAGGAGATCCCTGACGATCTGATCGGTCTCGACATAGGGCCTACGAGCTCGGAGCTGTTCAAGGAGGCTATCGCATCTGCGCGGACGATATTCTGGAACGGCCCGATGGGCGTGTTCGAGATGACGCCTTTCGAGAGCGGTACCCGTGAGCTTGCGGTTGCGGTGTCGCGCAACAACCGTGCGGCATCGATCGTCGGGGGAGGAGATTCGGTCGCCGCACTCAAGAAGTTCGACCTCGAAGAGCGTGTGACGTTCGTCTCCACCGGGGGTGGAGCCTCTATGAAGCTTCTCGAGGGGGCGACGCTACCGGGCGTCGATGCCCTTCTGGACAAGGAGTAGGAGAGTGCTGATGAGCCGCCGAATGCTCGTTGCAGGCAACTGGAAGATGTTCACCACCTCGGGCGAGGGTGTGATCCTGATCCAGGACCTCACCGGACTGGTCCGGGATTGCTGGGACGAGGTCGAGGTCGCGGTGTGTCCGCCGTTCACCGGCCTGAAGGCTGCATCGACGGTCATAGAGATCGATGGACTCTCCATCGCTCTAGGGGCTCAGGACATGCACTGGGAGGCAGAGGGGGCCTTCACCGGCGCCGTAGCCCCGCGGATGCTCACCGATCTGAGATGCAACTATGTGATCGTCGGCCACTCCGAGCGCAGGGAGTACTTCGGGGAGACCAACGAGACGGTCAACAACAAGGTGCGTGCGGTGTTCGGGGCCGGCATGGTTCCGATCATGTGCGTGGGCGAGAGCCTGGCCACTCGTGAGGCGCTCGAGACGGAGTCGTTCGTGCGGAACCAGGTGATGGAGGGTGCCGCGGGCCTTGATTCGGCCCAGGCCTCGAAACTGGTTGTCGCCTACGAGCCTATCTGGGCGATCGGCACGGGACGGACACCCACGCCGGAGGCCGCGAACGACGTGTGCCGCTCCATCAGGGCGACCATTGGCGCGATGTACGGCCCGCCGGCTGCGACGTCGGTTCGCGTGTTGTACGGCGGCTCGGTCAAGCCCGAGAACGCGAAGATGTTCTTCGATGAGCCTGACGTCGACGGAGCCCTCGTCGGCGGCGCGGCGCTGAAGGCCGATTCCTTCGCCGGTATCGTGAAGGCTGCGCTGTAAGTGGCATCTCACCTGCCCGTCGCGCTGGTGATCATGGACGGGTTCGGCATGGGGGCGCCCGGCCCGGCCAACGCGATCTCCCAGGCTCACACTCCGAACCTGGACGCGCTGTTCTCTGCGTGCCCGTGGACGACGCTGCGAGCGTCGGGTCTTGCGGTCGGCCTGCCCGAAGGCCAGATGGGCAACTCCGAGGTCGGTCATCTCAACATGGGCGCCGGAAGAGTGGTCTACCAGGAGCTCACCCGCATCGACTCTGCGATAGCCGATGGGTCCATCGCTGACAATCAGGTGATCGTCAGTGCGATAGACGGAGCTGTGGCGGCGGGCTGTGCGGTGCACTTCATGGGCTTGCTGTCCGACGGTGGCGTCCACAGTCACAACCAGCATCTCTACGCGCTGGTTCGGTTGGCGGCGACTAGGGGAGCCTCTCGCATCCTTGTGCATGCGTTCCTCGACGGCCGAGACGTTCCACCGTCAAGCGGGCTGGAGTATGTCCGCGAACTCGAGAGCGTGCTGGCTCAGGTAGGTGTGGGGAGCATTGCAAGCGTCGCTGGACGCTACTACGCGATGGATCGAGACAACCGTTGGGAGCGCGTGGAGCGGGCATGGAGGGCCATCGCTCTGGGCGAGGGCGATCTTGCGGATTCGGCGCAAGCCGCGGTAGAGGCATCGTACGGCTGTGGTGTGACCGACGAGTTCGTCGTTCCCGCAGTCGTTTGCGTAGAAGGATCTCCTGTCGGGAAGCTGAGCGATGGTGATGCGGTCGTCTTCTTCAACTTCCGCCCGGACCGTGCACGCGAGATCACCAGGGCGCTCGTAGACCCCGAGTTCCGGGCGTTCGAGCGTCCGGTCATGCCTGCTGTGCGGTTCGTCTGTCTTACCGAGTACGATCCCACCATTCCGGCTCCTGTGGCATTTCCCAAGGACTTGCCCAGCAACGTGCTCGCCGATGTGATAGAAGCCGCCGGTCTGAGACAGTTGCACATCGCGGAGACCGAGAAGTACGCGCACGTGACGTTCTTCTTCAACGGTGGCGTAGAAGTGCCCAAGAAGGGCGAGGAAAGGGTGCTGGTCCCCAGCCCTAAGGTGGCGACATACGATCTGCAACCGGAGATGAGCGCGCCAGAGGTGACACGCCGTCTGGTCGAGGCGATCGCGGCCGACAGGGCTGACTTCTACGTTGTCAACTACGCGAACTGCGACATGGTCGGACACACGGGCGTGCTGGAGGCTGCGATCAAGGCCGTAGAGGCGGTCGATATTGGCGTGGGGGCGGTTGTAGATGCCATCCGGGCTCGTGGGGGGTCGGCTATCGTGACAGCCGATCACGGCAACGCCGAACAGATGCAGGATCCGGGCGATGGGGGAGCTTTCACCGCGCACACTCTGAACCCTGTGCCGATGATCTGCGTGTCTGACCGCGTCACAGGACTCGCATCCAGCGGAGTCCTCTCCGACGTCGCACCCTCGGTCTGCGAGCTTCTAGGCGTTCCGGTTCCGCAGGAATGGACCGCGTCATCACTGCTGCAACCATCACCTATCGACTGAGTCGCTGCGATCCACTTGAGCCCAGAGCTCACTCACGGCTATACTTGCACGGCTTATGCGGAGTGATTCGCGCCGCTATCCATCGCAGGCAAGGAGAATGAAGTGGAAGTTGTGGCATATATCACGATCGGAATCCATGTGATATGCGCTTTCGGTCTCGTTGTATTCGTTCTGTTGCACTCCGGCAAAGGAACGGGAGTATCGTCTCTGTTCGGTGCCGGGATGCCGGCGTCAGCTACCGGGACTGGCATGATCGAGAAGAACCTGGATCGCATCACCGTTGGCTTCGCCGCAGGGTATGGCCTCACAGCGCTTCTTCTGATGCTGGTGTACCGACCAGGGGCGTGATCCCGGGTTCTTAGCAGCAAGAGTTGATCGGGGCTTGCCGGAAGGCGAGCCCCGATTTGTATTGCGCGGCGGGGTAGCCGTTCGTGCTTGCACTTCGATGCAAACGGGCACAGACTATTACGTCAGATGTATAGAGCAGCCTTGTATGGCGCAGCGTCTTGCTCGCCTGAAGGCAGCCCGATCCGGCAAAGGGAGGGATGTGCGAGTCGAGACGCTGTTCTGAGGGTAGTGAAGGCACCGGATGTCCCCCGACATCCGAGATCACGGAGGGAGGCTCCACTTTGTCAGAGCGAATCCGTAAGGGCCTGGCCATCATGATGGTGTTCGCGCTCGCCACAGCTTTGCTGACGGTGAGCGGCTGTGACGGCGGAGGCACATCGTCCGACGCCGTTGAAGGCGGTACGTTCAACTTCCGCATCAATGAACCGGCATTCATCGATCCCGTCAACCTCCAGGAGTCAGAGGGTACGCAGGTCGGCCAGGCGGTCTTCGACAGCCTCGTCTCCTTCGACCCAATCACGTCTGAGGTGCGGGCAGCTGCTGCTGAGAGCTGGGAATCGAACGAGGATGCTACGGTATGGACGTTCGAGCTCGTCGAGGGCGCGAAGTTCCATGACGGCAGCGAAGTCACTGCCGAATCCTTCAAGTACGCCTGGGAACGCATATGCAATCCCGAGAACGAGTCTGAGATTTCCTATCACCTGGCTGCCGTCGAGGGCTACGACGCCATGCAAGATGGGACCGCTACGGAGCTTGAGGGCGTGAAGGTCGTCGACGACTACACCCTCGAGGTGACGCTGAGCTACGGCTTCGCCGACTTCGAATACGTTGTCGGCCACCCGGCTCTAGCGCCGGTGCCCCAGGAGGCCGTTGAGGCCGATCCCGAGGGCTTCGGCGACATGCCGATTGGCAATGGTCCGTTCAAGATGACCGAGCCGTGGGCGCATGACGAGTACATCAAGGTCGAGAAGTTCGCCGACTACTATGGCGACGAGCCGAACATTGATGGCATCGAGTTCAAGATCATCGGCGACATCGACTCGGCGTTCCTCGAATTCCAGGCCGGCAACCTCGACTTCACCGATATCCCCACTGGCCAGATTCAAAGCACGGTGGACCAGTATGGTGAGAGCCCAGACGGTTATACCGTCAACCCGGGCGAGCAGACGAGCCTCGGTGCCGAGCAGGCCATCTACTACCTCGTGGTCAACAACGTGGACGCGGTAATGAGCGACGCGAAGGTTCGCGAGGCCATCTCGCTCGCCATCGACCGTCAGGAGATCTGCGACAAGGTCTATGAGGGCACCCGTGTTCCCGCCTCGAGCATCGTGCCGCCAGGCATCGTGGGTCACGAGGAGGGCGCCTTCCAGTACTCGAACTACGACGTTGATGCCGCCAAGGCCGCTCTGGCCGAGGCAGGCTATCCCAACGGCGAGGGCTTCCCGACCATCAAGCTCGACTACAACACTGGCTCGAACCACCAGGACGTGCTCGCGCTCGTCCAGGAGGATCTCGCGGCCATCGGTATCAACTCCGAGCTGCAGGGCTCCGAGTGGGCGCAGTACCTGGACAAACTGGGCGCCAAGGACTATCAGATCGGTCGCCTCGGCTGGATTGCCGACTACCCGATCATGGATAACTTCCTGTATCCGCTGTTCACCACTGACAGTGCCGACAACTACTCGTTCTACACTAACGAGGAGGTTGACTCGCTGCTCGACGAGGCTCGGACCACCACCGACGCCGACGAGCGCGTCGCGCTGTACCAGGAGGCCGAGAGGATCGTCGGCGACAACGTCACCGTCATCCCGATGAACTACTACCGTCACGTGCGCGTGGTCTCTGACCGCGTGAACGAGGGAGTCTACACCCCGAACGGTCTGTTCACCTTCGAGACCGTTTGGCTGAGTGAAGCTGCCGAGTAGGCGCTGAGAGACACCGACACAAGGCTGTGTGCCGGGGCGCCCCGGGTGCCCCGGCACACAGCATCTGTTCGACAGTACCTCTGAGCCAACCTCGGAAAGACGGGTCACATGCTCAAGTACGTGTTCAGACGCATACTTCAGATGATCCCGGTCTTCCTCGGTGTGACGCTGATACTGTTCATGCTGCGCATACCTGGCCTGTTGCCGGGAGATCCGATACAACTCATCGTCGGCGAGCGGGAGCTCAGTCCTGCGCTGCGCGAGCAGATAGAAGAGAAGAATCATCTGAACGAGCCTCTTTACGCGCAGTACGGTTACTACGTGAGCGGCATCATCCAAGGTGATCTGGGCGAGTCCTATCAGAAGGGTCGTCCGGTCAAGGACATTCTTCTCGACAAGTTCCCGAACACGTTTCGCCTGGCGTTCGCTGCCATCCTCGTGGAGATCGTCGTCGGCCTGAGTGCCGGCATCATCTCTGCGGTGAAGCAGTACTCCTTCTGGGATGTCCTTGTGACGCTCTCGACGTCGATTCTCGTGTCGGTGCCGGTCTTCTGGTTGGGTCTGCTCCTACAGATGCTCTTCGGGATCAAGATCAAGGAGTGGACTGGAGGGGCGGTGTTCTTGCCGATCACCGGCATGGGTTCGCCCCCAGATTTCGTGCACCTCATCCTTCCGTCTATAACCCTGGCGTCGGTCTCGACGGCGTACGTGGCACGCATAATGCGCAGTCAGATGCTTGAGGCCATGGGCCAGGACTACATACGAACGGCTATGGCCAAGGGTCTTACCGAGCGTGCAGTGGTCTTCAAGCACGCCCTCAAGAACGCGATGATTCCTGTGGTGACGTTCGTCGGGATCGATCTCGGTGTGCTCATGGGAGGAGCGATACTCACCGAGAGTGTGTTCTCTTGGCCAGGCATCGGCCGGGAGATCTACCTTGCGGTGCTGCAGCGCGACTGGCCGGTCGTAATGGGCGGCGTGATCGTGATGGTGCTCATTTTCATGGTGGTCAACCTACTGGTTGACATCAGTTATGCGGTGCTCGATCCGCGCATCAGGTACGGAGGTGCTGCGGAATGAGCAAAGATCGCAACACTTCTGATGAAACTCGCTCCGGCGCAGACGGCCCGGTGGACGTAGGCGGGCATGCGGTGAAAGACGAACAGGTGAGCGGACCAGTACTGCCGGGAGCAGGGGACATGGCGGCACGTCCGGCGCGCACGCTCTGGGGCGACGCGCTGATCAGGCTACGCAAGAACAAGCTGGCCATCGCGGGTCTGATCTGGATCACGTTCATAATCGCCGTGACGATCTCGGCCGACCTGTGGGTCCCGAAGCACTTCGCCAATCCGACATCTACCGAGTTCGCCGGCCTCGAGTCACCTTCTGCTGCGCATCCGTTCGGCACAGACCGGATCGGGCGCGACGTCTTCTCGCGCGTCGTGTACGGTGCGCGCGTGTCGCTGGCGGTCGGCATACTCGCGGTCAGCATATCTCTTGTACTGGGCCTGATATTCGGAGCGCTGTCCGGATACTACGGAGGCGTGCTGGACGCCTTCATAATGCGAACGGCGGACATATTCTTCGCCTTCCCCTACATGCTCTTTGCGATCGCGTTGCTGGCTGTGCTCGGTCCCGGCTATCAGAACGTGTTCATAGCAATCGGCATCCTGGGCTGGCCTTCGATAGCGCGCGTATTCAGAAGCTCCATCATGTCGGTCAAGGAGAACGAGTACGTGGATGCCGCCCGAGCCGTGGGTGCGTCGGATCTGCGGATTATGTTCCGGCACATCATGCCGAACGCCATTGCGCCCATCATCGTGTACGGCACGATGAGCATCGGCGGCGCCATTATTACGGAAGCCGCGCTCTCATACCTGGGCATGGGAGTTCAGGCGCCGATGCCGTCGTGGGGAGCGATGCTCTCCGAGGCGAAGGCGCTCATGATCCCGGCTCCGTGGCTGACGCTTTGGCCCGGATTCGCCATTCTGACGACGGTGCTCTCGTTCGTTCTGATGGGCGACGGCCTGCGAGACGCGCTCGACGTGAAGATGAAGGACTGACATGGCGCTGCTGGAAGTCACCGGTCTTAGGACTCAGTTCACCACTCGCGATGGAGTGGTGAAGGCGGTCGACGGCGTCAGCTTCACTCTGGACAGAGGCCACACGCTGGCGATCGTCGGCGAATCGGGTTCGGGCAAGTCGGTCACCGCCTTGTCGGTGATGCGGCTGATCCAGGGTCCGCAAGGCAGGATCGTGGAGGGGACGATCGTGCTCGGTGGCAAGGATGTTCTCGCGATGAGCGACTCGCAGGTGCGTTCGATGCGCGGCAACGAGATCGCGATGATCTTCCAGGACCCCATGACCTCGCTGAACCCGGTTTTCCGCGTCGGGTACCAGATAGGAGAGGCGCTCCGCGTACATAGAGGCATGGACGCGAAACAGGCGAATGCCAAAGCTGTCGAGATGCTCGAGCTGGTCGGCATACCGAATGCTCCGCATCGCGCCAAAGGCTATCCACATCAGTTCTCCGGCGGCATGAGGCAGCGGGCCATGATCGCCATGGCTCTCGCATGCGATCCGGACATCCTGATAGCCGACGAGCCAACCACCGCGCTGGATGTGACGATCCAGGCGCAGATACTCGATCTGATGATCGATCTGCAGCAACGAACCGGTGCTGCGATCATCATGATTACGCACGATCTCGGCGTTGTCGCCGACATGGCCGACGATGTAATGGTCATGTACGCGGGCAAGCAGGTCGAGTACGGCTCTGCCGCCGAGGTCTTCTACAGGCCTCAACATCCCTACACATGGGGGCTTCTCGACAGTCTGCCCCGTCACGATGTTAGCGCGAAGGGTACGCTGCTGCCCATCGAGGGTCAGCCGCCCAGCCTGATCGACGTCCCGCCCGGCTGCGCGTTCCACCCGAGGTGTCCGTATGCCAGGGATGTGTGTCGTGCCGAGAGCCCCGTGTTGCGGGAGATAGAGAGCGGACATCTGGCCGCGTGTCACTTCGCAGGGCGTGAGGACTTCGTGCGCGGGAGAGTATCGACGGCCGGGGAGGTGGCCTGAGATGGGAGAACTCCTTCGCGTCGAGAACCTGGTGAAGTACTTCGCTGTCGAGCAGGGTGTGATCGCCTCCAAGCTGAGCAAGAAGGTCCATGCTGTGGACGGAGTCTCCCTATCGGTGAATGCGGGGGAGACGCTCGGTCTTGTCGGCGAGTCGGGCTGCGGAAAGTCCACGACCGGGCGCTGCATCATACGCCTGCTGGAACCCACCTCCGGCAGCATCGTGTTCGACGGCATGGACGTGCGCGCGTTGCGGGGGAAGGCGCTCCAGGGGTTTCGCCGGGAGGTGCAGTTCATCTTCCAGGACCCTTACGCTTCACTGAATCCGCGGATGACCATCGGCGAGATCGTGACCGAGCCTCTCGCAGTTCACTCTGTCGGCACCAAGGGAGAGCGCCGCACCCGCGCCAAGGAGCTTCTGGAAGTCGTGGGACTGAACCCCGAGCACATCAACCGTTACCCCCACGAGTTCTCGGGTGGGCAGCGCCAGCGGATCGGTGTGGCACGGGCCCTCGCGCTGAGTCCGAAGCTGATCATCTGCGACGAGCCGGTCTCGGCGCTCGACGTGTCCATCCAGGCCCAGGTCATCAACCTGCTCGACGAGCTGCAGGAGCAGTTCGGGCTGACGTACGTGTTCATCGCTCACGACCTGTCGGTCGTCCGCCACATCTCCGATCGCGTGGCGGTCATGTACCTGGGTACCATCGTCGAGGCCGGGGACTGGAAGGGCCTGTACGACCAGCCGTATCACCCGTACACGCAGTCGCTACTGTCGGCGGTGCCAGTGCCCGACCCCGAGAAGCAGCGCTCACGCCAGCGGATAATCCTGCAGGGTGACGTGCCGAGCCCGATAGATCCGCCAACGGGATGCCGGTTCCACACGCGGTGTCCGGTGGCGCAGTTCCCGAAGTGCTCGGAGGAGGTTCCCGAGCTTCGCGAGGTCGCCCCGGGCCACCAGGCTGCATGCCATTTCGCGAAGGTGTTCCCGATTCCGGAGGACGCCTCTGAGCAGCCCCTGGGCGCCGCCGAGGCGGTCTAGGCATCGGCGAAGGCACTTTGCTATACTCTCCCTCGCTGCCCGCCGAGGCGGCGGATTTGTCCGAGTGGCGGAATGGCAGACGCGCTAGGTTGAGGGCCTAGTGCCCGCAAGGGCGTGCGAGTTC
>JAFGNP010000081.1 GCA_016926975.1 Coriobacteriia bacterium | reverse complement strand
TGAAGGAGCACGACTGGAAATCGTGTGTGCGGTGTTGAACCGTACCCAGGGTTCGAATCCCTGACTCTCCGCCACAATCGAGACGTGGGCCGCCCTGCAGGGCGGCCCACGCGTATCATGGAGCCATGGACAATCGCCGGCTACCGATAGTCTTCGCCATCGTACTGGTGAACATGCTGTCCTTCGGCATCGTGATACCCCTGCTCCCGTACCTGGCCGGAGAGATCGGCGCGTCCAAGCTGCAGATCGGACTCCTCACCGCCGCCTACCCGCTGGCGCAGCTGTTCGGCGCTCCTTTGCTGGGGCGGCTATCGGACCGTGTCGGACGCAAGCCCGTGCTCCTTCTCTCGATATTCGGCACGGCGGCAGGGTTCGTCGTGCTGGCTCTGGCGAGAGCTCTCCCGATACTGTTCGTGAGCCGCATCATCGACGGCCTGACCGGCGGCAACATCAGTGTCGCCCAGGCCTACATCTCGGACGTGACCGACAGGCAGCAGCGTGGCCGGGTCCTGGGGCTCATCGGTGCGGCTTTCGGCCTCGGCTTCGTGGTGGGGCCGGTAACGGGCGGGCTTCTGAGCGGCATCAGCTACACCGCGCCTGCCTGGGTAGGCGCTGCGTTGGCGGTGCTGAACATGGCGCTGGTGGCGCTCTTCCTGCCCGAGTCGCTGTCTGCCGAGGCGCGGGAGCGCCTGTCCGCTATCAGGCGCAAGGTCTTCGACCTGGCCACGCTCCGCATGGCCCTCGGCCACGCGCGCGTGGGACCGATACTCGGTGTCCGCGCCGTCACTGGCATGTCGTTCGCGATCTTCGAAACGATGTTCGCGCTGTGGGCGATGGCGGCGCTCTCCTTCTCGGCAAGCGAAACCGGCTTCTTCCTCGGCTACATCGGTGTCCTGAGCGTGATAGTCCAGGGAACGATGATCGGGCGCCTCACGAAGCGCTATTCCGACGACAGGCTTCTGCTGACCGCGATCTCTATCTCCGGCGTATGCCTGGTTCTCTGGGGCCTGACACCGAGCGTGGTCCTTCTGGCGGTGCTCGTCGCGCCACTGTCCTTCGGTCTGGCGGTGGGGCAGACCGTGATGACGAGCGCGCTCTCCAAGGCGGTTCCCGCCGACGAGGTGGGCGGCATACTCGGCGTGCAGACGTCCATCATGAGCCTCGCGCGCGTGATCGCTCCGGTGATCGGGGCGACTCTGCTAGATCGTATCGGCGTACAGGCCCCGGGAGTGTTCGCGGGGGCCGTGACACTGATGGTGCTGCCGTACGCCTGGCGAACGCTGTGCGTGAAGCCGGGCAGGTCGTCGTGTGAAGGGTCTTTCGATGCCGAGTGAAGCGTTGAGATGTCTTAGCGCGGGCGGGTATGTTGTGAGTGTCGGGCGTAACTGGGAGGGCATATGTCGGTCGGGGTCGGGCGGCTTCACGTCATCGCGGGGTGCATGAGCAGCGGCAAGACAGGGGAGCTCATCCGTCTGCTTTCACGCCACGCGGTCACCGGAGATTCGATCGTCGTCTTCAAGCATGCGGTGGATTCTCGGGACGGCACCAAAGCACGCTCGCGGTTGGGAACCGAAATGGAGGCCGTGGTCGTGAACGGCCCGGAGGAGATCGACCCCGCCGGATGCCACGTCGTGGCGATCGAGGAGGCCCAGTTCTTCGGGGAAGGGCTGACGCCCGTGGTGCAGCGGCTTCTCGGCAACGGGCATCTCGTCTATCTGACCGGCCTGAACCAGGACTTCCGTGGTGAGCCGTTCGGCGTCATGCCCACGCTGATGTCGCTTGCCGACGAGCTCTCGCTACTGACGGCCATCTGCCAGAAGTGCCACGGGGTCGCCACGCGGACCCAGCGATTGATCGACGGCGCTCCGGCACACTGGGACTCACCGCAGATAATGGTTGGTGGCGCCGAGTACTACGAGGCGCGCTGCGCCGACTGCCACAGGGTCCCGGGACGGCCTCAGAACGGCGACTAGCGCTGGTCGGGCTCCGAGCGACGCTCGACCATCACGGTGCTTCCGGGCTGCGTGCGGGTATATGCGCGCAGCTCGTTGCCTGCGTCGATGATCTTCACGACCGAGTGCGGGAACGAGTCGGTGATCGGCACTATGGAGATGGACAGCGTCAGGGGTCCGTACTCCAGGTTCTCACCGGTTCGGCTCGTCAGGTTGAAGTGGCCCTGATCGCGGTCTTCGTCCTCGTAGAAGTCCATGATGCTCATGTCGAAGGCCTGAGCCAGGCCGCGTGCGACGCTCTCCGCGCGATCCGGCTCGCAGATGGCTACGAAGTCGTCGGCTCCCATGTGCCCCACGAAGGCGTTGTCGCACTCGGCAAAGTGCAGGGACTCCAGGATCAGCTCCGCAAGATGGCGCAGAAGCAGGTCGCCGCGGGCATAGCCGTAGCGCCGGTTGAACGGCTGGAAGTTGTCGATATCGATGAAGATCACCGAGAACGGGCGCTTGCGGGCCAGCATGAAGGCGAGCCGCTCCTCGATGAGGGCGTTGCTCGGCAGCCCGGTCAATGCGTTGGCGAACCGCTCGCGTCGCATGCGGCGGATGACCATCTCGATGCGTGCGTCCAACACGAGAGGATCCACCGGCTTGCAGATGAAGTCGTCGGCACCGGACTCGATGGCCATTATCTCGAAGCCGGACTGCTCGAGGCTCGTCATCACGAGGACCGGTATGTTCCGGCTGCGCGATTCCGACTTGATGCGTCTGCACAGCTCGAACCCGTCGATGTCGGGGAGGTTCAAGTCCAGCAGAATCGCGTCGGGTACGCGCTCAGCCAAAGAGTGCAGCGCTGTGATGCCGTCGGGAGCGCCGTTGACCTTGTAGCCGCGAGCCTCCAGGGCCATGGAGATCATCTGGCGCGTGGTGTTGGAGTCCTCCACAACCAGGATGTTGGATTTCTCTGCGGTGCCGCGGGTGTCCATCCTCGATCTCCCTTGTTCTGGCGCAAGCCGCTTATGTTGCCAGGGTATCGCATTCACTCAAGACTGGCCGCTATATGTGGCGTTCGCGCTCATCGCCTCTCATCCTGCACGCGGCCTCATTCATTGTGCAGGATGAGACTCTTCTTGGACTGCTCACACTTCTGCTCCGACGCGCCCGAGACTACTCGCCGGCCAGTCGCGAGATCAGGCCGGTGAGCCCTGATGTGGTGAGTGCCACAACTCCTCCGCCCTCGGGCGCGACATCCATCGCTAGGATCATGTTGGGGCCGCTTACTATCAGCATCGACTCGTAGGCCAGCTCGCCGTCGCCGTGGTCTTCGAACAGAGTGAGGGCAACGCGGCCGTTGGCGTTGGCGATGGTCTCCAGCATCAACAGGCCCTCATCAGTCGGGTGGTAGAAGGCCGGGAGAGCACCCTCGCGCCCGGTGGCGGCGAACAGGCCCGCCTCGGCAAGGTGCCGCATGGCCAAATCGACAGTGGGAGTGTCCATGAACGCGCTCGCGTCGAACGGGAGCACCGAGCCGTACAGGTTGGTGCTCCAACGGGGGTCGTCGACCATCGACTCCGCCAGTCGGGCCGCCACTTCGGCCGCCACGATGCCCTCGGGGTAGGCCCTGTGCGACGCCAGCGCGGCCAGCCGGCCGTAGCGCACCGCGTCGGCGGCAGCGACCAGCGCAAGGGCGGCGCGGCCGTCCAGCTCGATGCGGACGTCGGCAGCGAGCGGGATGGTGTCGCCTATCAGTGCCGAGGTGAGAACGCCGACTATCTCTCCGGCCGAGGACTCGGCCAGGAAGTTCGAGTCCAACTGGCTTGCCAGCACGCTGGTGCCGGTGTCGTCCCACGCGTACACCGCGCGGTGAAGCCACGCTTCACCCGCCGCTGCAGCCACCTTGAGCGCGCGCTTGGGGGCCGCCAGGCGTGTGAGGCCGGTTTCGAGCAGGTCGCGGGCCTCGCTTGGCAGTGCTGGCAGGGCATCTTCGAACGTGCGGAGAGCCTCCGGGCCGCCGCCGCCGAGACGTCCGGGCGCGATCGGGCCAAGCCTGAGTTCCAATCCGGAGACGGCGCCTGCCAGCTCGGTGGCGGAAAGCTCGATGCGTGCGGTTTCCTGGTCGTATCTCACGTCCGCTTCCCCTCTACTTGTTCATCAGCGTGGGAGCCACGCGCTGGATGTGCTCTGCGATGCGCCCGCCTTCGTTCTGCAGGGCTGTCGCGAACTCGTCTGGCGTGTAGCCGTGCTTTGCCAGATAGGCGATGTAGCCCTTGTCCATCTGCGGTTCGGAGACGATCGCCCGCGCCATCTTGGCTAGCTGCGGGTTGGCCGTTATCCCGGTCTCGGCGATGGCGCTGCGCTCGGTCATCTGAAGCAGGCGGTCCATCGCCTTGGCGGCGGTCTTGGGATCGACGGCCGTCTTCGCGAGCGCCTCGACCTGTTTCGCGGCGACGGATGGGAACTCGGAGACCGGGAAGCTCGGGTTGGCGAACGAGACCGGTTCGCCGACCGCCGACTGCATCAGTCGTGACTGGTCCACCACGGCCTCGCCGGAGGTCTTGTACGCCGTGCCGGACGCTTCAACGACCGTTCCCTTGCCCTGGACCGCCATGCGCATCTCGGTGAAGTTCTTGGGGTACGAGTCCGTCGGTCCGGCCTTCTTGCCCATGCCGCTGTAGAAGCCGAGTTTCGCGTCTTCGGCAGTGAGCTGACCCGGCAGCTTGACCTTGCCGGCGCAACTCTCCGTGGCTTGCTTGTTGAGCTGCTCGTAGAGCTCGGCGGGCGTGATGCCACGCCTGGCTGCTTCCTTCGCCAGGTCGTCCGGGTTGAAGATGGCGATGACTGCCTTGTCGTTGTCGGTCAGCGCCGATGCGGCCTTCATCGCCTTGCCTGCCGAGCTGCCGGAGTCGCCGATCACGAGGCGCTCGAGGCGCACGCCGCTGGCAGCCGAGTCCCACTCCTTCGCCACTGACTTCGCGGCCTCGGTGACGGCGCCGTCCACGTTCTCGGCCAGCACTTTGTTCATCACCGCGACCTGGTTCTTCGAGAGTTGGCCGAGGCTTTCCAGCTTGGCGAAGTCCTGCATCCCGTTCTTCTCGTAGAGCTTCAGGATCGCAGCTTGGTCCACGCCCTTTGCCGCCGCTGCGACGCCGCCCTTGGCCGCGACATCGTCAACGCCCGCCAGCAGCTGCTGTGCGGCGGCCTTGGGAACCAGCAGCGACGGCGGGACCGGCGGTGCTGATGCCAGCTCCTTCCAGAGCTGCGGCTGCTTGAAGACAGCTCTCCCGGCGGCGTCGAGGGTGAAGTCCACGGCGGTGTTCACGACACCGTACTTGACGCCTCGCGCCAGGTCGCTCCCGTTGAACGAATGCCTGGTGACGTACTTCAGGTTCTCCTTGATCACCTCACCGGTGAGCGGGTCGTACTGGATGCTGGAGGGGTCGATCTCCGTGATGCCGACCATGTTCTCGCCAACCGCGTAGCCGACGCCCTTCGCCATGTTGTAGCCGGCGCGCAGTCCTTGCGCGAGCGGTCCGAGCGCGGGGTTCGCCACGGTCACGAAGTTGGCCACTCCTGCCACGGTCATGTCGGCGACCATCCCCACACCCGCCACGGCGCGGTACTGCCACTCGGCACTGCTGACGTCCTCCATCAGACGTTCGGTCTCGGCTGTCTGCGCCTCGATCTGGGCGCGCAACTCCTCGCGACGCGCCGCCGTCTCCGCCATGCGCTTGAAGTAGGCCTCCTGCGCCGCCTTCTGCTCGCGTGCGAGCTGTATCTGACGGCCGATCCTCGCGAGCTCGGGGTCCTGTTGGCGGTTGTACTCGCGGTTGGCCTCGTTGACCGCGTTGTACTGGGACCGCTCGGTGTCTGTGACCCAGCCCCAGCGGTTATCCCACTTGTAGCCCTGCGACTGCATGCGGAGGGTCTGCTCGGCTTCCTCGGCGGTGACCCATGCTTCGCCTGCTTCGTCCCACGGCACGCGCATGAAGACGCGGCCGTCTTCACTGCGCGGCAGGCCGGCGAGTGCATCGGGTACCTCGTGCGTCGGCGGCAAGTGAGGCTGGCTGCCCGGTATCTCCGAGGTGAGGCCTTTGAGCGCCTCGAGGATGGCTGTGGGGTCGAGCTTGTCGGAAAGCTGGATGAGCGAGCCGAGTGCCAGGATGAGGCTGGAGAGCCCCACTGCGGCGCCGGACTGAATGGGGTTGAGCGGCAGGGGGGCGTTCGGGTCGATCGTGTACTGGCTGGGGTCGATGTCGGAGCCCACCGCTGCGTAGTCCTCGGCGGTATTCATCGGGGTGCCGTCAAAACCGTCGGGGATCAGCGCCCGTGCCGCAGGGTCCATCGTCTCGAGATCGCCGCCGTCGGTTACGTACCAGAGCGCCTGCTGGCCGGTATAGTCGAACGCGCCGGCCTCCAGGATGTTGAGCAGGACCTGGCGCATGTCCTCGTCGGCCATCTCGTAGAACGAGAACCTCTCGCCCGTGCCGGGCGCTCCCGCGGAGTGCAGCGAGCAGAAGCCTTTGACCAGGAACTCGCTTTGCCCCGGCGTGACATCGAGAAGCTCGTTGCCGGCGGTGACCATGATCTGTGTGCTCGGGGTCTCGGGCAGGAGCCGCGTGCCAACGGGGATCAGCACCTTGACCGACTCGCCCGTGTCGTTCTGGAAGACCGTATTGATGCAGTCGCCGGTTATGCCTCCTGCGCCGAGGACCTCGACACTGAGGTCATCGACTTGGCCCTCCATCACCTCGGGCAGAGCGGTGTCGTACCCTTCCTGCGCGTCGGCTGCCATGGAAGGCACGAGGACCAGCGCGAGAGCCAGACCTGCGGTGGCGACTCCGGCGAGCGTGCGGTAGTTGATGAGGATGCGCGCGTTCATGCCGATGTTGATGCCGAGGTTCAGGATGGCCAGCCCGTAGATGATTACTGGCACCGTGCGGAAGAGGACCGACGAGAGCTGCGTGATGGTCATGAGCGCGCCCCATGTGAGCAGCCACGGCAACGTGTAGCTCATGGTCACGCCCTTGCCGCCGGTGCGCATGTTCACGAAGCTGCCGTAGATGATGCCGCCGCCGAACCCCACCGACAGCAGGATCACCCACCACAGCGGGCCCGGTGGGCGGAATGTGATCAGCGAGAAGACGGCCATGGAGAGGAACGCTGCGGACTGGCTGATGAAGATCCGCTTCGGCTTGACCGCCTTTTCCTTGCGGTAAGTCAGGACCTGGATGAGTACGCCGACGACGAAGAGGCCGATGAAGAACATCGTGATGATCTGCATCGGTCCCCCTCTACTCTCTGACGGCTTCCCGCTTGAGGACGATCTTCACGGTCCAGTTGGCGCCGGCGAGCGTCCGGACCGCATCGCGCACGCCCGG
Organism: Coriobacteriia bacterium; assembly: GCA_016926975.1. GTDB lineage: Bacteria > Actinomycetota > Coriobacteriia > Anaerosomatales > Anaerosomataceae > UBA6100. The sequence goes on along the minus strand of JAFGNP010000081.1, from coordinate 7,585 downwards.
ATCTCGGCCGGAGCGAAGACGTTCCCAAAGCAGCACGCGGCCGTTGACCCCGTCCACGGCTACGGCGACTTCGTATTCCTTACCGCGGCTTGCCGAGTACACGCCCTTCTTCTCGGTCACCTTGAGGTTGAGTTCCTCGAGGCGGTTGCGGATCAGGCGGCGAAGGGCCACGGCAGGGTCGGGCGGTGGAGCGGCCTCGGGTTGCGCCGCTATCGGCGCAGGTTCGACTGGAGGTGTCGGTGGGCCTGCCTGCGGCGCGGGCTGAGGCGAAGCGGCTCCCTGCATCCAGGGCGGCGTGATCGGGTTCCTGGTGTCGGTGTCATACCAGCCCGAGATCGCTTCCCAGGAGTGCCCGTGAGGGCATCCCCACTTATCGTCCAGATAGACGTTCTGGCCACATTGGCGGCAGTATCCCGCTATCGCCATGTGTACCCCCTTCGCGGGTTGTTCCCGAACGGCAGACGGCCACTTGCTCTCACAGAGTATATCCGCATTATTCGGCAGACCGGACGTGGTGCTGAAGCGCTGTTAGCCGGTGGGTCCTCCAGTGAGGCGGGCCACCGTCTCTTTGGCGTCGCCGAGCAGCATGATCGTCCCCGGATCGTCGTACAGAGGGTTCGGAACTCCCGAGTAGCCGGGCTTTTCATCGAGGTTGCACACGATAACGGCTTTCGCTTCGTGGGCATTGAGTATCGGCATTCCTGAGATCGGTGTGTCGGCAACCGTGATCGCAGCCGGGTTCACGACATCGCACGCGCCGACGATGATCGCCACGTCGGTCGAACTGAACTCGTCGTTTATGGCGTCCATCTCGTAGAGCTTGTCGTACTCGACGTCGGCTTCGGCCAGTAGCACGTGCATGTGCCCGGGCATCCGTCCGGCGACAGGGTGTACCGCGAAGCGCACCAGCTTGCCCGCGGACTCCAGCTTCGCGGCAAGCTCGGCCACCTCGTGTTGGGCCTGGGCGAGCGCCATCCCGTAGCCGGGGACGATTATCACCGAGGTGGCTCCGGCGAGTGCAGCAGTGGCACGCCGGGCGGGGGAGTCATCGGCAGGACCGGCCTCCCGGACCGTTGAGGCATCCGCTTGGGCGGTTTCCACGGAGGCGTTCTCCGTCTCCGGCGCCTCTGCACGGTCGCATGCCGGAGCGGCGGGCGCCTGCTCGGCAAGCTGCCGACCCGCAAGGATCGCTCCGACGCTGCGGTTCATGGCCTTGGCCATCACCAGCGTGAGGACAGTGCCCGACGAACCGACCATCGCGCCGGCGGCTGTGAGCATCTGATTGCCGATCGCGACGCCGACGAACGCTGCGGCAAGGCCGGAGAAGGCGTTGAGCAGCGAGATCATGACCGGCATGTCCGCGCCGCCGACACGCACCGAGAACGTGACGCCGAAGACAAGGGTCGCGCCGGCGAGGAGGGCGAGCGCCACCACGCGCTGAGTGCCTTCAAGTGACAGCGACCAAATGCTCATCGATGCGGTGGTAGTGAGCAGGAGCACCAGGATGAGGTTGTGGCCCGGCAGCGTGCGCGGTCTCGGGCTGAGTCTGTTCTCCAGCTTCGCCGCCGCTACCAGGCTGCCAGAGAGCGCCACGCCACCTACGAGCACCCCGGCGATGGCGAAGATGGTGGAGAGCAGGGCCGTGTCGGCAGTCGCCCGTCCGAGTTCCACCAGCGAGACCAGGAGAGAAGCACCGCCTCCCGCCCCGTTCTGCAGTGCGATCAGGGCGGGGATGCGTGTCATGTTGACGCGCGCCGACACCGTCCATCCTGCGATCCCGCCGATGACTGCCGCCGGGATGACGGCCAGGGGATATCCGACCGTGTTCCGGTAGACGATCAGGCCCAGGGTGGCGGCGAAGGCGATGGCAGTGGTCAAGTTGCCGCGCCGCGCGCCGCGCGGCGTGCGGAACTGCGCGATGCCGGCAATGAAGACGGCGATGACAATGAGGTCTACAGCGAGTCCGTACCAGGTCTCCATGCACGTCCTGTTCGGGTCAGCCTACTGCTTGAACATCCCTGTCATGCGGTCGGTTATGGCGAAGCCGCCAGTGAGGTTGAACGACGCCATCACGATCGCCAGCGAGCCGAGGACCACTTCGGCAGGGGAGACATCGTGTGTGAACAGAAGCAGGGCGCCGAGGATAGTCACGGCCGAGATGGCGTTGGTGAAAGCCATCAGCGGCGTGTGGAGACGCTGCGGTATTCTGGAGATGAGCAGGTAGCTGACCACGGAGGTCACTGCGAAGATGCCGAGCATGAGTGCCATCTCAGTCATGGCGTACCCCCGCTGGTTTCGAAGTGGTCATGACTTGGACATGGCGTGCAGCGCGCCGGCGTGCAAGATTTCGCGGTTGCGCGTGACGAGGGAGTGGCGCACGATCTCGTCCTCGAAGTCAGGGGCATCCAGGCCATTCTTGAAGAGGTTCTTCACGAACTCGAGCATGTTCTTGCCGTACAGCCAGCTGGCGTGGACGGGCACCGAGCCCGGGATGTTGACGTAGCCCATCACGGTCACGCCGTGCATCACCGTCTCTTCGGCGGGAATCGTCGCCTCGCAGTTCCCGCCCTGGTCCACGGCCACGTCGACGACGACCGAGCCGGCACGCACGGGCTCGAGCATCTCTTTGGTGACGAGGACAGGTGCGACCTCTCCCGGTACGAGCGCGCTCAGTATGATCACGTCGGCTGTCGCCACGAGCGGGGCGAGCATCTCGCGCTCGCGCGCAAGCCACTCGGCTGGGAGCGCACCAGCGTAGCCGCCTTCGCCGATCGCGTACTCGTCTGGCGCTTCGAAGCCTGCCACCTTGGCGCCGAGGCTAGCTGCCTCCTCGCGCGCGGCGGCGCGGATGTCGACCGCTTTCACCACTCCGCCCAACCGCTTGGCGGTGGCGATAGCCTGCAGGCCGACCACGCCGGTGCCCACGATGAGGAACTCCGCGGGCTTGGTGGCGCCGATCGCCGTCCCTATCATCGGGATGAACTTCGGGAGTGCGGCTGCGGCCATGATGACCGATTTGTACCCGGTGACCGTGGACATCGAGGAGAGCGCGTCCATACTCTGCGCACGCGAGATGCGCGGGATGCCGTCCATGGTGAGCGAGGTGACGTTGCGGTCGCGCAGCGTGCGGACGATATCGTGGTTGTCGGGCGCGGCAGGGTGGAGGAAGGTGATGAGCATCGCGCCTTCACGGACCATCTCGGCCTCGTGTTTGCCGACGGACTCGTTGAAGTGCGGCTGCTTCACCTTGAGGATGATATCGGCTCGGGAGAAGACATCCTCGGCGCCCAGAACGATGGTGGCACCGGCGGCTGCGTATTCCGCGTCGGCATGCAGCGCACCGTCTCCAGCTCCCGCCTCTACGAGCACCTCGAAGCCCATCTGCACGTAGGCGGTGACTTCTTCAGGCAGGGCCGCCACTCTGTGCTCGCGCTCGAGGATCTCCTTCGGGATGCCGACGATCATATCTCCTCCTGAGTTCGAGGGCTGCAAGCGAGTGCATAAACAGAGTACCGTTCTGTATCAAGGCAAGACCGCGCTCGCCTCCTCAATCTATCTTCCCATACCCTCGGGCAGTGAAGACCTCCGGCAGGGTATGATTCTTGTCTCGGCTACGAATGAATCGCACGATTCGCCAGGGAGGTCCGCAGACATGAGCAGGCAGACCATCGTGGTGGCGCTCGGCGGCAACGCTCTGTTGAAGCGCGCCGATCCGATGACCGCTGAGGCGCAGCGCGCGAACATCAAGATAGCGGTCAAGTCACTGGCGCCGCTGGCCGCGGAATACGACCTCGTTCTGGCGCACGGCAACGGTCCGCAGGTTGGGCTGCTGGCCCTGCAGGCGGCGGCGTACAGCGAGGTGGAGGCGTACCCGCTGGACGTGTTGGGTGCCGAGTCGCAGGGCATGATCGCGTACATGCTCGAGCAAGAACTCGGCAACCTGGTGCCGGAGGACAAGCCGATCGCCACCGTGCTCACGATGGTCGAAGTCGATCCCGACGACCCTGCGTTTGGCGATCCGACGAAGTTCGTAGGGCCCGGCTACACGAAGCGGGAAGCCGACGCTCTCGTCGAGAGCAGGGGCTGGGTCTTCAGGCCGGATGGCGAGACGTGGCGCCGGGTGGTGGCCTCCCCGGAGCCCAAGCGCATCTTCGAGATGCGCCCGGTGAAGTGGCTGCTGGAGAAGGGCTGCGTGGTGATTTGCGCGGGCGGCGGTGGCATCCCTACCGCCTACATGCCCGATGGCTCGAACACCCTGGTGGGCATCGAAGCGGTGATCGACAAGGACCTGGCGGGCGAGCTGCTCGCGCGCGAGATCGACGCGGACCTGTTCGTGATGGCCACCGATGCCGAGGGCGTGTATGCCGGCTGGGGCACGCCCGAGCAGCATCTGCTCGGTTGGGTGACGCCCGATGAGTTGGCCGGGCACGAGTTCGCCGCCGGCTCGATGGGGCCGAAGGTGGAAGCGGCGGTGCGCTTCGTGCGCGCGACCTGCAAGCGCGCGGCGATCGGCCGCCTGGAAGACATCGAGCGCATCGTGGCGGGCGAGGCGGGCACCAACGTCGTGTGCGAGGTTCCGGAGGGTCGCGGATGAACAAGCTCAGCTGGAAGGTGAAGTTCGGCCTGGCGCTCGTGGCGATCAGCGCCGTGCTGCTCTACTTGCACTCGCTCGCGTTCCACCACACCGAACTGCACGAATTCGGCGCGTTCCTCCTCACGCACGAGATCGCCATGATGCCGCTCGAGGTCCTCGTGGTGACGCTCGTGATCCACTCGCTGCTCGAGCGCCGCGAGCGCGAGGAGATGCTCCACAAGATGAACATGGTGATCGGCGCGTTCTTCAGCGAGGTGGGTGACGAGCTGCTGCGCCGCGTCTCCGCGCTCGATCCGGCCGCCGAGGTACGGGAGCACTTCCTGGTGACGAACACGTGGGACGCCCGGCGGTACGCTGAGGCGAAGGCGGCCGTGGCCGCGCACAGGTACGACGTCCACCCCACGCCTGACGATTTGCAGGCGCTCCACGACTTCCTGGTCGGCAAGAGGCTGTTCCTGCTCGGACTGCTGCAGAATCCGAACCTGCTCGAGCACGAGTCGTTCACCGACGTGCTCTGGGCGGTCTTCCATCTAGCCGAGGAGCTCGATCACCGTACGGACTTCACGTCGCTGCCAAAGAGCGACGTGATCCACCTGAGCGGTGACATAAAGCGCGCGTACGACAGGCTCGCGATCGCGTGGCTCGACCATGCGTGGCACCTGCAGAGGAAGTACCCGTACCTGTTCTCGCTGCTGGTGCGCACCAATCCGCTCGATGCGAACGTGTCGGTGACGGTCGCCGAGTAGGCTCCGCCGCCGCGCTACCGCGCTTCGAGGATGAGCGCCTCCTGAGAAGCCAACAGGCACTCGGGTCCGGTCAGCCCGGGGCGTTCGCCATGCGTGGAGAGCAACGGGTGCCACTCGGCCACACCCTCGGGCAGACGTACGGCGGCCTGGCGTGCGGCGAAGTTCAGCAGCACCGCGGTACTCTCGCCTTCGTGTTCGCGGATGTATGCGAAGACGTCTCCCGACGTGTTCTCGATCGCGCTGTACGAGCCCTCGCGAAGCGAGAGGCGCTCCTTACGTAGGCGCAGCAGCTTGCGGTACCAGTTGAGGAGCGAAGCGGAGTCCTCGCTCTCTGCTTCGACGTTGCGCTCCACGAACGAGCGGTCCGCGGGCAGCCAGGGCTCGGCCTCGCTGAAGCCGGCGTGGCGCTCGCCGCTCCACTGCATCGGCGTTCGAGCGCCGTCTCGCCCGACGCCGAGGGGCCAGAAGCGTTTGCCGACCGGGTCGCGCATGAGCCGGCGCGGGACTCTGCTCTGGGGCATGCCGAGTTCCTGCCCGTAGTAGATGATCGGCGTGCCGCGGAGGGTGAGCAGCATCGCGGCGGCTACGCGTGCGCGGGCCTCGGCATTCCCGCCGACGCCAAGGCGCGTGTGGCTGCGAGCGAGGTCGTGGTTGTCCAGGTAGTAGCACGGCCAGCCGCACTCGGGCAGGTGGTCCTCGAGCCACTGCACCGAGGTGCGGAAGGCCACCGCGCTCCATCCGCGCCGTATGAAGTCCAGGTAGAAGGACAGGTGCAGCCGGTCGGTCCCGTCGCCGAGATAGGCGACGCAGTCCTCGGGTCTGTCGGTGAAGACCTCGCCCATGAGCGCGCGCCCCGGGAAGCCGTCCGCCACCCTGCGGAGGTCCTTGGCGGCCTCCAGGCTTTCGGGCTGCGAAGCATCGTGCACGTGTTTCTGCGCGAGGTACGGGCGGATCGCGAAGCGGCGCCGAGGGTTGTCGCGGAGGTGCTCGTCCTCGTACAGGAAGTTCATGAGGTCGAGCCGGAAGCCGTCGACGCCCTTCTCGAGCCAGAAGCGCGCGATGTCGAGCATCTCGTGACGCACCTCGGGGTTGCGCCAGTTGAGGTCCGGCTGGAAGGGGAGGAACGCGTGGTAGTAGTACTGGCCGGTCGCCCGGTCGTACTTCCAGGCGCTTCCCTCGACCACCGCGAGCCACCCGTTGGGCGGTCTGTGGGGCGCTGTTCCATCGCGCCATACGTACCAGTCGCGCCTCGGGTTATCGCGAGACGAGCGCGACTCGGAGAACCAGGGGTGTTCCACTGAGGTGTGGTTGAGCACGAGGTCCATCATCACGCGGATGCCGCGCTCGTGACACGCGGCCAGCAGGTCCTCGAGGTCGCGCATCGTGCCGAAGCGAGGGTCGACGGCGTGATAGTCGCTGACGTCGTAGCCGAAGTCGGCGAAGGGCGTCGCGTTGATGGGCGAGAGCCAGATGGCGTCGATGCCGAGTGCGTCGGCGCTGCCTTGCAGGTAGTCGAGCCGATCGATGATGCCGCGCAGGTCGCCCCAGCCGTCACCGTTAGAGTCGGCGAAGCTCGGCACTGCGATCTGGTAGATCACACCGGTCTTCCACCACGGCCGATCGGACATCATGCGCGCCTCCTACCAGCAGTGTAGCGCGCGGTCGGCGCGTTGCCCTTGGTCGCCCGCCTCGCTATACTCCGAGGCTGCCGCCTTCGCGCAGGCGGCGACCACCCGGAGAGGTGGCAGAGTGGTTGAATGCGGCGGTCTCGAAAACCGTTTAGCCGGTATCCCCGGCTACGAGGGTTCGAATCCCTCCCTCTCCGCCAGATGATATTCGACGAAGGCTCGCGTCCGACAGGGATGTGAGCCTTCGTGTTCCCGGTCAGGTGATCGCTGCTCACCTAGAGAACGGAAGTGAGTCCATCCGTGAAGCCGGGCACTGCCGGATGTCGGCACCCGGTTGTCCCCGCCAAGCGGGGAGTGGCCCGAGCCCGGGACGTTGTTCGAGTCTTTCTCCCTGGTGCACATGGGTCTAAGGGGAGCCGTCGCGATTCGGGCATACTTTACCTGTGGCCGGAGGGAGGGGAGCCATGGGACAGGATTCCGAAGCCGGCGGGCGCGAGCCGATCGATGGCGAGGCCTACCACACGCAGGAAGAGATCGACGGGTTCAACGAGCGTGCGGAGCTGATCGGCGACTACGCCGAGCTGGTCAGCACGGCCGCGGACGAGACCATGCGGGAG
>JAFGNP010000080.1 GCA_016926975.1 Coriobacteriia bacterium | reverse complement strand
GACCGGTACGTGGAGTACTGGAACCTCGTCTTCATGCAGTACGACCGCCAGGATGACGGTACGCTCCTGCCACTGCCGAAGAAGAACATCGACACCGGCATGGGCCTCGAGCGCGTAGCCGCTATCACGCAAGGCGTGCACACCAACTTCGAGACCGACGACCTGCGTGCGCTTGTCGCGGTGGGCGAGGGGCTATCGGGCGTCGCGCTCGGCGCAGCGCCCAAGACCGACGTGTCGCTCAGGATCCTCGCCGACCACGCGCGCGCGGTCGCGTTCCTCATCGCCGACGGCGTGCTGTCCTCCAACGAGGGTCGCGGGTACGTGCTTCGCCGGTTGCTCCGGCGCGCTATTCGCCATGGGAGGCTGCTCGGTGTCGAGGACGCTTTCATGGTGCGCCTCATCGACACGGTGATCGAGCGTTGGAGCGCGCCATATCCCGAGCTGAGCGAGCACGCGGAGCTCATCCGAGGGATTGTGGCCTCGGAGGAGGAGCGCTTCAGCGCCACTCTTCGCCAGGGACTTGCTTTCCTCACTACGGCGATGGACCGCACGCGCGCGGCAGGCGGCTCGGTGCTCGATGGCAACGAGGCGTTCACACTCCACGACACGTACGGCTTCCCTTACGAGCTCACGACCGAGATCGCTGCCGAATCCGGCCTCGAGGTAGACAAGGCGGCGTTCGATGCAGCTATGGATGCCCAGCGCGAGCGCGGACGGGCCGCCGTGAAGGACGAGTCGTGGTCCTCGTTCGCCGGCGCCTTCGACGGCATAGCGCGCGAGAGCGGGGCCACGGAGTTTCTCGGCTATGCCCAGGATACGTCGGACAGCAGGGTGATAGGCATAGTCGTCGAGGGGCAGTCTGTCGACCGCATCGAAGCGGGGCAAGAGGGCGAGCTGGTGCTCGACGCCACTCCGTTCTACGCGGAGCAGGGCGGCCAGGTCGGAGATACCGGGACCTTGAGCGTGGACGATTCGCGCTTCGCTGTGGCAGACACACGCTTTGCGGTTCCGGGTGTGGTGGCGCATGCCGGCCGGATGGAAAGCGGCGCGATAGCCGTAGGCGATACGGTGCGCGCCGCGATCGACGTCATGAGGCGCGAGCGCATCCGCCGGAACCACACTGCGACGCATGTCCTGCACTGGGCGCTTCGCGTGATTCTGGGCGAGCACGTCCGGCAGTCGGGCTCGCTCGTGGCGCCCGACAGGATGCGTTTCGACTTCACGCACTTCGAGGCCCCCACTGCCGAACAGCTGCAGCGTATCGAGGAGATGGCCAACCACAAGGTGATGGAGAACCATCCGGTCCGCAACTACGAGACGTCGCTCGTCACGGCGCGCGAGATGGGTGTCACCGCGCTGTTTGGCGAGAAGTACGGCGATATCGTTCGCGTGCTAGAGGTCGGCAACTTCAGCAAGGAGTTGTGCGGCGGCACGCATGTGGCCCGCTCCAGTGAGATCGGGCTGATCAAGGTAGTGTCCGAGGGCAGCGTAGGCGCCAACCTGCGCCGTATCGAGGCTGTCACCAGTTACGACGCGCTCGGGTACTTCGAGAAGGTCGAGCACGAGCTGCTTGAGGCCGCAGCTGCCCTTAAGGTTGGCAAGTTCGAGGTGTCGGAGCGCGTCGGAACGCTCGTCACTCGCGCGAAGGAGCTCGAGGGTGCGGCGCAGCGTGCGAAGAGCCGGATGTCCGAGTTCGACCCGTTGGAACTGCTGGATACGGTGGCAGATGTCGGCTATCCGCTGATCGTGACGCGCGTGCCCGATGTGAGTGCGAGCGAACTCCGTGCGGTCTGGGACGTCCTGCGTACCAGAATGGGCGAGAGCGGCGCGGTGGTGCTTGGTTCCGCCGACCCGGAATCGGGCGCGCCGCTTCTGATCGCTGCGGGAGCTCCCGGTGCAGTATCGGCAGGATTCGATGCGGGGGCGCTCATCCGGAGTATGGCTCCGAAGATCAAGGGCGGCGGTGGCGGAAGGCCGGAGATGGCGCAGGCGGGCGGCAAGGAAGCTGCAGGAATAGACGCAGCGCTCGCAGAGGCCCGCCGGGCACTCGGTGTGGAGTAGAAGCATGCGTGCGCTGGGTCTGGACATAGGTTCCGCGCGCATCGGTGTGGCCGTCTCGGATCCCACCGGTTGCGTGGCCTCTCCGATAGCCGTTCTGGATGCCGCCGAGCTTGCGCGGGACGTTCGCGCGCTGGCTGATCTGGTCGAGGACTACGATGTAGAGAGCTTGGTCGTCGGCCTTCCGCTGACGTTGGGCGGAGAAGAGGGTCCTCAAGCTGCGGAGGTCCGCGATGTCGCGGAGCGCTTCGCCGTTACTCTGGGCATCCCGGTCGAGTACTACGATGAGAGGCATTCGAGCGCCGAGGCGAAGCGGAGCATGCGAGCTTCGGGAATGAGTGAGAGAGAACAGCGCGGATCTATCGACAAGGTGGCTGCTGCGATAGTGCTGCAAGGTTGGCTGGATGCCCGTCGGCAAAAGAGCGGGAGAAGGCGATGAGTGAAGAAACGGTCAAGCGGGGCCGCTTCGGACGTTCGTCCCACAGAGGCGTGCGTCAGCCGGATGCGCGTTCTCGCCGCCGCACCCTGCGCACGCTGGTCACTGCAGTGCTTGTAGTGCTGCTGGTAGGTGTCCCTGCCTACGCTGCCTGGAGGGTACTGTTCGCAGCCGAGACGGACGTGTCGCCGGGTCGGTCGGCGCGCATCGAGATCCCCGAGGGCGCCAGCACCGGGGAGATCGCGAAGATCCTCTCGGCGGCAGGCGTGATAGACAATTCGGCCATGTTCCGCGTGCGCGCACGCATCGACGGCGTCGATGGCGAGCTGCGTTCGGGTGTCTACAACATGTCCACGGGGATGGACTACGACGAAGTGGTAGAGAAGCTCCTGAAGGGGCCGCCCATCAGGTACTTCACGGTCACTGTCCCCGAGGGGTTCACGGTCGAGCAGATAGCCGCGCGTTTCGAGGAACAGGCGCACATCCCCGCAAGCGAGATCGTGGCGCTGGGACTGGGTCAGGCCGAGCTGTTCGTTCCCGAGCACCCGTATCTGTCCGGTGTGTACAACGGCTCTCTAGAGGGCTATCTCTTCCCCAAGACGTACCAGGTACTTCAAGGCTCGTCGGCCACCGAGGTCATCGAGATGATGCTCGACCAGTTCGATGCGGAGATAGCGGCGGTCGACATGACCTACCCGACATCCATGGGGATGACACTGCACGAGATCGTCACCATCGCTTCCATGATCGAGCGGGAAGCGCGGCTGGCCGACGAACGGCCGCTCGTCAGCTCGGTGATCTACAACCGTCTGGCCATCGGCATGTATCTGGAGACCGATGCCACGATAGAGTACGTGATCAAGAAGAACCGCCCGCGTCTACTCAACAGCGACCTCGAGATCGACAGCCCGTATAACACGTACAATAACCTGGGGTTGCCTCCGGGTCCGATCGCGAGCCCGGGGCTGGCCTCGTTGCAGGCGGCGGTCGCGCCGGCCGGGACCGACTACATCTACTATGTCCTCACCGGCACGGACGGCTCGCACACCTTTTGCGTGACGCTCGAGGAGTTTCTGGTGGCCAAGGAGAAGTCGAGAGAGGTGACCCCCTAGGCTCATGAGTGAAGACCCTGCGGCGGCGATACTTGTAGAGGGTGCGTGCAAGACTTACAAGCGGGTGGTCGGATCCTCCACACGCGAGGCGGTCCGTGATGTGACGTTGAGCGTAGCTCCGGGGACTATCCACGGCCTTCTCGGTCCTAACGGAGCCGGCAAGACCACCACTCTCAAGATGTTGCTGGGGCTCGTGCGACCGACCGGCGGGGTGTTCCGGATACTCGGTGAGGACTCGACCAGGCCTGCCGGCAGACGATCGGTAGGGTTCATGCCGGAGCAGCCCTATTTTCCCCAGCACCTCACGGCGAGCAGCGCACTGGGACTCTACGCTCGGCTTTCCGGCGTGCCTACGCCGCAGATCTCCGACCGCATCGCTTCCTCCCTAGAGAGGGTGGGTCTTGCCGGGCGCGAACGCACAACGCTGTCGACATTCTCCCGAGGCATGCTGCAGCGCCTCGGAATCGCGCAGGCGCTCATCAACGATCCATCCGTGGTGATACTCGATGAGCCGGCGTCGGGCCTGGACCCGATGGGGCAGCGCGACATCCGCAACCTGATGCTGGCGCTCAGAGACGCAGGCGCGACGGTGCTGCTCTCCTCTCACCAGCTGTCCGAGGTGGAGGCTGTCTGCGACGAGGTGACGATCCTGAATGGTGGGAAGGTGGCTGCCGAGGGCGATCTCGACGCGCTTCTAAGTATCGAAGGGCGCACGTCCGTCAGCGCGCGGAACCTCGGAGAATCGTTGCCGCCGTCGATAGCCGACCACGTCGGGGTCGTAGCGGTCTCGGGTGGAGTGTGGGTCTTCTCGGTGGATGACGACCGGGTCCGCGCCGTGATCGACGCGGTGGACGACGCAGGCGGTCGGGTCGTAGCGGTCTCCCCGATGCGTGACTCTCTGGAGGACTACTTCGCCAAGCTGGTTGCGGATGTGGCGGGGGAGGTGGCCGAGTGATGATCAAGCGCATCACCCCTATAGCGTTTGGCGTGGTCACCGATACCCTGCGCCGCAAAGTCGTCTACGTGGTGCTGGTCTTCGCGGCGCTGCTGGCGTTCGCGATCCCCTCGCTTCCCGACTACGGGCTGGGAGTAGAGAGCGCGGTGTTCCGGGAGGTGGCGCTCGCTCTCGCGTACGTCACGGCCCTGGTGTTGACCCTCTCCCTGGCCGCGAACAGGATCCCCGGAGAGGTGGAGCGGCGTACCGTCTACAACGTCGTGGGCAAAGGCGTGAGCCGGTGGGAGTACGTCGTGGGTACCTGGCTGGGGGTCTTCCTCGTGGTAGGCGGTGCAATGGCCGCCTTCACGATCATCGAGCAGGTCATCGGGCTCATAACCTACGGTGAGGCGATGTGGAGGCTGTGGCAGGGCGCGCTGGCGATATGGCTCGAGATGGGAGTGATCGCCGCGTTCGCGGTGGCGGTCTCCTCCCTCACAGGTCCGGTGGTCGTCGTGACCGCCACGCTGACTGCTCTGTTCATCGGGCATTCGCGGAGCACACTGCTCGGCGGTGAAGGCGCGCTTGCCCTGCAGCCGTTCGTCCCGTCGCTCGATGCTTTCAATGTGGTGAACCCGGTCGCCCACGGAAGCGGCGTTCCTGTGCTCTACATAGCTAGCATGCTGGTCGTGTTCGCGGGGCTCGCCGGGCTGTGTCTTCTGATCGGAAGCTTCGTCTTCGCGAAGAGAGACCTGTAGGTGGAGGACCGCTTCATACCCGTACGACTGATCGCGGGAGTGGCGCTGTGCCTTGCTCTTGCGCTCTGCGGACAGGCCATGGCCGACGGGCTCGTTCCGGACGCCTCCGGAGTGGATACGAACCGGGCAGTCGGAAGGGCCGCGTCATCTTACCTAACCGGCATCAAGACGTACGCCGCGGCCGCCCTGTGGAACCGCATCCACCCTGTGTTCCACAACTACTACGGCGGCGAGGTGTTGAGCGAGCACCGGTACATGCTGACGACGATCGCTGCCGTGCAGGCCCTCGACCCGCACCTGATCTTCTCGTACTCCGTTGGTGCCTGGATCCTTGCTAAGAACGATCGCGTGGACGAAGCGATGGACATGGCACGACGTGGTGTTGCAGAGAACCCGGATTCCGGTCTGCTGCTCATGAACCTCGCTCAGCTGAGCATGCTCTTCGATGACGATCTTCCAGGGGCAGCGGAGGTCGCCGAGGTGGGTATCGGCGATGATATCGTCTGGACCGACTTGGTGGAGAAGCACGATTCCTATTCCATCTTCGGCGCCATCTTCAGGGCCGCGGGAAGGGACGACCTCGATGCGATCGTGCAAGAGGAGTTGGAGCGGATCGATGAAGAGGCTGGAGCCCTGATAGCGCCCGATGGCCATGACCACGATCACGACGGCGTTCCGGACCACTGAGGAGCAACCGCCCTGTTCAAGCCTGACTACTGCGCTGACAACGTGCTCGAGATCGACCTGGAGGCCTTCCGGTCTTCAGGCGTGAAGGCTTTCTTGCTCGACATCGACAACACGCTTCTGCCTCGCGACACGTCTCTGTTCCCGGAGGAGCTCGTGTCCTGGACGCGAGGGCTCTCTTCGGCGGGTTTCGGCGTCTGCTTCATCTCCAACAACTGGCACCGGTACATCTTCGAGAAGGCCGAGGAGGTCGGCTTCCCGGTCGTTGCCAAGGCGATGAAACCCTTCCCGTTCGCTTTTCTTGCGGGTGCCCGCGCGCTCGGCGTACGGACGAGCGAGTGCGTAGTGGTAGGCGACCAACTGTTCACGGACATCCTTGGAGGGAACCTGGTCGGTGCGACCACGGTGCTCGTGAACCCGCTGTCGTCGAGCGATCTGCCGCATACGCTTGTGCTTCGACGCCTTGAGCGGGTCATAATGGGACGCAGGGATCCCCGATCCTGACAGCGGAGCCGAGGAGGCAGTCGGCGTGGAGATCAATGGGCGAACACGACCTACCGCGGTGATCGGCTGGCCGATAGCGCAGTCACTGTCACCGGTCATGCACAACGCCGCTTATGCTGCGCTCGGCCTCAACTGGGCGTGCTTGCCGTTCGGTGTGCCTGACCAGCAGGCGCTGCTGGCGTTCATCGAGGCAGCCCGTCGGCTGCCATTCGTGGGATTCAACGTCACGATGCCGTACAAGCAGGCGCTGCTCGAGCTGTGCGACGAAGTCGCCACGCTCGCGCACATGGCCGGTGCCGTCAACACCGTGCACTGCGTCGACGGCAAACTCATGGGCTACAACACGGACGGGCGCGGGATGCTGGAGTCCCTGGCCGAAGACGCCGACTTCGATCCTGCGGGCAAGTCAGTCGCGATCATAGGCGCGGGTGGTGCTGCCGGGGCTGCAGTGACCGCTCTCATCCTCGCGAAGGCGGGGAGTCTCGCGCTGGTGAATCGCGACACCGCGCGTGCCGAACAGCTCATGGAGCGGATCGGTGACCGACTGCACGGCATGTCGGTGAGTGTGCATTCGCTGGATGACTCGGCCGATGAGGTGGTGCGTTCGGCCGACCTGGTCATCAACGCTACTCCGGTGGGCATGGGTGCCGAGGACCCCAGCCCGATCCCGGCGTCGTGGCTGCGCGAAGGTCAGCTGGTACTCGACATGATCTACCGTCCGACAGAAACGGCGCTTGTGCGCGAGGCTAATGCGGCAGGAGCACGTGGGCTGAACGGGCTGGGAATGCTCGTGGCGCAGGGTGCCCTGGCCGTGGACATCTGGGCAGGTGCCGAGAGGTCGCAGATCCATGCGCCGCGTGAGGTCATGAGGGCTGCTGCAGAGGCTGCGATGGATGTGCTGGGCGCCGGTGGTGAGACCAGATGATGACTGCCGCGTCAGGGAAGCGGCTCGGTCGTGTGCTGGTCCAGTCCGGGCTCATCACTCAGGAGCAGCTGGATAACGCTCTCGCCGATCCTTCCGGGCGGTCGCTCAGCGCAGTGCTTGTGGAACAAGGCGTTGCCAACGATTCGGCGATTGCGCGCGCGATAGCGGAGACCATGGGGCTGGCCTATGTCGATATGGCTGCTGTCGATATCGATCCGGCGGCCGCAACGATGCTATCCGTGGACATGGCCAGGAGGCACACCTGCCTGCCGATCAGGATCGAGGACGACGAGCTGGTTGTCGCCATGTCGGATCCCGCGAACGTCTTCGCTATAGATGACATCCGCATCGTCACCGGCTACGACGTGCGGCCGGTGGTTGCAGCCGAGAGTGAACTCCTGCCGTCGATCGACCGGTTCGCCGCCATGCAGGAGAACGTCGAAGAGATGGTCGGTGACATAGAGAGTCAGGTCACGGAAGAAGGCGAAGAGGCGGCCGCCGAAGACGGAGAGGCGCCGGTCGCCAAGATCTTGAACCACGTCATCACCGAGGCGATACGACAGGGCGCCGGTGACATCTACATCGAGCCGGGCGAGCGTGACATCCGCGTGCGGTACCGCATCGACGGCGTGTGCCAGGAGATAATACGTAGCCCGAAGAAGCTCCACAGGCAGCTCCTGAGCCGTCTTAAGATCCAGTGCCAGATGGACATCTCCGAGAAGCGCGTCCCTCAGGACGGGCGCTTCGGAGTGGTGCTTGACGGGAAGGCTGTAGACTTCCGCGTAGCCGTGTTGCCGACCGTAGAAGGTGAGATGTCGGTCATGCGTCTTCTGCGGAGAGACTCGATCATGATGTCACTCGAGGACCTCGGCTTCCTCGACCAACCGATGCAGCGGGTTATGGAGGCCATCAACAGGCCGTACGGTGCGCTTCTGGTCACGGGTCCGACGGGATCCGGTAAGTCCACGACTCTCTACGCCGCCATCAACAAGACGACAAAGCCCACAGTGAACCTCATCACCGTCGAGGATCCTGTGGAGTACCGGCTAGAAGGGCTCTCACAGGTCCAGGTTCACGAGAAGGCCGGTCTCACGTTCGCGTCTGCGTTGCGCTCGATACTGCGTCAGGATCCGGACGTGGTGATGATCGGCGAGATCCGCGACAAGGAGACCGCCACGATCGCCATCGAGGCCGCTCTGACCGGCCACCTAGTCCTGTCCACTTTGCACACCAACGACGCTCCGTCGGCCCTGACTCGCCTGACCGAGATGGGCGTGGAGCCGTTTCTGTCCGCTTCGGCCATCAACTGCGTTCTCGCCCAGCGTCTTGCGCGTCGGCTGTGCACGGCCTGCAAGGAGGAGTACACGCCGGATGAAGAAGCGCTCAAGCGGATAGGGTTCCCGTACGAGCCTGGCAATCCCCCGAGACTGTTCCGTGCGGTGGGCTGCAACAAATGCAACAACATCGGCTACAAGGGCCGCATGGGGATTCACGAAGTAATGACAGTCACCGAGGATATCGAGCGTGCATGCGTGAATCACGCATCCGGTGATGAGATCGCGCGTATCGCTATCGAACAAGGGATGCTGACGCTGAGAGACGATGGTTTCGCGAAAGTCCTGGCCGGCACCACATCGATCGAAGAGATAATGCGAGTCGTCGTCTGACGCTTCCGACCTGCTATTTTGCGGTTGTTTCGTCCCCCCTTAACATGAGAGTATGAGGGTGTTCGCCCCGGGCGGTCTGTTTTCGTGTGCCGTCATAACGGTTGCGCGTGCCAGTAGTACCTCTCATGGAGGTGAGGAGACCATGGTGGATGAAGGCATCGGCGGCTACTTCATAAGCGACACCGATGATGAGGCGTTCGAGGACGATGATCTCCTCAGTGCTCCCGTGATAATCCCGGTCACCCCGCAGCGTGCGCCGCAGCCACCTTTCGCGGAAGCGGTGCCGGCGATTCCGCGAGCAGGCGAGGAGGTACCCGCGCAGCCGCCTGCAAGTGCGGCGGTTCCGGCCGCTTCTCCCGGACCTGAGGCATCGGCATACACTCCCGTGGAGTCGTCTCAGGCTCAGTCTGCCCCCTCGCAGCCTACGCGCGAGGAACTGCTCGGCCAGGCGCTCGACCGGTTGATGCACGAGGATGCGGACATCCAGGCGACGGCGCTGGTGAGTCTGGACGGGTTCACGATGGCCTCGGCTCTGCCCGCAGGCATGGAGGCTGACCGAGTTGGCGCGATGTCGGCTGCCATTCTCGGTCTGGGCGAACGGGCCGCCACCGAACTCGGCAGGGGCCACCTGTCGCAGGTCTTCATCGAGGGCGACAACGGATACGTCCTGCTCATGGCGGCGGGGGACAGGGCGGTGCTGACGGCGCTTGCCGACCCTGCTGCAAAGCTTGGGCTGGTGCTGTACGACATGAAGTCGACGGCGCAGCGAATCGGTCAGATTCTCGGCTGATGTCTTCGGCAGATGACCTGCACGACACGATGCGTCGAGGAGTGACGGTCCGGACCCATGGCACTACGCGGCAACCTTAAGGACTTCAGCCTTCCCGATGTCTTCCAGCTCATTCAGTTGAGCGGGAAGACCGGGGTGCTGCGCATCGTCGGTCCTGCGGCCGACGGGAGTATCTGGTTCCGTGGCGGAGAGGTGTTCTTCGCCCAGTCGAACTGGCGCCGGGAGCTGCTGGGGGAGCGCCTGGTCGCCGCCCAGAGGATCACGCCCGCAGCGCTGGCCAAGGCTCTCGAGATCCGTGCTGCCGAAGGCCAGGGCGGGCGCCGGCTCGGCCAGATCCTGGTGGACGAGGGGTACATCACCCAGCAGGTACTCGAGACTCTTGTCCAAGAGCAGATACAGGACACGGTCTTCGATCTCATGCGGTGGGACGAGGGTGATTTCGACTTCGAGGTGCTGCCCGAGGTGGTCGATGAGGACATCGGGCTGTCCGTCTCGGTCGAGAATATCGTGATGGAGGGTAGCCGTCGTCTCGAGGAGTGGCAGCGCATCAAGAAGAGAGTGCCCTCGACGGACATGGTCTTCAAGATGGCCACTGCCCCCGGCGAGGGCACGTTTGAGATATCTCTCAAGCCCGTGGAATGGGGCCTGCTGCTCCTGATCGACGGCACCCGCTCGGTGACGGAGCTGGCCACGGAGACTCACAGCACGGATTTCGAGGTTGCGAGGGTTGTTTACGGGCTCTTCTCGGCAGGTCTGCTCGAAGTCGCCTCCGACGAGGAGGTCGGACGTCTGAGAGCCGAGCGTTCTCAGCGCGAGAGCCGACGCGTGGCGGTGGAAGGCGGGCAGGTCGTGGAAGGAGGCATGCCTGCGGCTGCACCTCCTGCGCCGCAGCCGCAGGAGGCTCCGGAAGCAGGGACCGGAGGTCCGCGGCGATCGCCGGAAGAGCCGGAGTTCCTTTCAGCAGGAGCCGCCGTGCCGTCGGCCGACGACATGGTCGCTTTCCAGGAGATGATGCAGTCGGTCCTCTCGCCCGAGGGTCAACCCGTGGCGATACCGGGGCCGGGTCTCACGCCCCAGCTCGAGCCTGAGCCTGAGCCTGAGCAGGAGGAGCCGCCCGGGAGCGATTTTGAGGTCCAGACGCCGTACGTGCCTTCACCGGAGCCGGCAGCGGGTGGCGAGGGTGAGGCCCGTGAGGCGTGGGCGAGCGGCACCCCGGCGCCGCCGGTGGACGAGGGCCGACTGTCGGCCGAAGGGGCTGCTCGGTCAGGTGATTTCGAGAAGGACTTGCGCTCTCTCGGACTCGGGGAGCTGCCGGAGGAACTCGCGCAACCCGGTCCGCCCTCTGAAGCGCGTCTGGCCATGTGGGAGCTTCAGGCTGGCCGGATTGAATCGCCCGCCAGTTCAGGAGTGGTTTCTGGGGCTGAGCTGGGGCAGGCTGCGGCCGACGCCGACCTCGACTCTATTCGGAACTCGCTGGATTCAGCAGTCGGCCCTTCGGGGGGGCAGGTTCTATCAGATGAGGACGACGGTCTG
>JAFGNP010000079.1 GCA_016926975.1 Coriobacteriia bacterium | reverse complement strand
TCGACCTTGCGCAGCATGCGGCTCAACATGAACAGGAATCCGAAGAGCAGAAGGATGCCGCCGACCGTCTTGAGCACGGAGAATATCGTGTCACGACTCGCCGCGGCCTGAAGCGCCTTGTCTTCCTTCTCGACGGCGGAATTGTCGAACGGCACGCTCTCGACGATGACTTTGTCGCCCCTGGTCGGATCAGCGCCGACCGCCGCCTGGACTGCGTTCCTCACGGCCGGAATCTTCGCCGCATCGACCTTCTGGTCAAGCATCACGGCGACGGAGACCTGCTCGACGTAGCCCGGCGACCGGACGACGTGCTCAGTCGTCTTGGATACCTGATACTTGCTGTTCGTCTCGACGCGGGTGTAGCCGTTACCCTTCGCGCCGGTCGGTACGCCGGAGGGAGTTCCGCCCGGCCCGGAGCCGTAGCTTTCCTGCGTGGCCTCTTCGCTGGCAAGAATGCCCCTGCCGGCGCCGCCGGGCTGGTAGATCTCGCTGTCGGTCTCGGTCCGGTCGAAGTTCATCTTGGCGCTGACTCGAACGACGGCTTTGTTCGGGCCGAGGACGCGCTCCAGCATCGACTGGAGGTCCTTCTGAGCCTGCTGCTCGTAGCCCCTCCGGAGCGCCAACTGTGACGCGCTGAGCCTGGGATCGGCACCTGTGGCGTCGTCGGTCGGCTCGGAGAGCACATTGCCGGCGGTGTCTACGACCGACACGTTCTTGGAGTCGAGCCCTTCGACGGCGGCCGAGACGAGATGGACGATGCCCGCGACCTGCTCCGAGCCGAGGTCGCTTCCGGCCCTCAGCTTCAGGACGACGGAGGCGGTCGAACGGCTGTTGCTCCTATCGAAGAGCTTCTTCTCGGGGATCGTGAGATGTACCCTCGCTGTGTCGACCAGATCGAGCTGGCCGATCGTGCGGCTCAACTCGCCCTGGAGCGCCCGCTGGTAGCTCACACGCTGCGTGAAAGACGTCAGGCCGAAGCTGCTCTTGTCGAAGATCTCAAAGCCGACGGTACCACCCTGCGGGAGTCCCTCAGTGGCCATCAACAAACGCATCTCGTGCACGTCCTTCTCCGGCACCTTGACGACCGACCCGCCGTTCGTAAGCTCGTAGGGGATGTTCTTCTCCTGCAGCTTGGAGACGATCGTGCCGGCGTCGTTCGACTCCAGGCCGGAGAAGAGGACCTCCATCTTCGGCCTGGTGGCGACGACCGAGACCACCAGCAGCAGAGCGAGGCTGGCAGCCATGAAAACGGCTGTGACGAAGCGCTGGGTGTTTGACAGCGTGCCCCAGAACCTCGTTATGGCTTGTATCGGACCGAACTTGGTGAACTGCTCCATCTACTCAACCCTTTCGGATTTCGAATTTCGAGTTTCGTGCTTTGACCCTAGACCTGCATGCGCATGATCTCCTGGTAGGCCTCGATGATCTTGTTTCTCACCTGGATGGTGAACTGCAGGGCGGTGCTCGCCTTCTGCATAGCGATCATCGCCTGGTGGATCTCGACTGCGTCTCCCTGCGCGAACCTGGTGGCGACATCGTCGGCGTCGGTCTGGAGCTTGTTGACCCCGGAGAGCGCTTCTTTGATCGTCCGGCCGAAGCTCTGGCCGCCCTGCTCGGCGGGAACGGTGGCGCCCGTCGTCACGGGCTGTATGCTCTGGCTGATTGCGTCGATTCTCATGTTCTACCTGCTTTCGGAACCGCCGTCCTTCGTTACGCTTCGCTACTCAGGACTGACGGATCCTGCTACCGATAGTCCTGAGTAGCGAAGCGTAACGAAGGACGGCGAATATGTCATCCCCTGCCGATCTCGAGGGCCTTCGAGGCCATGCTTCGAGCGGCTGAAACGGCGGTCACGTTCGCCTCGTATGCTCTGGTCGCCGAGATCATGTCCGTCATCTCCTCGACGATGTTCACATTGGGAAGCGCGACCCTGCCATCCGGACCCGCATCCGGGTGCGAGGGATCGTAGACGATCTTCGGCGCTTCGTCGCTCTCCACCACGGACTCGACCTCGACGCCGCGGCTCAAGGGCGCGTCCTCCTCGCGGTGAACGCGGAAGACGACCTGCTGGCGGCGATATGGGCCGCCTGCCTCGGTGCGGGTCGTGTTGGCGTTGGCGATATTATTGGCGATCGCATCCAGCCTGGTCCGCTGGGCGATTAGTCCCGATGCGCTGATGTCGATTGCGGAGAAATTCCCCATATGTTACTTATTGCCTCCGTTGATCGCCGACCGGACCTGAGCGCCTTTTAGGTTCAGGAGCTGAACCAGCGCCTCGTATCTGAGCGTGTTCTTGGTCAGGTCGGTCATCTCTTTGTCGATCGAAACGTTATTGCCGTCCGGGCGCGCGGGTGAGAGCGCATCCGGCTCGACTTCGGGCTGGAGCGCATCCACCTGCTCGAATGCATCGTCGCCCGTCGCGGTCTCGAGCGCCTGCTTGAGCCTCGACTCGAACGCGACCTCCGAACGTTTGAAGCCCGGTGTCTCGACGTTCGCGATGTTGTCGGCGATGATGCGATGCCTCATGCCGGCAGCATCGAGCGACTTGCCGATCACAGCCGTCGTGAGATCGGTCATCAGGTTACGGAGCATGACTGTTCACCTCCCGGATGATTCCGGCAGGGAAGGGAGCAGCAATTCGCGTGCCAGGGCGGGAGGGGGTGAGGGAGTATGGGGGGGTGCGGGTGTTGGGTGTTGGGTATTAGGGGTCAGGTGCTGGGAACCCGCTAGTCCTGAGTGCGCCGGTGAATGACGGCGTGTAACGAAGGACGGCTCGGTGCAGTAAGGCCGTCCTTCGTTACACGCCGTCATTCAC
>JAFGNP010000078.1 GCA_016926975.1 Coriobacteriia bacterium | reverse complement strand
TTCACGCCGCGCGAGGAACACCAGGGCTACCCCGACCGCCTGCACGGCGGAATCGCTTCCACCATCCTGGACGAGACGATCGGCCGTGCCATCAACATCTCCGACCCGGAAGCGTGGGGCGTCACGCTCGAGCTGAACGTGCGCTACCGCAAGCCTGTGCCCCTCCACGGCGAGGTCACAGCCCGCGCCCGGATCACGGAAGACTCGGGTCGCATGTTCCGGGGCACCGGCGAGATCCTGCTGGAGGATGGGAGCGTGGCCGTCGAGGCGCACGGTCGCTACCTGCGTCTGCCGATCGACAGGATAGCCGAGGGAGATTTCGAAGCGGAGTGGTTCGCCGACGAACTCCCGTTGCCGGATGCGTTGGACTGAGGCTCGGGCACGCTGAAGGCCCGCCCCGGACGGGACGGGCCTTCCAAGACTCGCCTGCATGCGATGCGCTAAGGCTTCCAGACCTCCCACACGTGACCGGTGAGCTCCACGGTCGGTGTGAGCGTGGGATCGCCGGGCTGCCAGCCTGACGGCATGACTTCGCCGGTCTTCTGCTGGTGCTGGTACGCCTTGATCTGGCGGATCAGCTCATCGGGATTGCGCCCGACAGGCGGAGTGAGGACCTCCATCGCCTGGATGATGCCCTTCGGATCGATGATGAAGCGCCCGCGTACGTCCACATGGCCGTCGTAGACGCCGTACAACTCCCCTATGGCACCGCCCGCGTCCGACAACATCGGGAACGGGACACCGCCATCGACCATCTTCGACAGCTCGGTCTCCTGCCACATCTTGTGGGAGTGCACGCTGTCCACGCTGAACGACAGGACCTCGACGCCGAGCTCCTGGAACTGCGGGTATCTCTTGGCGACCGCCGAGAGCTCGGTAGGTCAAACGAACGTGAAGTCACCGGGATAGAAGCACAGCACGACCCACTTGTCGCGGTAGTCGGAGAGCTTGAACTTGCCCCACCCGCCATTGTGGTAGCCGGTGGCTTCGAAATCTGGCGCTTCCTTGCCTACCAAAACACCCATGCGCTTCTCCTCTCCCTTCGGGGACAGAACATCCGGTCGCCACGCTTCCCGTGGCCACGGTCTGACTGGATTGTTCCCCTTATGGTGTCAGCCGAGCTTCCCGCCGACTACGCGCGCCACTTCCGCCTTGTCGCAGTTGCCCTCGCACTCGGCAACCACAAGCCCGATCACGCGCCCCATGTCGCGCTTCTCGGAGATGCCGTTCGCGGCGATCACGCGGTCGATGATCGCGGCAAGCTCGTCCCCCGTGACCTGCGCCGGCAGATAGGCATTGAGCACGTCCACCTGCTCGCGCAGTAGAGCGGTCCGCTCCTCGTTCGTGCCGACCTTGATGGAACCTTCGAGCGTCTCGCCCGTTTGCTTGAGTACCTTCTTGACCAGGGCCACGACGTCCTCGTCGGAGATGGTAGTGCCCGAGTCCTTCTCCTTGATGTCGATCTCGTTCTTCACTTGCCGCAGGATCGAGAGACGCGGCTTGTCGTGCGCCCTCATCGCAGCCGTGATCTCCGAGACGATGAATGCCTTGTCCATAAGCTCCTCCGAATCGCTGGCCGATCGGACAACTGAGAGTCTAGCGCACGGCCTGACGACCGGCGCTTGCATCTCATGGGGAAAATCGCTAGATTAGCAATCTAACTATTAGCCACCGAATCATTATCTCGTTTCCGGGAGCCTGATGAGACATTCGCCGCACCACCACAACTGCCCACCCGGACCCCCCGACGGGCTAGAGCCTGAATTCGAAGGCGTAGACCCGCTCTCGGCGGACGTCTTCCGGGCATTCAAGCGCTCCATGATCTTGAACCGCCATCTGATGATGTCGAGGTTCGCCCCGGAGGACACGCACCCCGCTCAGGCCGGGTGCCTGCTCGTACTCTCCCAGGCCGACGGCATCAGCCAGAGCGTCCTTGCCGACATCCTGCACGTCTCTCGCCCAACGGTCACCACGATGTTGCAGAGGATGGAGGCAGCCGGAACGGTAGAGCGACGCACGGACGAAAGCGACCAGCGCGTAACGCGCCTGTTCATCACTACTGCCGGTCGCGAACTCGCCGCGCGAATGCGCGACGTACATGCCGAGATCATCAACGATACGTTCGGATGCCTGTCGGAAGATGACCGGCGCGAGCTGCTTCGGCTGCTCGACTCGCTCAACGAGCGCGCGGCAGCCAAGTTGCGCGAGGCGGTGGAAGCCGAGTGAAGAAGCTCCTGCGCTTCCTCAAGCCGTATCGGAAGCAGCTCCTGCTCGTCATGGCGCTGCTGCTGGTGCAAGCCATCGCCAACCTCTACCTCCCCGACTTGAACGCGAGCATCATCAACGACGGTGTGGCCAAGGGCGACACCGACTTCATCATCAGGGCCGGGGCGCTGATGCTGGGCGTGACCTTCGTGCTCGGCATCGTCTCCATCGTCTCGGTGTACTGGGGCTCGAAGACCGCCATGAGTTTCGGCCGCGACCTGCGCCACCACGTATTCCGCCGGGTGCAGCGTTTCTCGCTCGCCGAACTCAACCGCTTCGGGGCACCATCACTCATCACGCGCACCACGAACGACGTGCAGCACGTCCAGATGCTCGTTGCCATGAGCCTCAACGTGATGGTACTCGCGCCGTTCATGGCCGTAGGCGGCGTGATCATGGCTGTCCGTCAAGACGTGCCGCTCTCGGGACTCATCGTGGTAGTGATACCGGTGCTCACGCTTGTGATCGGCCTCATGCTCCGCAAGGCGCTGCCGACGTTCAAGATGATGCAGAAGCGCCTCGATCGCGTTAACCAGGTCATGCGCGAGAAGCTCGCAGGTATCCGCGTCATACGGGCATTCGTCCGCACCGACTACGAGGAGCGCCGCTTCGACGTCGCCAACTACGACCTAACTCAGACCATGCTCTCGATGGGCCGCCTCTTCTCGCTACTCATGCCGGTGATCATGGCGATCTTCAACCTGACGCTCGTCGCGACCATGTGGTTCGGCGGCCTTCGCATCGACAGCGGCGCCATGCCCATCGGCAATCTCACCGCATTCCTCTCCTACATCATGCAGATACTCATGTCCGTCATGATGGCCACCGTGATGTTCGTGATGGTGCCGAGAGCGAGTGCCTCGGCCGAGCGCATCAACGAGGTACTCGACACGGAGCCGCAGATCGAAGACCCGGCAGAACCCGATACCCCCACCCAAACGCGCGGCCTGGTCGAGTTTGCCGACGTGGAGTTCCGCTATCCGGGAGCCGAAGACCAGGTCCTGTGCGGCATATCCTTCACGGCCGAACCCGGCAAGACCACCGCGATCGTCGGCAGCACGGGTTGCGGCAAGTCGACACTGGTCAACCTAATCCCCCGCTTCTACGACGTCACCGACGGCCGCCTGCTCGTCGACGGGGTCGACGTGCGCGACATGACCCAGGCGGAGCTCTGGAGCCGCATCGGATTCATACCGCAAAAGGCCTTCCTCTTCAGCGGCACGGTGGCAAGCAACCTGCGCTACGGACGTGAAGACGCCACCGAGCAGGAGTTGTGGCACGCACTCGAGGTCGCGCAGGGCGCGGCTTTCGTGCAGTCGATGCCGGAAGGCCTTGACTCTCCCGTCACGCAGGGCGGCACCAACGTCTCCGGCGGCCAGCGGCAGCGGCTCGCGATCGCACGAGCACTCGTGAAACGTCCCGAGATCTACATCTTCGACGACAGCTTCTCGGCCCTCGACTTCAAGACCGATGCCGCGCTGCGCTCCGCACTGGCACATGACACTGGTGACTCGACGGTGATCATCGTCGCCCAGCGCGTGAGCACCATCTTGCACGCCGACCGCATCATCGTTCTCGATGAGGGCAGGATAGTCGGAACCGGCACGCACACCGAGCTCATGGATACGTGCGATACGTATCGCGAGATCGTCAGAAGCCAGCTGACCGAGGAGGAGGTCGCATGAGCGAGAACACCCCTCCAAGCCGCGACATCCCCCCTCGCGCGTTCGGACCCGGGCGCGGCCCGGGCAGCGGCGGGCCCATGATGGGACCCGGCGGCCACGCTCTGATCGCCGGCGGGGCGAAGACTAAGGACTTCAAGCGAGCGCTGGCCCGACTCGGCGGCTACCTGAAACCACACGCGGTCGCAATCGGGTTCGTCATCGCGTTCACAGTGCTCAGCGTCGCCCTGAACGTATCAGGCCCCCGGATACTCGGCCAAACCACCAATCTGCTGTTCGAAGGCGTCATCGGCAAGCAGTTCCCGGAGGGCGTGAGCCAGGACCAGGTGGTTGCAGGCCTGCGCGCTGCCGACAAGGACCAGCTCGCCGAGATGCTGGAGAGCATGACCATCACACCGGGCGTGGGCGTGGACTTCGACGCCATCGCGAGACTGCTGGCCCTCCTGGCCGCCGTCTACCTCTTCGCGGCCCTGTTCAGCTGGGCGCAGGGCTACATCATCGCCGGGGTGACACAAAAGACCGTCTACGGCCTGCGCAAGCAAGTCGACGAGAAACTCGCCAGACTGCCGCTGAAGTACTTCGATGACAACTCGCGCGGCGACACCCTGTCGCGCGTCACCAACGACCTGGACAACATCGCGCACACGCTGCAGCAGAGCACCACGCAGGCCATCACGGCACTGCTGACCATCATCGGCGTGCTCGGCATGATGTTCTGGCTGAGTCCGCTTCTCGCGGCCCTGTCGCTCCTCGTCATACCGCTCTCCATCGTGGCCACCATGTTCATAGCTAAGCGTTCGCAGAAACACTTCGCTGCGCAGTGGGAGCGCACCGGCACGCTCAACGGCCACGTGGAGGAAATGTACACCGGCCACAGCGTGGTCAAGGTGTTCGGGCGCCAGGCCGAGGCCACGGAGACCTTCGACCGCGAGAACGAGGGACTGTTCGACGCCTCGTTTCGCGCGCAGTTCATCTCCGGAACGATCCAGCCCTCACTCGGCTTCCTCAACAACCTGAACTACGTGGGGATAGCCGTCATAGGCGGCCTGAAGGTCGCCAGCGGCACGCTATCACTCGGCGATGTGCAGGCCTTCATCCAGTACTCCCGACAGTTCACGCAGCCGATCGTGCAGACGGCCTCCATCGCCAATGTCCTCCAGTCGGCGGCAGCCTCCGCCGAGCGCGTGTTCGAGCTGCTCGATGCCGAGGAGGAGATTCCGGAGACGACCAGCCCCGTCCGCCTCGCCGGAGCCGAAGGTCACGTCGAGTTCCGCGACGTCACGTTCAGTTACGCCGAGGACAAGCCGCTGATCGAAGACTTGAGCCTGGAGGCGCTTCCCGGGCAGACGGTCGCCATCGTGGGCCCCACCGGCGCCGGCAAGACGACGCTCGTGAACCTGCTGATGCGCTTCTATGAGATCGGCGGCGGAGCGATCCTGATCGATGGAGTGGACGCGCGCGACATGACGCGCGACGACCTGCGGCGCACCTTCGGCATGGTGCTCCAGGACACATGGCTGTTCAAGGGGACCATCCGCGAGAACCTGGCCTACGGCCGAGAAGGCGCGACCGAGGAACAGGTGATGACGGCCGCGCAGGCGGCGCACGTCGACCACTTCGTGCGCACGCTGCCCGAAGGGTACGAGACCGAGCTCGACGACGACAGCTCCAACATCTCGGCCGGGCAGCGCCAGCTGCTGACCATCGCGCGCGCGTTCCTCGCCGACCCGCCGATACTCATCCTCGATGAGGCCACGAGCTCGGTGGACACTCGCACCGAGGCGCTCATCCAGCGCGCTATGGAGCGCTTGATGCACGGCCGCACCAGCTTCGTCATCGCGCACCGACT
Source organism: Coriobacteriia bacterium (assembly GCA_016926975.1). Taxonomy (GTDB): domain Bacteria; phylum Actinomycetota; class Coriobacteriia; order Anaerosomatales; family Anaerosomataceae; genus UBA6100. The sequence goes on along the minus strand of JAFGNP010000078.1, from coordinate 1,065 downwards.
CTCAACGATTCGCGACGCCGACCTCATACTGGTGATGAACGAGGGCGCTATCGTCGAGCAGGGCACGCACGAGACGCTGATGGCAGCAGACGGGTTCTACGCCGACCTCTACAACAGCCAGTTCGCAGAGCCCTTCGACGAAGCCGTGTAGCGCTACTCCTTGACGGCGCCGATCAGCTCCTCGGCGGGCATCGCTGCCAGAGTCTCGATCCGAATCGAACCGCGCGCGCCGAGTTCGAGGGACGCCCTGGCGACAGCCGCATCGTCTGCGGCTTCCACCACGTTCACAAAGTCGTACCGGCCGAGAACCGCGTACTGGTGAAGCACTTTTAGGCCCATGTCCTCGAGCTGACCGTTCACTTCCAGGATGTGCTCCGGATGCTGCTTGACGGTGCGTGCACCCTGGTCCGTGAGCCGAGTGAGCATGATGTAGAGCGCCATACCGCATCTCCTTCCCGGTGACGAGGGCTTCTATGAGACATGGGTACCCGACGAAGGCATGGCCGAATCTGCCCGGACGGCGTGGCTGGCCGGCAGGTAATTGTGCGGTCGCGGTCAGTAGCATCGGCCCCCGTTCGGGTATCGTCTAGACGAATCCACGAGAAGGGGGACCGCATGTCCAGGTACACGAACGCGCTGAAGACAGCGCACTCGGCCGAACAGGCAGGAGCCATCATCTCGGAGTATCTGGGGGGCGAAGGATTCAAATACGTAGACGAACGCGGAGAGATGGTCTGGCGCAAAGGCGTCGGCGCTCTCGCCAACCCGCAGTTCATTAAGGCGGAGGCTGCCGCCGATGGCACGGTGCACATCGAGGCATGGACCGCCGGGGTCTCGCTCGTCCCGGGCGTCTACGGCGGCGAGATGAACCCCATGGAGGGCGCCTTCGGCTTCGGACCGAAACTGGCGCTCAAGCCGCGCGTCAGAGAGCTCGAGACACGGCTGGGCGGGACTCCGGTCGAGCAGACGGCGAGCGCGGCAGCGGTCGCCAGTTGGTATCCGGACCCCACGGGCCGTCACGAGCAGCGGTACTGGGACGGAACGCAGTGGACTGCCGATGTATCG
>JAFGNP010000077.1 GCA_016926975.1 Coriobacteriia bacterium | reverse complement strand
GTCGTGATCGGCGTTGTGGCGCTGGCGGTCTCCCTGTCGCTTCTGCTGGAACCGCAAAACTCCGCGAAAAGGCATTTCGGCGACGTTTCGGAAGACAGCACTGCCACCGCCACATTCGTCGGCATGTTTCCCACCGAGAGCGAGGAGCCTCTCGCCAATCCGCTCGGGATCGCATCTGACGGGGAGCGCGTGTTCGTGGCCGAGTCGGATGCCGGAGTGATCAGGATCTTCGATGCAGAAGGCGGGGATGAGGGGACGATAGGCATCGTTCCTGCGGGCAAGGTGGCTCTGGCGTACCCGTCGGTCATCGCCGTCGCGGACGGCGAGCTTGCCGTGGTGGACAACTCCGCTAACCGCGTGATCATCGTCTCTGCCGAACCCGCTGAGGCGGCGGAGGTGCTTTACACGCTGGGAGAAGCGGGAGAAGCGCCGAGGCGGCCCACTTCGGTGGCCTACGGCAACGATGAGTGGTACGTGGCGGACCAGGCCGACGGTCTGGTGAAGGTATACGACGGTTCCGGCGAATACGAGCGCTCGCTGGGCACCAGTTTCGGGTCATCAGGTTTCGTCGGAGCGCTCGAAGTAATGGTCGGCCGTCTGGTGGTGGCCGAGTCCGGGGCCGGGCAGGTGGTAGTGCTCGATTCCGGGACGGGCGAGCGGCTGGCGGTCTTCGAAGACAGGTACTCGCTTCCGAGGGCATTCGCGCAGGCAGAGGGCGAGATACTGGCTATCGCAGACACCTTCGAGCGCGCAGTGTTCATAGTCACTGCAGACGGGGACTTGCTCGGTACGATAGACGAGGAGTCGGTACCCGAACGGTCTCTCGGGTCGCCGCGTGGGGTCGCTTGGATCGCGGGCAGCGGTCGCCTTTTCATAACCGATGCCGCCGTCGGCAGGGTGATCGTGTTCGAGGTGCGAATAGACTAGCCCGGGCATCCCGTTCGTCCTGTTCGCGCTGGGCGCTCTCTGGCATACTAGAGTTGGACTGTGCTTGGCACATGCCTCGCTTGCCACAAGGTATGCGAGTGTTCTTATTGACATGCCCGTATATGCCGATGGAGTACGGAGAGGACGTTTTGTTGTACGCACGCTGGATAGAAGACGGGCATTTCACCACCCGGCGGTCTTTCGGGTGGATAAAGGGGATGACCGACTAGACATGGCGACCACGACCACAGCCGGCACGATGCGGGCGGGTGATGACTCGTGGTAGCAGCCGTCCGCAGAGCCAGAGGTTGGTGGGCGAATCATCCCGTCCCGGGGTGGGGGATCATCGTCGTGGGCGCTGTCGCGCTTGTAGCGGGAGCCTTCGTGCTCCCGGCCATGGGTGACACGACGGACGTCGTGCCGACCTCGATCGTGACCGATACCGCAAAGTGGTACGCCAGCTCCGGGAACAAGGTCACCGATGTCGCCACGAAAGATGGATCGAACTACATCTATGTTGCAGACCGGACCGCGGTTGACGAGATTGTGTTCGGTATCGGGGACATCTCGGACATCGGAACCATCAACAGCGTGACTATGTACGTGACGGCGTTGGATCTAGGTAAGCGGGGGCTGACGGCTACCGGTTACGTGAGCGGGTCGTCTGCCGGAGCGCTGACTCCGACGCTCACGCGCAGTTTCGCCGACTACTCGCTGGTTCTCACCGCGCCGGGCGGGTCCTGGGACTACACGGAGGTGAACAACCTCACCGTTGGGCTGAAGCCCGCCATTGCTAAGAACGAAACGACTCAGATGAGGGTCGACGCGGTGTGGTTCGTCGTGAACTACACGCCGCCTACTCCGACCACCGTGGTCATCGGTGACGGCACCGATCCGGCCGCCGCCTACGTGAACCTCGGCCAGACCGGCGTCTCGACGGACGCCTTCACGCTGCAGCGCACCGCAGGCAGCGGGGCCGCTACGGTGAGCAAGATCACGGTCACGAACTCGGGCACCACGCCTTCGACGACCGTCGCAGGCGTGGACGTCTACCGCGACGACGGCGATGGCAGCTACGACGGTGGAGACACCAAGCTCAACACGAGCGCGGCGACCTTCAGCGGGACGACGGCCACGGTCACCCTCACGAGCGCCGAGTCGGTGGACGGGACGCTGCGAACCTACTTCGTCGTCTACGCGTTCTCGGGCTCGGCTGCAGACGCCGCCACCGCGAACGCGAACGTCAGCATCGTCTCCGGCGACTACGCCAACATCGACACGCTCACCGACAACGACGATGCCGGCAACGACTTCACGGTGCAGTACACGGTGGTGGTCATGGCCGATGGCGTGAAGCCGGTCGGCGTTCACCTCCCGCCCGGTCAGCCCAGCTATGCCGTCGACAGCTTCACGCTTCAGCGAACGCAGGGGAGCAAGTCGTCCACCGTGAGCAAGATCACGGTCACGAACTCGGGCACGACGCCTTCCCTGACCATATCCAATGTGGACATCCACCGTGATACCAACGGCAACGGGACCTTCCAGCTCGGGGTTGACGCCAAGATCAACACCGTCTCGGGCACTTTCAGCAGCCCAGCCGAGGTGACGCTGACCAACCCGGAGTCGGTCGACGGTACGGCTGACACCTACTTCGTGGTCTACACGTTCTCCGCGGAAGCTGTTGACGGCGCTACGGCGAACTCGGAGGTCGGTGTTGCGGAGAGCGACTACTCGAACATCGACACCTTCACCGATACCACCACGATCTCCGGCACGTTCGAGGTCGATGGGGACTTGGACCCGCCGACGGATCCCAGCCCTCACGCCATCGCTGGAGCAGACACGGACTTCTGCAACTCCTGCCACGCGCCGCACCAGGCGATAGTCGACACCAAGCTTCTGCTCGACCTGGACGGCCTCGGCGAGGTTCAGACTGAGGTGGAGTTCTGCTTCATCTGCCACGATGCGGCTCCGGCAAACGTCAAGACCGGTGCCAGTAACGCGTCGTTCGGCGGCACCAGCGGTCATGAGCTCGAATCGGTGGGAGAGTCGGGAGACCTCACGGACACCTGCTCCAGCTGTCACAACCCGCACAAGGACTCATCAACTGATTTCCGCATCCCGCTCAGCACGGTGAACCTGGATCCTGTGACCGGCGCCGACAACAGCTGGTGTCTGGCCTGTCATGACGATGCGGATAGCTGGTACGCGTCGATAACAACGGACTTCTATCCGGCTCTGGACGATCCGCTGAAGACCGCCAGCGGCTATCCCGAGACGGGTACATACCCTGGCGAGACCGTGTACACGAGCGCGTCGGACAACGCCCACATCCTGATCCCGTCCGGATCTATGACCGACTGGGTGATCGCGAGCCGTGAGGCCACGCGCGTAGCCGGCGACTGCCTGTGGTGCCACTCCGGGCACCAGGGCATCAGCGAGTACGACGGCCTGGTGGCCACCTACAACGCTTCGACCTCGACTGCGGACGACACCGTGGACGGCGACTATGCGGCGGCATGCTTCAGGTGTCACGAGACCGGTGGCCTTGTGGGTAGCGTGGCAGTTGACATCGCTACGAAGGCGCTCGTACCCTCGCTCGATCCTGACGCGCACAACGGCCATCGTGTCAGGACGGCTGGTGGCTACCTGACCGTCAACTCGCCGCTGCCGTGTTACGAGTGCCACAACCCGCACGGGTCGAGCACCAACAGTAGGCTGATATCCGACGTGCTGGGCACCAACCTGAATCCCTCCACGAGCATCGCCGACATGCGTAAGTTCTGCCTGACCTGCCATACCACCAACGACACCGATCCCCTGAACGGCAGCCGCCCTTACGGTTGGGACAGCTCGACCTCCTCCTACAAGGGCGTGGCCGCTGATGCCACTGTGGTGGGCCTGTCGCGCTCCGCGGCCGTGGCTGCCAACAGGCTCCGTCTGTCGAACCAGAACGGGCACGAAATGGGGGATACCACCGAAGACTGTCTAAACTGTCATGGCGATGTCCACCTGCCCACCGAGGGCGTTTCAGCGGGTGGGGAGGTCTGCATAGACTGCCACTTCTCGGCGCTAGGAAGCATGGTGGAGGGCGCATCGGGCAGCCTGGACACGTACCACCACGTTCTCGATCACGCCACACCCTATCTGGCGCCCGTGACTACCGCAGATTACCCGACGACGATGGACCTGGCCTGCGTGAGCTGCCACGTGGACCACT
>JAFGNP010000076.1 GCA_016926975.1 Coriobacteriia bacterium | reverse complement strand
GCGCGTGGCGTGATCGGGAGTCGGGTCACGCTTTCCGATGTCGTGTACTACCGCTGCTACGACAAGCGGCTCGAGGAGATCCACAGGATGTCCGGAGTAGCCGCGGTCGGGCGATTCGTGAAGGAGCGCCGCGAGTGTGCGCAAGGAGTGGGCCCCCACCGTATACCGGTGGGCAAGTGCGGGGCGGCGCAGTGGCATCAGCTCTCGAAATCCCGGGACCGCGTGCTCGAAGCGCCCGGCATACGCCGCTCGCTCCAGATCCTCGATAGCGGCCTCGCCCACTGTGGCGGCACGGACCAGATCCGCTATCGAGAGCGGGGTGGACGCGCCTCCGGGGCGACCGGAAGCGAGGTCGCGCAGGGCAAGTAGGGTGTGATGAACCGTCTCGAGAGCGCACTGCAGAGAATCTGCATCGATGCCGAGATCGTCCGAGTCGGCGATGGAGAGGCTGTTGCGGGCACGGGAGCCAGTCGCGTTAAGCCGCCAGCGGGCCTCGTTGATGGCGTCCTGTGCAACGTTCACGGCATCGGTCGCGCCACGCGTTAGAAGCCCGTGGTCCGTAAGAGGTCGCAGTGCCTGCCCGGGTCGCCCGGCGATCAGTGACGCTCGCCAGACCATCTCGTCGATGTCGCGCTGACCTCCGGCTCCGCTCTTGAGGTCGGGTTCGAGAAGGTAAGGAGATCCCGGCCTGTCCCTGGCAGTGATGCGGGCTGTCATCCTTGCCGAGTCTCTCTTCAAGGATCGGAAGACGTCGGCAAGTACTCGCTCGGCCAGCGTCACATCGCCAGCGACATGGCGTGCCGTCAGGAACGCAGTGGCGGTGGTCAGGTCTTCGCGCACCGCCCGCACCTGTTCGGCTGGCGTCCTCATCTGGTGACCGATAGTCAGGCCGGCGTCCCACAGCGGGTAGAGCATGTTGCGTACTAGCAGTTCAAGATCGGAGTGCTTCCCTCTCGAAACGATGAGCAGGTCGATGTCCGAGTGGGGGAGCAGGCGCCGCGCGCCGTAGCCGCCGAGTGCGAAGATCGCGAACGGGCTGCGGATGCACGACGAAGCCTCCCTGGAGAGCTCGAGCACGGCTTCGTCGGTCAGATCGGAAAGCGCGCGGGCCGCCCGTGTCCCCGGCGCCGCGTCCGCGATGAGTCGCGTCCGTTGTGCCAGGAACTGTCCGAGCGGCCCGCGCACGGTCACGGCGGTGCCTACAGCGCGTCCGGGCCGCGCTCGCCCGTGCGGATTCTGACCGCGCTCTCACAGTCGTACGTGAAGACCTTGCCGTCACCGATCTTGCCGCTCTGGGCGGCGGAGACGATGGCATCCTCTACGCTTCGGGCAAGATCCTCATCCACCACGACCTCGATTTTCACCTTGGGCACGAAGTCGACGGTGTACTCGGCTCCGCGGTAGATCTCCGTATGACCCTTCTGCCTGCCGAAGCCTTTGACTTCGTATGCCGTGAGTCCGGTTATGCCGAGTGCATGCAGCGCTTCCTTCACATCGTCGAGTTTGTGAGGTTTCACGATGGCTTCGATCTTCTTCATCAAGGGTGCCTCCTCTATCCAGGCTGTCAGGCCACGGTCTCGGTCTGGACGAAATCGGGGTACGCTCTGTTGCCGTGCTCGCCGATGTCCAGGCCTTCCAGCTCCTCTTCTTCTGTCACCCGCAACCCCATTGTCGCTTTGATGATCATCCACGCGATCATCGAGACCGCGAACACGAAGGCGCCTACTGCCACGACGCCGGTCGCCTGCGCGCCCAGCAGCCCGAATCCGCCGCCGAAGAACAGGCCGTTGCCGGTGGTGCCGGGAGCGAACTTGTCCTGGGCGAACAGGCCGACTGCCAGCGTCCCGAAGATGCCTCCCATGCCGTGCACGGCAAGAGCACCCACCGGGTCGTCGAGCTTGAGCTTGTCCAGGAGTAGCACGCCGAAGACCACGATACAGCCGGCTATCGTGCCGATGACCAGTGCGCTTCCCATGCTCACGAAGGCGCAGCTCGCGGTCACGCCCACCAACCCGCCGAGCATGCCGTTGATGGTCATGCCGATGTCAGGCTTGCCGAGCACCTTCCAGGCCACGGCAGTGGCCACGAGCGCGCCTGCGGCGGCTGCGAGGTTGGTGGTGACGATGATGTGGGAGATCGACACCGGTTCGGCGGCCATCGTGGAACCGGGGTTAAAGCCGAACCAGCCGAGCCACAGGATGAGTGCGCCTGTCATCGCCGATGTCATGTTGTGGCCGGGCAATGCGTGAGCTTTGCCGTCCTTGCCGAACTTGCCCAGGCGCGGTCCGAGCACGAGTACTCCGGCCAGGGCCGCCCACGCACCGACAGAGTGCACGACTGTCGATCCCGCGAAGTCCCAGAAGCCTAGTTCGGCGAGCCATCCGCCGCCCCAGATCCAGTGGCCGACGATCGGGTAGACGAATGCCACCAGCAGGAACGAGAAGACGATGAAGGAGACGTACTTGATGCGCTCGGCAACCGCGCCGGAGACGATCGTCGCTGCGGTTCCGGCGAAGACCAGCTGGAAGAAGAACTTCGCCATCAGCGGCACGCCCGCCCAGCCGAGTGCGGAGTAGACACCTTGGTAGGCTTCGCCGGTCGCAGGGCTGTTGTCTGCGCCCCCCACCATGAAGAGCCCCTTCAGTCCGATGAGGGCGTTCCCGTCGCCGTACATCAGTCCCCATCCGATCGCGAGGAACGCGATCGTGGAGACCGCGAACACGATGAAGTTCTTCGAGATGATGTTCACCGTGTTCTTGGCCCGCGCGAACCCGGATTCCACGAGTGCGAATCCGAGGTTCATGAAGAACACCAGCATGCCTGCCAGCAGCACCCACACGGTGTCCAGCGCTATCTGCACGTCCATACGCTCCCTCACTTCCGTTCGGTGCTCCGGGCGTGCCGTGTGCCACTGCTCCGGAGTTGCTTTCGGCCTGTAGGACCAGCGTGAGGGGCGGATGTTTCGGGCGCGTGTCGCGTGTGTGAAGCTTCGGTGGCGAGCCGGACAGGACCCCGGTGTGCGCCATGTGCGCCGGGGCTGCGTCGGGCGTAATATAGGAGGTTGCAGCGAAACGCCCCTGAAATCGCGTACGGAAGGTTGCACCTGAAGATGTCTCCCGACTGCATATCTATTAGCGGCGCACGCGAACACAACCTCAAGAACATCGATCTTGAGATCCCGCGCGACCAGCTCGTGGTGATCACCGGCCTGTCCGGCTCGGGCAAGTCGAGCCTCGCGTTCGACACCATCTACGCTGAAGGGCAGCGCCGGTACGTGGAGTCGCTCTCGGCGTACGCGCGGCAGTTCCTCGGGCAGATGGACAAGCCCGATGTGGATCACATCGAGGGTCTGTCGCCCGCGGTCTCGATAGACCAGAAGACGACATCGAAGAACCCCCGTTCCACGGTGGGTACGGTGACCGAGATCTACGACTACCTGCGTCTGCTGTTCGCGCGGGTGGGCATCCCGCACTGCCCGGTATGCGGGCGGCGCATCGAGAAGCAGACGCCCGAGCAGATAGTGGATGCTGTCCTGGAGCTGCCCGAAGGCACGAAGTTCCAGGTGCTCGCACCTGTTGTGAAGGGGCGCAAGGGCGAGTACGGGAAGCTGTTCTTGGACCTGGCTGCCGAGGGCTTCACGCGGGTACGCGTAGATGGCGTGGTGCGCACGCTTGATGAGGACATTGCCCTCGACAAGAAGTACAAGCACTCGATCGACGTCGTGCTCGACCGCCTGGTGATGAAAGAGGGAATCCGCCCCAGGTTGGCCGAGAGCGTGGATGTGGCGCTCAGACTCTCCGGGGGCACGCTCGCCGTGGCTGTGGCAGGCGGGGAGGAGTTGGAGTTCTCCCAGGCCCTCGCGTGCCCGGAGCACGGTTTTTCGATGGATGAGCTCGCCCCGCGGGACTTCTCGTTCAACGCGCCCTACGGTGCGTGTCCCGAGTGCCTGGGGCTGGGGAACCGCCTGGAGGCGGACCCGGACCTCATCGTCCCGGACCATTCACTCACTGTCGCCGAGGGCGCGATCAAGCCGTACTCGGGCAACCTGAACTACTACCCCCAGCTTGTCGAGGCAGCAGCCAAACACCTCGGCATCTCTATCGATGTGCCGTGGAGGGAGCTTCCTGAGAAGGCGCGGTACAAGCTGCTGCACGGGTTCGGCGAGGAGAAGATTCGGCTAGATTACCTCACGCGCGACGGGCGTCAGACGTACTGGTACACGCAGTACGAGGGCGCGCTCTCCAGCGTCATGCGGCGCCACGACGAGACCGAATCCGAAGGCAGCAAGGAGAAGCTGGAGGAGTATATGGCCGTCATCCCGTGCGCCACATGCAACGGGATGCGCCTCAAGCCTGAGATCCTGGCAGTCACCGTCGGAGGCAAGAACATCCACGAGGTGACGAAGCTCGCCGCAAAGGACTCGCTCGAGTTCTTTGAGGCGGCCCAACTGCTGACCGAGCGAGAGAGGATCATAGCGGGGCGCATAATCAAGGAGATCGTCGAGAGACTGCGCTTCCTGGTGGACGTCGGACTCGACTACCTGACTCTCGAGCGCGCGACCGCTACGCTTTCCGGTGGCGAAGCCCAGCGCATCCGTCTCGCCACTCAGATCGGCAGTGGGCTGGTGGGGGTGCTGTACATCCTCGATGAGCCGTCGATCGGTCTGCACCAGCGCGACAATGCAAGGCTGATCGCCACCCTCGAGCGGCTGCGCGATCTCGGCAATACCGTGATAGTGGTGGAGCATGACGAGGAGACGATACGGTCAGCCGACTTTGTGGTGGACATGGGGCCGGGTGCCGGAGAGCACGGCGGCGAGCTGGTGTGCGTGGGCACGCCAGACAAGCTGCTGAAGTGCCCGGGTTCGCTCACCGGCAGGTACATGTCGGGCAAGGTTTCCATCCCGATGCCGACCGTGCGTCGTGAGGCCATGGGAGGATACCTGAAGGTTGTAGGGGCGCACGAGAACAACCTCAAGGACATCGACGTCGAGGTCCCGCTGGGCAACCTGGTGGTCGTGACGGGCGTGAGCGGTTCCGGCAAGAGCTCGCTGGTGGCTGATACTCTCGCACCTTCGCTCTCCAATCACCTCTACCGCACTCGGCGCCGCACCGGGAAGCACGCGCGTATCGAAGGGCTGTCTGCGGTCGACAAGGTCATCACCATCGACCAGAGTCCGATCGGCCGCACTCCGAGGAGCAATCCCGCGACGTACACCGGCGTTTGGGACGACATCCGCAAGCTGCTTGCATCCACCAACGAGGCGAAGGCGCGCGGCTACTCGGCAGGACGCTTCAGCTTCAACGTCCGGGGAGGCCGCTGCGAAGCCTGCAAAGGTGACGGGCAGATCAAGATCGAGATGCACTTCCTGCCGGACGTGTACGTGCCTTGCGAGGTCTGCAAGGGGGCGCGCTACAACCGCGAGACGCTTCAGGTCACCTACAAGGGCAAGAGCGTGGCCGAGATCCTCGACATGTCGGTGGAAGAGGCGCTGTCCTTCTTCGAGAACGTCCCCCCGATTCGCCGCAAGTTCCAGACGCTCTACGATGTGGGTCTTGGCTATATCCGCCTCGGCCAGCCGGCTACCACTCTCTCCGGCGGTGAGGCTCAGCGCGTGAAGCTCGCGAGCGAACTGCAGCGCAGGAGTACGGGCAGGACGTTCTACATCCTGGACGAGCCGACCACCGGACTCCATTTCGATGATGTCAGGCAGCTTCTGCAGGTGCTGCAGAGGTTGGTGGATGCCGGCAACACCGTGCTGGTGATAGAGCACAACCTGGATGTGATCAAGAGCGCCGACCATATGATCGACCTCGGCCCCGAAGGCGGGGACCGGGGCGGTCAGGTGGTCGTGGCGGGTACGCCGGAGCAGGTAGCGGCGTGCGCGAAGTCGCACACAGGACGGTTCCTGAGGCCTGTACTTGAAGGCCGCGGAGCCAGTGTGGCCCCCGAGAGGCAGTGAGCCGGCAATGAGCCACGCTCCGTCCATCGCTTCGCAACTCGGTCAGGTGCCCGACGCGCCAGGCGTCTACCTGTGGAAACAGGGCGATGAGGTCCTGTACGTAGGCAAGGCCAAGTCGTTGCGCAAGCGGATGCGGCAGTATACGGGCGGTCACGACGAACGCGCGATGATACCGCTGCTCATGGAGCGAGTGGACTCCTTCGACTACGTGGTAACGGGCAACGAGGTCGAGAGCCTCATCCTGGAAGCGAACATGATCAGGGAGATCCGTCCTCCGTACAACGTCGACTTCAAAGACGACAAGAGCTTCCCGTTCATCGCGCTGACGCTCTCAGATCCGTACCCTGGGATCAAGTACACGCGGGAGAGGCACCGGTCGGGCACGCGGTACTTCGGCCCGTACACAGATGCCAGAGGGGCGCGGGAGACCGTCGAGGTCGCCAGGCGCGTCTACCCGATATGCCAGGCTACCTGCCCGGAGTGGAAGCGCGTCAATGCGCACGGCGGGAAGCCGACGGGCAAGGCCTGCTTCGACTACCACGTGGGCAAGGGCCCCGGGCCGTGCGTCGGCGCTATCACGCGGGAGGAGTACGCCCGGCGCGTGGAGCAGATCGAGGCGCTTCTCGAGGGGCGCCAGAGCGCTGTAGCTGCAGATCTCCAGCGGGCGATGCGAGCCGCGTCGGCGGATCTCGACTACGAACGCGCAGCAAAGCTGAGGAACTCGCTCGATGCCGTCAGGTCGGTACTGGAGCGACAGCGCGTGGTCTTCGACAGGCCGCTCGACATAGACATCGTCGGAATAGAGCGCGAGGAGACCATCGCGGGTGTGAACGTCCTGCAGGTCCGCGAAGGCCGCATCGTGGGCGCCAACGATCTGGTGCTCGACAAAGGGCTTGATGTTGCCGAGCCGGAGCTCGTAGAAGGGCTTCTGCTCCGCTACTACGGGAGCGCGTCGCACGTGCCGCGCGAGATCGTCCTGCCGGGCCTGCCGGAGGACCCGGCGGTGGTCGAGGAGTGGCTGACCGGCGTGCGCGGCACCCGGGTGCGCCTGGTGGTGCCGCAGCGTGGAGAGAAGAGGTCGCTGTCCGAGCTCGCGACAGCCAATGCGCGGCATGGCCTGGCACGGTACCGGAACCGCACTCGCTACGATGAGGAGCGGCTCAACCGCGCGCTGCTGGAGCTCGAAAGCGCCCTTGCGCTTCCCGCTCCTCCATTGCGCATCGAGTGCTACGACATCTCGACGCTCCACGGTCGGTCGTCGGTGGGGTCGATGGTCGTCTTCACCGCCGGTCGTGCCGACAAGGCGGCGTACCGGCGGTTCAAGGTGCGCCTGCCTGCCGATGAGTCCGACGACGTTGCCATGCTCTCCGAGGTGCTGCGCCGGCGCTTCGCGCGCCAGGGTGCGGGCGACTCCCGCTTCGCCAGTCGTCCGGACCTGGTCATCGTGGACGGCGGAAGGCCGCAGCTGAATGCGGCCCTGGCGGTGCTCGAGCAGATGGGCATTACATCGATCCCGCTCGTCTCGCTCGCGAAGCGTGAAGAGCAGCTCCACGTGCCGGGTTGGGACGAGCCGGTGACGCTGCCGAGCGGGTCGTCGTCTCTGTATCTGGTGAAGCGAGTGCGCGACGAAGCCCACCGTTTCGCGATCGAGTACCACCGCGAACTGCGCGGACGCGCGATGACCGCTTCGCTACTCGACGATGTCGTCGGTGTGGGCCCAAAGCGCAAGAAGGCGCTGCTAAAGCACTTCGGATCGCTGAAGAAGATGCGAGAGGCCACCGCCGAGCAGATCGCGCAGGTTCCCGGAGTGCCATACGATGTCGCCTGTGAGGTGGCGCGCGTTATCCAATCATGAGCCGCCGGATTAGATGCGACCGTCGATGTCTGGTGCGGTAGCCGCGAGTACCCGAGCAGCTGGACGTTCGCGCGGTGCGTATAATCCTCGGCATGGACGATACCGCGACGATACTGCACCTGTTGTCTGAAGACGCGCGCGAGCACGTGCGCAGCGTTGCTGACAACCTGCAGCTGGTGGCCGACCTCGGGTACGGCGATGTGGCCCTGCTCGTGCCGGACGTGGACGGTGAGCTGCAGGTCGTCTTGGACGCTCGTCCGATGACCGCCGCTGCCGCGGTCCCGGTGTCTCAGGCCGGGGACAGCGTGTCGCGCGATGATGAGCCGGAGGCGTACCACGCTCTCGAAGGCGGTGTTCCGGTGTGTAGTACGCGCCGGCGCGCGAGGCGGGGGATCGCGTTCACTTCCACGGCGTATCCGATCGGACCTGCCGACAAGCCGTACGCGGTCGTGGTGCGCCATGTCGGGCAGGGTGTAGCCGAGTCGCCAGGCAAGATGGAGGTCGCTTTCATGCGCCTGGCGGCCCTGCTGCTGGAGCGCCTTCAGGCGGAGCCGCTAACGGACCTCGACACCGACGCGTCGTACGCGACAACCCGGCTAGCCGGTGACGGCGTCATCGAGGTGGCTGAGGACGGCCAGGTCGAGTACGCGAGTCCCAATGCGGTGAACATCATGCGGCTGGCAGGTGTGGAAGGCCAGCTCACCGGCAGCCCTGCCTCGGAGCTTCCCGGTGGCGTCTCGGCTGTCTCGCCCGTGCTCGGCAGCGGCGCGGCGCGCGAGATGACGGTGGAAGTGAGCGGCCGCTTCCTGCGGTACCGGACGATCGCACTCGCGGAGGGCGCGCTCGTTCTGGTTGAGGACGTTACCGAGGCGCGTCACCGCGAACAGGAACTGAGAGTGAAGGAGGCGACGATCCGGGAGGTCCATCACAGGGTAAAGAACAACCTCCAGACCGTCGCCTCGCTGCTGCGCATCCAGGCGCGCCGTTCGGAGAGCGACGAGGCAGCGAGATCGCTTCGAGAAGCGGTGGACCGGGTCTCGTCGATGGCGGTCGTCCACGAGATGCTCGCCGAGGCTACCGAGGAGTCGGTCGACCTGGCCGCGGCCGTGAGGACTGTGGGAGACATGGTCCGCCGCGGGCTTGCGGGAACGGACAGCGCGGTTCGCGTGACTGTCGAGGGAGAGACCGGTCTCGTGCCGGCGCAGATCGCGACTTCACTGGCACTGGTGGTGGCCGAGCTGGTGCACAATGCCATCGAGCACGGTCTCGGCCCCGGCGGAGCCGGCATCGTCACCGTCACCATGCAGCACGCCGGCTCGGCGGTACGCATCCTCGTTCACGACACCGGCGCCAATCTCCCGGCTGGCTTCGCCGTAGAGAGCTCTGCGCATCTGGGTCTTGCGATCGTGCGGACGATAGTGGAGGAGGATCTGCGCGGTACACTCTCGTTCGGAGCTGCGCACGGAACCACTGTTGCGGTGGAGGTCCCTGTCCCCGAGACGACTGGCTGAGGCGATAGCAGTGCGCGTACTCATCGCGGAAGACGAAGCGCTCATACGTATGGACCTGCGCGAGATGCTCGCCGAGGAGGGTCACGAGGTCGTGGGTGAAGCGCGCGACGGCGCCGAGGCCATCTCGCTCGCCCGCGAGCTCGTTCCGGACATCATCTTCATGGACGTGAAGATGCCGGGTACCGACGGTCTTGAAGCAGCGCGGGTGATAGGCGAGGAGAACATAGCGCCTATCGTGATGGTCACCGCGTTCTCCCAGCAGTCTTACGTGGAGGAAGCGAGTGAGGCCGGCGCCATGGCCTATCTCATCAAGCCATTCACGAAACACGACATCCTGCCGGCCATGACGGTCGCCGTTTCCAGGTTCGCCGAGTCGCGTGCGCTGGCCGCCGAGGTCGGCGATCTGACCGAGCGCCTCGAGACTCGCAAGGTGCTCGACCGGGCGAAGGGCGTGCTCATGGCGAAGGGGATGACCGAGCCCGATGCCTTCCGGCGCCTCCAGAAGCTGGCCATGGACCGGCGGCTCACACTGCGTCAGGTCGCAGACGCTATAGTGCTGGCCGAGGAGGCCGGAGAGTAGCTTTGTAGCCTGCGTGTTTCGGGGGTATTGCCAGGCATCTTCCGCGGGCCGAAAGAACCTGCTATGATACTGGCAGCGGTTCAATGAAGAACCGCGAACTCAATAGAGACGAGCAATGACGCTCACACGGACCGTAAGGGGTCCGAGTGGGCGTTTTCGTTTGTCCGGCAAGAGACGAGAAGGTGGAGCGCATGAGGGAGTTCGCAGTCTTCTGGGGATGCACCATCCCCGCGAGATTCCCCTTCATCGAGAAGTCGACGCGGGTGGTCTTCGACGACCTCGGCGCAACCGTGCACGAGCTCGCCGGTCACACGTGTTGTCCCGAGGGCACGCTCGTGAAGGCGAACGACGAGGACGCGTTCTACACCGCTGCGGCGCGCAACCTGGCGATCGTCGAGAAGGCGGGCCTTGGCGTGGTCACGCCGTGCAACGGCTGCTACTCGACGTTCAAGGAGGCAGCGAGTCATCTTGCGAGCGACTGGCGTGGGCGGGGACGCATCAACGGACGTCTCGCCGCGGAGGACCTGTTCTACTCGGGCGACCTCGAGATCATGCACTTCGCCGAGTGGCTGGCCGACACGGTCGGCGCGGGTTCGCTCGGTGCGCGCGTGACGAAGCCGCTCTGGGGGATGCGTGTGGCGGTCCACTACGGCTGCCACCTGCTCCGTCCGCAGCCGGCCGTCCGTTGGGACGATCCACTGAACCCCACCAAGGTCGAGGAACTCGTCTCCGCGCTCGGCGCACAGGTCGTGGACTACACCACCAAGATGCAGTGCTGTGGCGGGGCGCTCGACAGGGTGGGCGAGCGCGAGGGCTCGCTCGCTTTCGCGCGGCACAAGCTCCACGACGTGCAGGAAGAGGGCGCTGATGCGCTGGTGGTCGTCTGCCCGAGCTGCTTCCAGCAGTTCGACCTCAACCAGGCTGCCCTCCAGCGGGCGAATGAGGACGTCCATGTGCCGGTCTTCTACCTCTCGGAGCTTATCGCGCTTGCGATGGGGCACTCGCCGGATGAGATCGGCCTCGATGGGCACCGCGTGCCGACCGACTCGTTCATCTCCAAGTGGGAGGCGCGCGCCGGTGACAGGAAGCGGCTGGCCGAGCACTTCGATGTGTCGCTGTTGGTGAAGTGCGACTCCTGTCAGGCGTGTAAGGACGATTGCCCCGTCTGCAAGATCGATCCCACCTTCCAGCCGAACGACATCATCGCGGCGCTGCTCGCGGGTCGCCTGGACGAGGTGCTCGCCGAAGGGCAGCTCTGGAAGTGCCTGGAGTGCTACACGTGCCAGGAGATGTGCCACAGCCGGATCGGCATGGCGGGCGTCTTCCGCCAGCTGAAGGAACTCGCGATGGAACGTGGCGCCGGCCCGGAGTCGGTAGCCGTGGCGTACGGCGAGTTCCTCAAGACCGGTGCTCTCGGCAAGCCGCGCGAGTCCGCGCGCAAGAAGCTGGGTCTCGGTCCGCTACCCGAAGGCGGCGGCGACGCGGTCGCCCGCCTGCTCACCGCAGAGAAGGAGTGAGGAAGATGGCATACGACCTCAGCCGATACGACGGGTTCGAGCCCGCCAACTACCGGGAGGAGTCGCCGTTCAAGATCCACGGTGGCTGCGGGCTCATGGGCATCTGCGACGAGAGCGGCACGCTCATGAGCGGCGAGGAGCCGATCAAGGCGATGGCCGTGCAGCGCGACCGTGGCAACGGTCTCGGCGGCGGCTTTGCCGGATACGGCATCTACCCCGCGTTCCCGGAGCACTACTGCTTCCACATGATGTATCACGATCTGCAGGCCAAGGACGCGGTGGAGGAGATACTCGGCGAACACTTCCTGATCGAGGTGGCCGAGCCTATGCCCACGCGTCCGGTCAAGGGCATCCACGACGCACCGCTGCTGTGGCGCTACTTCATGATGCCGCACGAGCACCTCATCGATGAGGAAGAGTTCACCGCCGAGGACTTCGTCGTGAATGTGGTCATGATGATCAACTCACGCATCGACGGTGCGTTCGTTGCGTCCTCGGGCAAGAACATGGGCGCTTTCAAGGGCGTGGGATACCCCGAGGAAATCGGTCACTACTTCCGTCTCGAGGAGTACGAAGGACACACCTGGGTCGGCCACAACCGGTTCCCGACGAACACGCCGGGCTGGTGGGGTGGCGCGCATCCGTTCACGCTGCTCGACTGGTCTATCGTGCACAACGGTGAGATCTCGAGCTACGGGATCAACGCGCGGTATCTGGAGCAGTTCGGCTACAAGTGCTCGTTGGGCACGGACACCGAAGTGGCAGCCTATCTCTTCGACTTGCTCCTGCGCCGGCACAAGCTGCCGGTCGAACTGGCGTGCAAGGTCCTGGCGGCTCCGCTGTGGTCCGAGATCGACCGCATGGCGCCCGATGACGCGGCGCTCATGCGTTCGCTTCGTGCAGTCTACGGCCCGGCGATGCTCAACGGTCCTTTCGCCATCGTGCTCGGCTTCAATGGTGGCCTGGTCGCGCTCAACGACCGCATCAAGCTTCGCCCGCTTGTGGCCGCTCGCAGCGGCAGCAGACTGATGGTCGCCTCGGAGGAGAGCGCGATCCGCACCGTGATGCCGAGCCCGGATGAGATATGGGCCCCGAAAGCCGGCGAGCCGGTGGTCGCGCGCGTGAAGAGCATGGAGGTGCCTTTCCACAGCCAGCTCCATAGCAGCCCGGCAGAGATCTCAAGTGCGGTCACTGCGGTGGACGCGCGCCACGAACTCGAAGAAGTGGCGGTCTAGTCATGCAGCAGACGCTCGTCCAGCCCGAGTTCCGGGTCAAGATCGATTACGACAAGTGCCACAAGTGCGGGCGCTGCGTACAGCAGTGCGGTTGGGGTGTGTACGAGTTCAACGAGCGCCCCATACCCCACGATGAGAAGTGCCGCGCGTGTCACCGGTGCGTGACGTACTGCCCGGCACACTGCATCACTATCGAGAAGAACCCGCTCGCGTTCCGCGAGAACGACAACTGGTCGGCCGACGCGCGCAAGAGCGTGTGGAAGCAGGCCGAGTCAGGCGGCGTTCTGCTCACGTCGATGGGCAACCCGAAGCCTTACGAGCGCATCTTCGACAAGCTTGTGCTCGACGCGTGCCAGGTCACGAACCCGTCCATCGACCCGCTGCGCGAGCCGATGGAGCTGAGGACATATCTGGGTCGAAAGCCGGACAGCGTCGCGGTGGAACCTGACGGCAGCGGAGGTTTCAAGCTGGGCGACGGAGAGGGTCTTGCGCACAACATCGCGCTCGACGTCCCGATCGTCTTTGCGCCGATGAGCTACGGATCGGTCTCGCTCAACGTGCACAAGTCGATCGCGACGGCTGCCGAGCGACTCGGCACGCTGATGAACACCGGTGAGGGTGGGCTGCACGAAGACCTGTACCCGTATCAGGACAATGTGATCGTACAGGTGGCCTCAGGCAGGTTCGGGCTGAGCCCGGAGATCCTGCAGCGCGTAGCCGGGCTCGAGATAAAGGTTGGGCAGGGCGCCAAGCCGGGCATCGGAGGGCACCTTCCCGGGGAGAAGATCGACCGTGACGTCTCCGCCACGCGCATGATCCCGCAGGGGAGCGACGCGATCTCTCCTGCGCCGCATCACGACATCTACTCGATCGAGGACCTGCGTCAGCTCATCTACGCGCTCAAGGAAGCTTCCGGCTACAAGCCGGTCGGGGTGAAGATCGCGGCGGTGCACAACGTGGCCGCAATCGCGTCGGGCATCGTACGGGCGGGCGCGGACTACATCTACCTGGACGGATTCCGGGGCGGGACCGGCGCGGCGCCGCAGGTCATTCGCGATCACGTCGGCATCCCGGTGGAGATCGCCATCGCCGTGGTCGACCAGCGACTTCGAGACGAGGGGATCCGCAATCAGGCGTCGATCATCGCCGCGGGTTCGATCCGCTCTTCGGCGGATGCCGCCAAGGCGATCGCGCTCGGCGCTGACGTGGTTGCGATCGGCACGGCCACGCTGCTCGCGCTCGGATGTCACCTCTGCCAGAGCTGCCACACCGGCAAGTGCTCGTGGGGCATCACGACGCAGAAGCCGGAGCTCACGCGGCGCATAGATCCGGAGTGGGGTGCCGAGCGGCTTACGAACCTTGTGCACGCATGGAGCCACGAACTCCAGGAGATCCTCGGCGCGCTCGGAGTGAACGCCGTGGAGAGCCTGCGCGGGAGCCGCGAGCGGCTGCGCTCGATCGGCCTGGACGAACAGACGTGTCGGATCCTCGGCGTCAAGCCGGCCGGACTTTAGGGGGTGTGTGTGATGCATGCGGTCAAGGCGGCGCCCCCTGCGGGCGCGATCGAGGGTTACCGGCATGTGGCGCCGGTGATCGGGCGCGACGGTGACGCGGTGCGCATGGACGCGACGGGCGTCTACTACAAGGAGCTCAACGAGGCGATACGGGCCGAGGTGGGCCGCGGCGCTACGGAGATCCGACTCGACGGCGTCAACGGTCAGCGCTACATCGGGACCGGCCTGCGCGAACCCGGTGTGAGGATCGAGGTCCACGGCACCGCAGGCAACGACATGGCGATGTTCGCGGACGGGGTGGAGATCGAGGTCTTCGGTAACGCCCAGGACGGCGTCGGCAACACGATGAGCGGAGGGGGCGTCATCGTGCACGGCGACGCGGGCGACGTCCTCGGCTACGGCATGCGCGGCGGTCGCGTCTTCGTCGAAGGCGACGTGGGTTACCGCGTGGGCATCCACATGAAGGCGTTCGAGAAGAACGTGCCGGTGCTCGTCTGCGGCGGGAAGGCGCGCGACTTCTTCGGGGAGTACATGGCCGGTGGCATGCTCGTGCTGCTTGGCATGAACAACCGCGACGAGGCTCAGCCGCTCGCGGGCGGGTTCCTCGGCGCGGGGATGCACGGCGGCGTCATCTACGTGCGCGGCGCCGTCGAGCCGTGGCAGTGCGGTGCCGAGGTGGGCATCGCCGAGGCCACCGAGGAGGATCTGGCCGAGCTCCGCCCGGTGATCGAGGAGTACGCCGCGGCCGTGGGGATGGATGCCGAAGAGATCCTGTCGGGGAGTTTCACCCGTATCGTGCCGGTCAGTCACCGCCCGTACGCGAAGTTGTATGCGGCGCTGTAGCACAGCTGCCAAGGAGGATTATCTTGCCGTTCTCGGATTGGAAACACGGACGAAACACCCCGTCCTTACGCTTGTTGCGGACCGTAGCTACATGAGAGGAAACCGAGATGACTAAGACGATGGACAAGGACTACGTACTTAAGAGCGTCGAGGAGCGTGGCACGCGCTTCATCCGCTTCTGGTTCACCGACGTGCTCGGCTTCCTCAAGAGCTTCGCGGTGACCGACAGCGAGCTCGAAGGCGCGTTCGAGGAGGGAATGGGCTTCGACGGCTCCTCGATCGACGGCTTCACGCGCATCGAGGAGTCGGACATGGTTGCGTATCCCGACCCCTCCACGTACGCGATGCTGCCGTGGAAGGGCGAAGGCAACGGCGGGACCGGTCGCATGTTCTGCGACATCATGAACCCTGACGGAACCCCGTTCGAGGGCGACCCGCGCTATGCGCTCAAGCGCATACTCGCCAAGGCCGCCGACATGGGTTACACGATGTACGTCGGCCCCGAGCTGGAGTTCTTCTACTTTTCGGACTCCGAGGGTACGCAGGTGCTCGACAAGGGAGGGTACTTCGACCTCACGCCGCTCGACGTGGCGAGCGCTCTGCGCCGCGAGACCGTACTCGCGCTCGAGAAGCTCGGCATCCCGGTGGAGTACGCGCACCACGAGGTGGCCCCGTCGCAGCACGAGATCGACCTGCGCTACGCCGATGCGCTCTCCATGGCTGACAACGTGATGGCGTACCGTCTCACCGTGAAGGAGATCGCGTTCGCCAACGGCGTGTACGCGACTTTCATGCCCAAGCCCATCCAGGGTGAGAACGGCTCCGGCATGCACGTGCACCAGTCGCTGTTCACCACCGAGGGCAACGCCATGTACGACGCGAACGACCCCGATGGCTACCACCTCTCGGCGGCGGGCAAGAGCTACATCGCCGGCCTGCTCAAGTACGCGCCCGAGTTCTGTGCTGTCACGAATCAGTTCGTGAACTCCTACAAGCGGCTCGTGCCCGGTTACGAGGCGCCCGTGTACGTGACGTGGGCCCGCCGCAACCGCTCGGCCATGGTGCGTGTGCCGATGTACAAGCCGGGCAAGGAAGTGGCGACCCGCGTGGAGCTGCGCATGCCGGATCCTTCGGCCAACCCGTACCTCGCGTTCGCCGTCATGCTCGGCGCGGGCCTCAAGGGTATCGAAGAGGGCCTGGAGCTCATGCCTGAAGCGACGAACAACATCTTCCACATGACCGAAGAGGAACTCGACGCCGCCGGCATCAAGACGCTGCCGAAGGACCTCGGCGAGGCTATCGAGCTGTTCGAGCAGTCGGAGCTGATGAAGGAAGTTCTCGGCGAGCACATCCACGAGTTCTTCTGCCGCAACAAGAAGGCCGAGTGGGCCGAGTACGTTGCGTATGTGACGCCGTGGGAGCAGGACAAGTATCTGTCGATCCTGTAAGGGGCAGTGGACTTCACCGGGCTTTGGCCCGGTGTCGCACGACGGCAATGGCGCCGGGCTGGAGATTTCTCCGCCCGGCGCTGCCGTCTAAGGACGGGCCGAGAGGAGGTCGGGGGAAGTGCACGTGAAGCGCGTGATCGTGGCGGCGGATGATGTCCACACCAGGGCATGGATCGAGACGGGCATCGGAACGCTGGATGTGGCGATGTTCTACTGTCCCGTGGCCGATCTCGCCTCACGCCTGCCGGCCGACCCCGGCGACCTGGTGATCGCGGACGTAGGCCGGTCCGCGGACGAGGTCGTGGCGCTCGCCGAAGAGGCGGCGGCGGCAGGCTGCGATATCCGTCTGCTGCTTGTCGCTGACCCCGATGGGATCGAGCGGCTTCGCATGCCGGTGCGGCTTCCGGCCGACTTCGCGGTGAGAACAGCTTCATCAGCCGAGTTGGCCGTCCGGGTCCGGGGACTGCTGTGGCCCGGCGAGGAGAGCGCGGCCCAGGAGATCGTCCGGGTGGACGATCTCACGCTCAACCTGGCCACCTACCAGGCCTATCTTGGCGACGTGCCTGTGGAGTTCGCGTATCTCGAGTACGCGCTGTTCGCATTCCTGGTGACACATCCGAACCGCGTCTACAGCCGCGAGGTCCTCCTCAGGCGCGTGTGGGGCACCGACTATTTCGGAGGGGCTCGCACCGTTGACGTGCACGTGCGGCGGGTGCGCGCCAAGCTCGGCCCGGAGGCCGCCCGACGGCTTGAGACCGTGCGCAACGTCGGCTACCTCTGGCGGCAGTAACCCCGCCGGCCTCGCGACGCCGCAGATCCTTGAGCGATCTGCGCCTTATCACCGGATCCCGCCCCCATTCGCGGTGGAGCCGCTGGTATACTGGACGGCGTTCCGAGAAATCAGACTGAAGGAAGAGGCCGATGATGAAGTTCCTTCTGCGCATGCTCGTCTCGGCGGTGACCATCTTCGGCGTCGCCTATCTCTCCGGGGGCTCGCTCCTGCAGGTCGATTCGTTCTGGCCCTCGGCCGTGATCGCCGCGCTCGTGCTTGCGGTAGTGAATGCGATAGTGAAGCCTGTCGTCAAACTGCTGGCGCTTCCGGTGACCTGTCTCACCCTGGGACTCTTCTCCCTGGTGATCAGCGCAGGAATGCTCTATCTGGTTGCCGCGATAGTTGACGGTGTTCACACCACAGGGTTCGTGCAGACCGTTGTGGCAGCCGTCATCATCGCGGTCGTGGGCTCGGTGGCCACCTCCTTGTTCGACAAAGAGTAAGGCCGCAAGGTCATGGCCGAGCCGACCGGAATCGATGAGAACGCCCCGGATGCCGTAGGCGAGAAACGCGGAACCGCCGAAGGCGATCTGGTGCTGATCACCGGTATGTCCGGTGCGGGCCGAAGCGAAGCGATACACACCTTCGAGGACCTCGGCTACTTCTGCATCGACAATCTGCCTCCCGCACTCATCGGACAGCTGGTTTCGTTGACCGCACTTCCCGGCAGCCGCATCCGCCGGATGGCGGTCGTCTGCGATGTCCGTGGAGGTGCGTTCTTCGAGGAGCTGTCGGCCGAGCTGGACGATCTTGAGCTGGTAGGCCACCCGTTCAGGATCCTCTTCCTCACGGCCGACGACCGCACGCTCGTACGGCGCTTCAAGGAGACCAGGCGCAGGCATCCGCTCTCAGAGGTCGGGTCTGTTGCCGAAGGCATCGCTGCCGAGCGAGGGCTCCTCGAAGCTGTCCGGGAGCGCGCCGACTTGATCATCGACACCAGTGGTCTGCGTCCGCAGGAGCTGAGCGCGCTGATCTGCGAGAAGTTCGTGGCCGTGGACCGTCAGGAGCAAATGGCCGTGACAGTGGTCTCCTTCGGCTTCAAGCACGGCCTGCCGGTTGATGCGGATATCGTGATGGACGTCCGCTTCCTTCCGAATCCTTACTACGACGACAGGCTGCGGCCTAAGACCGGATTGGACCGGCCGGTCAGGAGCTTCGTGTTGGGCAAGCCTGAGACGACCGCGTTCCTCGAGAGGTGGTTCTCGCTTCTCGAGCTTCTCCTGCCGAACTACGTGTCCGAGGGTAAGAGCCAGCTCAGTGTGGCGCTGGGTTGCACAGGGGGACAGCACCGCAGTGTGGTTCTTGCGGAGAAGACCGGCGAGCACCTTCTGTCTCTCGGCTACCAGGTGTCTGTGAGTCACCGTGACATAGCGAAGGACAGGAACCGCTGATGGCTCGACGCCGCGCGGTTGCCGTCGGGGGTGGCACGGGGCTGCCGCTCGTTCTGGAGTGCTTGCTTCGGGCGGGATTCGATACTACAGCGGTCGTGACCGTGGCCGATGACGGGGGCTCCTCAGGTCAGCTTCGTCGGGAATTGGGGATGTTGCCCCCCGGTGACATCCGCAACTGCCTGGTCGCACTCGCTGATCCATCGAGCGAGCTGGCGCGCGTGTTCCAGTACCGCTTCCCCGGAGGTGAGGGACTCGCCGGACACGCGCTGGGGAATCTCATCATCGCCGCGCTGGCGGATCTCGAGGGAGGTTTCGCCGAGGGAGTGGAGGAGGCAGGGCTACTGCTGGGCGTGCGTGGCCGCGTCCTCCCATCGACTCTGGCCGATGTCGTGCTGTCCGGTCGTGATGCTTCCGGTCGTCTGGTGAAGGGGCAGGCCAAGGTAGCCGAGAGTGAGGGGCCAATCACGACAGTGGCCCTGGACCCTTCGCCGGTCCACGCGTACCGTCCGGCTCTCGCTGCGCTCGAGGAGGCGGACCTCATCATCATCGGTCCCGGAAGCCTGTTCACGAGCATCATCCCGAACTTCCTCGTGGAAGGCGTTGCGGATGCGGTGGACAAGAGCGGTGCCAAGGTGATCTACGTGTGCAACGTGGGTAACCTGCGCGGCGAGACCAGCAGCATGGATGCAGCGGACCACGTGGAGGCGCTGCTTCATCACGGCATGGACGGTCTGATCGGGACGGTTCTCGTGGACGTCCCACAGGACGGGGACGAACGTCCGCACGTCTCCGCCGGCCCGTCGGTGCTGCGGCGCATCGAGGCTTACGGTATCAGTGTGGTCGCGGCGGACCTCGTCGACCGGGAGAACCCGATGCGCCACGACCCTGACAGGCTCTACGCTGCTCTCAGGGAGGTGTGGTGATGTCGTTCACGGCCGAAGTCAAGCAGGAGCTGGCGCGGGTCGAGAACGCGAAGCCCTGCTGCGCGCGCGCCGAGCTTTCGGCCCTGATCAGGGTGGAGGGCACGCTGCACTACACCGGCGGTGGCAGGATGAGGCTCGAGATCGCCACCGAGACCGCGCCGGTCGCCCGAAAAGTCATCAAGCTGCTGCGGTCGGTCTTCGACCTGACCACCGAGTTGACGGTACGCCGCTCGGTGCTGCACAAGTCGAACAACTACCTGATAACCGTCGTCAGCCAGGCTGCGCTGCCGGGAGCTCTTGCGGAGCTCGGCATTCTCGATGAGGACCGCTCTCCCCTGTACAGTGTGCCGTCGTGGCT